>JALEGB010000019.1 GCA_022760355.1 Neomegalonema sp.
GCCGCAAACTTCCTCGCTCTAACAAAGCTCGCAGCCATCCGAATTTGGCTGCGAAATTATGAGTCCGTGTCCTAGGGTGCGAACTCATAAATCTGGCCGAGCCAGCGCTTCCTAGCCCGTTCTCGGCTGCGCACCGGGCGCGGAGCGTCGCAATGCGCAAAATCGCGCCGGGAACGCGCTCAACGGTTGACGCGCGCATGGAGCACGGCCGAGGTGGCGTAGGCAGGCGCAGCGTGACGCTTTGCGCCCGAAAACCTGCGTGAAGAAGATTTATATGTCCTCGGCATTAGCGCCCATCATCTCGCTGATTGACATCGGCAACTCGAATATCGTTGTCGCCGTGGCGCGCGGCGATCGGATTCTCAAACGGTTTCGATTGCCGACCGAGCCAAAATGGACCGGCGATTTCTACGAGATCACCCTGCGGTCCTTGATTGCGGGCGCTTCAGAGTTCGCCGCCAGCAGCGCGGTTGTTCTCGCCAGCACCGTGCCGGCTCTGACCGATCGGGTCGCCGATGCGGCCGGGCGGGTGTTCGGGCGTGACGTGTTGGTCTTGAATCGCCATCGGTGCGCGCTGGGGATCGAGATCGATATCGACGCGCCGAAGGATGCTGGCGTGGATCGGCTGGTCAATGCGCTGGCGGCCAAGGCCTATTATGGCGCGCCCGCAATTGTCGTCGATATCGGCACGGGGACGACTTTTGACGTCGTTGGCCAGTCGGGCGCCTATGTGGGCGGCGCGATTGCCGCGGGTCCGGCGCTGTCGCTGGAAAGTCTGCATCGGGTTGCGGCGCAGCTTCCGAAGATTGAGATTGTTCGACCAGAGCGGGTCATTGGTCGTTCGACATTGGGGGCGATGCAGTCCGGCTTTTACTGGGCTTATGTCGGCATGATCCAATTCATGTGCGGTAAAATTGCAGCTGAGCTGGGCTCGGATCTGTCGTCTACCCACGTGATTGTGTCTGGCGGATATGCGGCGGCGTTTCGCGACAGTTTCGATATGCGCTGTCAGTTGGACCAAGATATTACCTTGCGGGGCATGTTGCTGGCGCATCGGCAATTAACGAGCGGCGGATAACCGGCGGCTTTCGGCGCCTAATTTGCTGGAGATCCCTTATTTGCTGAGGATCCGATCGAATTTCGCAAATGCGATGCGGTTGAAGGGGGCGAGCGTTCCGCGAAGGACCGCGAATCATGCTGGAAGCTGCGAATTGGCGGCTGTCAACGGCTCTTTGATCTGGATTTTCGCGCCGCGTCGCACAACATATGACAGACACATGGTGAGGGAGACAGATATGCGGCTTTTGACCGGCGCCGCCGTTACATTTGGTCTTGTGGCCACATCGGGCGCAGCCGTCGCATCGACAGATATTTTGGCGGGCGCTGCGTTCGTGACGCCGGAAAGCGCAGTAATTATCGCTGTTGTCGCTGGCTTGGCCGCCGCCGCCGCCGCCGCGGCTCGCCGCAAAGAAGGAGCCAAGCCGGTTCCGGTGCGCGTGAATGATGGGCGCAAGCGCCGCAATTGAGTTAGACGGGCGCTGCGGTTTCCAGACCGGCCCGCGTGATCACGCGGGCTGACGCCGAGAGTGTATCGAAGAACATTTCACACTCTGCTTGCGCCGGATTGAAGTCAGCGCAGCTGACTTTGAATTCGCAAAATGTTTTTGTTGCGCGGCTCGCCAAGTTAGAGAACTGGCCCAGCACAAGTTTTTCGGCGGCAATCCAGGCCCCGCTGACGTCGGTCTCTGGCAGGACGCACAGGAATTTCGTTGGGCCGCAGACGCCTGAACGGTCTGTGGGGCGGAATTTTTCTCGGAATCGGGACTGCAAGGTTGCGATGAGCTTGCGACGCATGCCGTCCTGCGCGGACGATGGCGCTTTGGCTTGCGCATCGAAGGTCACCTGGATCACCGAGAACGCGCGGTTGGTCCGGTTTGACCGGAGCATTTCGTCCCGCACATCTTGCATGATTCCGTCTACGTCGTCGCCAAACAGCTGCAGAATACGGCTCTCGCGCTCCAGCATGGCGGCGATATTGGCGTCCTTTTCCATTTCTCGGCTCCTCGGCTCGAAACGATGGTAAGGTTATCAACCCGAGGTTGCGGATCTCTGAATGAGTACTGGAAATGAATGAGGAAGACGCCGCCATCGCAATTGTCTTGTCACCTTGTTTTATCTAATCGGTTCGGCTTGGGGGCCGTCCGTTATCGCGGCGGCTTATGCTGGAGAGAGAGTTGATGCAAAGCGGGGCGCGCCGGCGAGGCGCTGTGGTGGCGGCGGTGATTCTGGCTGCGCAGTTGGCGGCGATGAGCGTTGCGGCGAAACCCTCGGCGCCGCGCGTCGTCGTTTCAATCGCGCCGGTTCACTCGCTGGTGGCGCAGGTGATGAAGGGGGTTGGCGTCCCTGAGCTGATGCTGTCCGCAAAGAGTTCGCCGCATGCTTTGGCCTTGCGGCCGCAACAGGCGCGCATGCTCGCAAAGGCGGAGCTGATTGTCTGGATCGGGCCGGCGTTTGAGCCTGGGCCGGCGCGTGCGGTCGCAGCGTTGGGGGAGGGCGCGCAGCATCTGACGCTGGCTCGGGTTGCGGGGGTGCGCGTGCTGGGCGCGCGCCCGGGCGGCGCGCATCGGCATGAGGCCGGCGACGCGTCAGCGAAGAAGGCGCATGCGAAACCGCCCGTTGGCGCGTTGGATCCGCATATCTGGCTGGACCCGGTCAATGCGAAGCTGTGGCTTGACGCCATCGCGCTCCGCCTTGCGGAGATCGATCCGGCCCATGCGCCGCGTTATATTGCGAATGCGGCGGCGGCGCGGGCGGAGATGGATTTGCTGATCGCTGAGCTCCGGACGCAGCTGACGCCAGTGCGAGAGCGCCGCTTCGTGACGCTGCATGACTCCACCCAGTATTTTGAACACCGATTTGGAACGCATTCCGTCGGCTCGGTCGGCGCGCGCGCCTCGGCCGGGCGGGTGATGAAGCTGGCGCAGGAGCTGAAACGGGCGGGCGCGGACTGCCTGTTTGTCGAGGGACGGCGGCCGGCGCCGGTGGCGACGATGCTGGCGCGGGAGGCCTCATTGCGGATTGCGACGCTTGATCCGGCGGGCGCGAAGCTGACGCCCGGCCCCGGCTTTTACAGCGCGCTGCTGCGCGGGGTGGCGCGCAGCATGGTGGGCTGCCTGACGGCGGCGGGGAAATAGAGCATTTTCGAAACAATTGCGGTCATGAAAATGCTCGATCTCTTTGAGTGGTCGCGATTTCCGAGTCATCGAATGCGCGCATTCGATTTGAAGTTAGATGGCCCCATCTAACGGCTCGCAAATCGCGACCGAACTGAGACTTAGAGCTTGTTGAAGGGGCCGGCGTCCCCAGCCGCACCCCTCCGCCCGCCCAAGCCTGCGATGCTCTGGCGGGGCGGCCAGGCTACTCCTTCGGCAGCTTCGGCGTCTCCCCGCGATCTTTGGCGATCAGCCAGTCACGCCATTCTTCGCCCTGATAAGGGTATTTCGGCTTCCACTTCGCCGGATCCTTCTCCGCCTCCAAC
>JALEGB010000020.1 GCA_022760355.1 Neomegalonema sp.
ATTTCAAATCGAATGCGCGCATTCGATGACTCGGAAATCGCGACCACTCAAAGAGATAGAGCATTTTCATGACCGCAATTGTTTCGAAAATGCTCTAGCCCTAACTCGACGCCTGGGCGACGTATCGGTGCGCCTGGCGCTGTTGCGGCGACGTGCGGATCGCGGAGGAATGACACGGATGGCCGCGTGCGCCGCGCCAAAAGGCGCCCGCCGCGGCCATCCGCGCGCTATAAACGGGGTGCAGCTCAGAAACCCGCATTCTAAGCGCATCTCCCGTTGGTCTACGCGCAGCGCGAGGGAGCAACACTGCGGCGTAGGTGGGCGGACTTAAGCAAGCATCGGGCCAATTTGTAGAGCTGGCGCGATTTTTCTCTATCTAAGGGGGCCATCGCAGATGCGGCGCGCGCCAGCCCAGCCGCTTGACCGCTCCGAGGTGATGCGGCGGGTCAAAAGCAGCAATACGCGGCCAGAACGCGAAGTGCGTGCGATGTTGCGCGCCCTGGGTTGGTCAGGCTATCGCCTCAACCGCGCGGAATTGCCGGGGAAGCCGGACATCGCCTTTATTGGCCGGCGCAAGGCGATCTTCGTTCATGGTTGCTTTTGGCACGGTCATGACTGCAAGCGAGGGGCGCGCATTCCGAAGGCGAATGCCGACTATTGGATTGCCAAAATCGGTCGCAACCGCGTGCGGGATGCGCAGCATCTGACAGCGCTGGCCGAACGCGGATGGCGAGCGATGGTGGTCTGGGAGTGCGAGCTCAAGCGCGCCGATGAGCTAAAGGCGCGCTTGGACCTTTTCATGAAGGGGGTTCGACCCTAGCCGTCCGCGCCGGTCCGCAGCTGGTGCGGCATCAGAAAGTCGAGATCGCGCAAGGTGACGATCTCGAACTCCATGATGAGGGTCACAAGGCCGACGAGCGCCAAGGCGCCGATGGCGGACCACAGGAATTTGCGCTGAATGTTGACCTCAGACGGCGCGCTCGCAGGCGTGCCGGGCTCCACATCGCCGCTCTCCTGTTGCGAGGCTGTGCCAAATGGCAAGATCACCAGCAGCACCAGGAAGAAAAAGCATGAGTACAGTACGATTGCGCCAGTCCAGGTCATGGTCAGAAGCTCCGGTTACGCCTGCTCAAGCTCGACCAGCGCGCCGTTGAAATCTTTCGGGTGCAGGAACAGCACTGGTTTGCCGTGCGCGCCAATCTTTGGTTCGCCGTCACCCAGCACACGCGCGCCTGCATCCTTCAACTTGTCGCGCGCCGCGAGAATGTCATCCACCTCATAGCAGATATGATGGATGCCGCCGGCTGGGCTTTTTTCGAGAAAGCCGCGAATCGGCGATGTCTCGCCCAGCGGCTCGAGCAACTCGATCTTTGTGTTCGGCAGTTCGATGAACACCACCGTCACGCCATGGTCGGGCTCTTGTTGCGGCGCCGATACTTTTGCGCCCAGCGTATCCCGATATTGGGCGGTGGCGGCGGCCAAGTTTGGTACTGCGATGGCGACATGGTTGAGGCGGCCGATCATGGCGGTCTCCCTGCATTTAGATTGTAAAATTAGCGTAACATTTGCGCCGCAAGAAACTGGACACCGCCAGAGCGATCGCTCGATAGTTGCGGCAAACACAAGACAGGAGGAAGCGATGTCTAATCAAGCTGTCGCCGAGTCGCAGGCGGCTCTGGTCGGGGTTGAAAAGGCGGGCGGCGTCGCGACGCTTACGTTGAACCGGCCCAAATCCCTGAATGCGCTGTCCGAAGACGTTCTGCGCGCGCTGCAAACATCGCTGGATGAGATCGCCGCGGACGCAATGGTGAAGGCGGTTATTTTACAGGGCTCTGGCAAGCATTTCTGCGCAGGCCATGATCTGAAGGAAATGACTGCGCGTCGGGCCGACCCTGATGGCGGGCGCGCCTATTTCGAGCAGCTGTTCGCAATATGCTCGAAGATGATGATGAGCATCGTTCGATTGCCGCAACCGGTGATCGCCAAGGTTCGGGGAATCGCCACCGCCGCAGGCTGTCAGCTGGTGGCCGCGTGCGATCTGGCGCTGGCGGCGGACGACAGCCGCTTCGCCACATCCGGGGTCAATATTGGCCTTTTTTGCTCAACGCCGATGGTGGCGCTGTCGCGCAATGTCGCTCGAAAACATGCGATGGAGATGCTGGTTCTGGGCGATTTCGTCCCGGCGCCGCGGGCGGCGGAGATGGGGCTGATCAATTGGACCGTCCCGGAAGCTGAGCTTGACGCCAAAGCGCTTGAGATTGCCGAGCGGATCGCCGGCAAATCACCGAAAGCGCTCAAGATCGGCAAGCGGGCGTTTTACGATCAGGCGGAGATGTCGCTGGAGGAGGCCTACGCCTTCGCGGGGCGGACGATGGCGGAAAATATGATGGCGCTGGACGCCGAGGCGGGCATTGGCGCGTTCGTCGCCAAGCAGCCGATGCCGGAATGGAGGGGCGAATGACCGACGCGTTCTCACCAGACGTCGCTCCGGAGCTTGCCAAAAACCCGGCGAACCATGTGTCGCTTTCGCCCATGAGCATGCTGAAAAGGACAGCGCGCGTCTATCCGAAGCGGCCAGCGATCATCACGGACGGCCAGACCCGCACTTACGCAGAAATGGAGGCCCGGTGCCGCCGCCTCGCATCGGCTTTGGCGGCGCGTGGCGTCGGCAAGGGGGACGTCGTCGCCATTCTCGCCCCGAATATTGGCGAGGTGGTGGAAGCGCATTTCGGCGTGCCGATGACGGGCGGTGTGCTGAATGCGATCAACACCCGGCTCGATGCGCCGACGATCCAGTATATTCTGGAGCATGGCGGCGCGAAGATTTTGATTGTCGACAGCGCGTCCGTTGAATTGGCGGAGGCCGCGGTGGCGGGGATGGCGGCGCCGCCCCTGTTGGTTGACGCGATCGACCCGACGCTGGCGTCCCCTCGGCGCATCGGGGCGCTGGATTATGAAGCGTTGCTGGCCGAGGGCGATCCAACCTATGCGTATGGTCCGCCCGAGGATGAGTGGCGCGCGATTACGCTGAACTACACCTCCGGGACAACGGCGCGGCCGAAGGGCGTCGTCTATTCGCATCGGGGCGCGTATCTGCTCGCCACCGGGAATATCGTCACCTGGCCGATGCCGCATTTTCCAGTGTATCTTTGGACGCTGCCGATGTTCCACTGCAACGGTTGGTGCTTCCCTTGGACGATTACAATGCTGGCCGGAACTCATGTTTGTTTGCGGCGCATCAGTCGCGAAAGCATCTTCGGCGCGATCCAGGAACATGGCGTTACGCATCTATGCGGCGCGCCAATCATTATGGGGATGATGACGGAGGCGTTGACCGATGGCGTCAAGCCGTTTGAGCCGCGCATCTCGATGATGACCGCCGCGGCGCCGCCGCCCGCCGCCGTGATCGCGAGAATGGAGTCGCTCGGCGTTGACATCACCCATGTTTACGGGCTGACCGAAGTCTATGGCCCGGCGGTCGTCTGCGCTTGGGACCCTGGCTGGGATAATCAACCGCTGGAGGAGCGGGCCCGGCTGAAGGCGCGTCAGGGCGTACCCTATGAGACCCAGGAGGATCTCATGATTGCGGACCCGGCGACGATGGCGCCCACGCCTTGGGATGGTGAGACGCTCGGGGAAGCCTTCATGCGCGGCAACATCGTGATGATGGGCTACTACAAGCAGCCGGAGGCGACACAAGAAGCCTTCAGCGGCGGTTGGTTCCGCACCGGTGATCTCGGCGTCGTTCATCCAGACGGCTATATCGAGCTGAAAGACCGAGCGAAGGACATCATCATTTCCGGCGGCGAGAACATCTCGTCGATTGAGGTGGAGGACGCGCTGTATAAGCACCCGGCGGTGGCGATGGCCGCGGTGGTCGCCAAGCCCGATGAAAAGTGGGGTGAAACGCCCTGCGCTTTTGTCGAGCTGAAAGCAGGCGCGAACGTGACTGAGCAGGAGTTGATCGCTTTCGCGCGCGATCATCTGGCGCATTACAAAGCGCCTAAAACTGTTCTGTTCGAGGAATTGCCGAAAACCTCCACCGGCAAAGTTCGCAAGGGCGAACTGCGACAACGCGCGAAGGGCGGCTAGGCTGAGATCCGCCGCCGTGCATGCGGCAGGGGCGCGACGCGGCAGGCCGGCGACATGCACGGCCTGTATGCGCGCGATTTTTCTTCCGAGACGGCGCGGGCTTCGCTAGGTCGACTGGACGGCCGGTTGGCCAAGCCTGGGAAAGTGTCGTTGAGGAGGATCGCATGGAGGCGTTTCAGCGCTGGATGGTGGAGGAGGCTCTGCCGCTCTGGGCCTCAAACGGACGCGATCCTTCGGGTTTTTTCTATGAGCGGCTGAAGCTGGACGGCGCGCCGGATCGCGAAGCGGTTCGGCGCACGCGGGTGCAGTTTCGGCAGATCTACGTCTACTCGGCGGCGTACTTGCTCGGCTTTTGCCCGGAAGGCGCCGACATCGCGCACGCGGCCTTTCGGAAGGTGCGAGAGCAGGCGTGGGCTCCGGACGGGACGCCAGGATGGGCGCATTTGATTGGCCCGGACGGGACGGTCGTGGATCCGAAAAGAGACGCCTATGATCAGGCCTTTGCGCTGCTGGCGCTGGCTTGGCTCTATCGCACACGCCATGATCCCAGCATTCGCGAAGCGATCGATGAGACGCTGTCCTTCGTTGATGCGCGTATTGCGGTGCGCTCCGGCGGCTGGTGCGAGGCGGTTGCGCCTGAAGGCGGCGTCGAGGCGGCGTCCGAATTGCGGCGTCAAAACCCTCATATGCATGCGCTTGAGGCGATGATGGCGCTGTATGAGGCCACTGGCGAACGCGGCTTTCTCGATCGGGCGCGTGAGATCTATCATTTGTTCGCGGCGCGATTTTTTGATCGTTCCGCGGATGTGGTGATCGAATATTTTGATGCGGACTGGCGCCCAGCGCCGCCCCGGCGGCAGCGCATTGAGCCGGGGCATATGGCGGAATGGGTGTTTCTCATTCGCGAATATGAGCGTTTAACCGGGGACGCCGTTGATGGTTTCGCCAATCCGCTCTTTGCGAAAACGATGGAGATCGGGCTTGATCCGTCCGGCCGTTTCTTGGTCGACGAGCTGTATCTAGATGGCGAGCTTTCGAAACGAACACGTCGCCTCTGGCCGCAGACGGAGTTCCTAAAGGCCGCGCTCTGCCAATATCGGGTGAGCGGCGACGACCATTTCCGCGACCTGGCGCAACGGATATTGTCGGATCTTCGGGCCGAGTATCTCTCCGGCGTCATCCCGGGCGGGTGGCGCGATTGTTTTGATGTCGATGGCGGCGCAGTGGCCGATCATATCCCGGCCAGCACCCTGTATCATCTGTTTCCCGCGTTCAATTTGTGCCGGGATCTGCTGTCGCGCCGGATGCGGCGGAGCAATCATCAGCAGCCCTTGCGCGTGCGGACGGCGAGCAAAGGCGCCTATGTGACGCCTGTTGTCCTCGCTGGGGGCGCTGGCGCGCGTCTCTGGCCACTTTCAACGGCGGCGCGGCCGAAGCAGTTTTTGCCCCTGACGAGCGCGCGATCGATGCTGCAGGAGACATTGCGTCGGGTGGGCGACGACAGCTTGTTCAAGAAACCGATGATCGTCTGCAGCGGCGCCTATGAGGATGTTGTGGCGGAACAGGCGGCTGAAATCAGCGCGCCATTGGCGGCGGCGATCTTCGAACCGGCGCCGCGCAGCTCCGCCCCGGCCATCGCCGCGGCGGCGCTTGTGGCGGCTAAGGGGGATCCGGACGCGCTGCTGTTGATCACGCCGGCGGATCACATGATTCGAGAGACGGCGCTGTTCACGCGTTTGATCGACAACGCGGCCGATGCGGCGCGTCAGGGATCGATTGTCACATTCGGGGTAACGCCAACGCGGCCCGAAGTCGCCTATGGCTATATTCGGGCGGGCGCGCCGATTGGCATGGCGGGCGCCTTCGAGGTCGCGGCTTTCGTCGAAAAACCGGATCTGACGAAGGCGCGCAGTTATCTGGCGACCGGATCGTATCTTTGGAACAGCGGCATGTTCTTGTTTCGCGCGGGCGATTTTCTGGAGGAGCTGCAGCGATGGCGGCCGGAAATGCTCGCGGCGGTGCGCGACGCTGTTGATCAAGCGTCCTATGAGCAGAATGTCGGCAAGTTCGGGGGCGGGGACTGTTGGCGGCTGGATGCTGAAAGTTTCGAGGGCGCGCCGTCAGACAGCATTGACTATGCGGTGATGGAGAAAACCGAGCGCGCCGTTGTCTGCCAAGCCGCTCTGACCTGGAGCGATATAGGGTCGTGGGACGCCATCGCGCTGGCGGAGGAGGGGGACAAGCATGGCAATGCGACGCTGGGCCCCGCGACCCTCCTGTCCTGTGAAGGCGTTTATGTTCGGTCGGAGGGCCCGCATGTCGCGGCGATTGGCTTGAGCGACATGGTGGTGGTCGCCACGCCGGAAACCGTGTTGATCACGACCAAGGATCAAGCGCAGAGCGTGAAAGAGCTGGCGGAAAAGGCGGGGGCGGATCGAGCCGCGGAGTCCTGAGCTCGATCCGTCGCCTGGGCGCTCAGCTTTATGAGTTCGCACCCTAGCGGAACCGGCGGCCGATATATTTGTCCCAGCGTTTGCGGAGCTGGCGTTTCAACCGCTGTGACGGCGTCGGCCAGAAATCCGGACCTGTGCGGGCGGGTTTGGCCTGCGGCGGGCCGGCGAGCGCTGCGCTGAAGTCCGCATCGAAGCTGGCGAGGATCTGCCGCGCCCGTTCCGTCGCCGCTTGGGCGCGGCTGCGGGCTTCCGGCTGTAGACAGCGTTGAAGGGCGGCGTCCAGCTCATCGTCGGCGACAGTGGCGATCTGGAAACACTCTTCCCAACCGACGGCGCCGCACTGGCGGGTGACTTTGCCGCCGCCCACGATGGCGTCGAGCGCAATGACAGGCAGCCCCTGTTTCAGCGAAAGCACGGTGCCATGCAGGCGGGTGGTCAGCATCACATCCAGCTTCGCGCAGAGCGATTCGAAATCGTTCGGCGTGTTGAGGCCGTTGCGATTGCGGAAACTCGGCCACTCGGTGTCCATTTCGACAATCGCAAGATTGTGACGCTCCGCCAATGCGCGAAGCCGCTGGACAGCTTCGCCATGGCGTTGCCGATCGCCATATTCATTCTGCTCTTTCACATAGCAAAGGCCCGCGACGCGGCGCGGCGCGCTGCCATGCAGGAAGCTGACATCCGGCATTGCCCACTCGGAGCTGTCGCGCCCGAGCAGAGTGTCGAACGGGTTGTAGGCGTCGAGATCCTCGATCATCGAGAGATTGACGCCAATCCGGACACAATGGGCGAAGCGATCCAGATCGAAACGATATTTAATAAATGTCTCGCGCCAGAACGGCCCGCAGACAATGAGAAGGTGGGTGTAGCTAGAGGCATCTACTTCCTTGAGACGGAGCCAGCTTTCGTCCCCTCGCGCGATACTTTTGCTAAATGGCGCGACGTCGTATTCGATAGCTGCATCGGATAATTTATGCTCAACGACGCGCAGTACTTCAATGTCGCCAAAAGTCGAAAAGTGACCAATTACTAATGCTCGCATCGCGTGTCACCATCATTATGTGTCTGCAGGCCTCGCCGTACCCCACGCCGCTTGGTCGCTCCAGAAAAACGTGAGTCGGCGCAACAGTTTGGCGCTTTGATCGTTGTTCCAGCAACTGAGCCGAAGGCGGCGACGGCTTGTGAGATGTTTGCGCCGCGCAGATATCGGCGCAAGCGTGGGAGCATTTTTTCCTGCGTCATCCACATCGCGTCGGGCGTGGTTTGGGGGCGAATCAGGACGATGTTGACATGCTCCCGTAACAACTATGCGCACAGCTTCCATATCTGTTTGTTATTTTGGTGATTGACAGTGTTTTAGTTGCAGACCTCTTTGTGTGCATAAAGTTTGAATATGTTGGTGGTTTTGTGGATAACTTTATCTGGGCTCGCGAGCATATTCGCCCTCAAGATATTGTTTTTTCGTCTAGATCTAGGAATCTGCCACAGTCAACCCCCTTCAGTAACAATTTGCTGTCTACAAATTGCTACAAATTGTGGGGTTGCAATTAACCATGCGCTCTCGCATAACGTTCATGGGTCTTCAGACTATAGGTTGTATAATGCCGCATGTCTGTGGGCATTGCTGTGGACTATTTGAACGGGCAAGGGTGTAGAGTTCATGCCTATTATAGTTGCGGGTGAGGATCTGCATCTTTTTGTTCACATCCCGAAGACGGGGGGCTCGTCGATTGAGGACGGGTTTCGCGAACATTTCAAATTAATGCTCTATTCTGGCGTCGGCGTTGCGGGATTACGCTGTCATCCGCAACATTTGCACTATGCCGCCCTAAAGGGAATGTTCGATCTCAGCGTATTCAAAAGCCGCTCGGCTATTGTTCGGCATCCGCTCGCGCGGATGGTGAGCGAATATCGCTGGCGGTCTTCGCGCGGCAAAGAAAGCCGGAGTTTTGAAGCTTTCGGTTGGTCGGCGCTACGCGGCGTCATGCGAAATCGCTTCAAGTTTGACAACCACCTGCGGCCTCAAAGCGAGTTCGTTGGCCCGGAGATTACCGTCTATCGATTCGAAGATGGGCTGCAGGGCATTGCCGATAAAATGGCGGCGCAGATCTCTGTCGACTGTAAAGTCACATTGCCATGGAAAAAGAAGAGCTCGGGCGGAGCCGTGACTCTGTCACATAACCTGCTCGACGCCCTGCACGATTTCTACGGCGCAGACTACGAAAACTTTGGCTATGAAAAATCGGCCCTGACGCACGAGCTGGTCAGCGCCAGCGGGCCATGGCGGATTTTAACCGGTTCCTTTACGCTGAACGGGCTGCGCAAAACCGCGCCGCAACCTCAGGCGCGCAAGCGCGCAGGGAGCGCGTAAGCCCGCGATGGGCGCGGGCTTCTGATGTCATAGCAGCTGATATTATAGCAGTTTTTCAGCTTCGAGCAGTTTCGTCAGCCCCTCGCGCAGCGAGTATTGCGGCGCGTAATCCACCGCCTCGGCCAGAACACCAATATCGGCGCGTTGGTGCATTTTGTCTGATTTGCGCACGCGGCTTTGGTCGACGTCGATGTGCAGCGGCCGTCCAAGCACTTCGCCGATCATCAGCACGATCTCCTCGGCTGAGAACTCATCGCCAGTGCCGATATTGGCGATCAGGCCCGGCTTCGTATCCGCCTTGCTCAGATCCAGCAGCGCTTTCGCCACGTCGGAGACAAACACATAGTCGCGCTTGGTTTTGATGTTCCCCAGCGGGATCGTGTCGCCCTGCTTCAGGCTGTCGACAATATGCGGCAGCAGGTGAGGATGCGGGTCGCCAGGGCCGTAGGTGTTGAACAGCCGCACCAATACGCAGTCCAATCCGCGGACTGAGGCGACGTAGTTCGATACGTCCTCAGTCATCTTTTTGCTGAGGCCGTAGATATCGACCGGAGCGGCCGGCAGGCTCTCCGAAATCAGCTCGTCTGTGCTCGGATAGATGGAGCCGCTGGAGGCAATGATCGCTTTCTTGGCGCCCGCCGCCGCCGCCGCGTCCAGAACGGTCTGCGTGCCCTCGACATTCACCCGCAGCGTTTCGCTCGGATGATCATTGCAGAACGGAATGAAGTGGTGGGCGGCGAGATGGAACACCACGGTTGGCTTCGCCGCCGCGATAATCTCATGCATGCGCTCGCCGTCGGTGATGTCTTCGACGATGAGCTTCGCCGCGCTCGGCACGTTCTTCGCGCTCTCAGCGCCGCCGACGCAGAGATTGTCAATCACCGTGACGTCGAACTTTTCCTGGAGGCACTGGCGAACCAGCTCAGAACCGATGAAGCCGGCGCCGCCGGTGATCACTACATTCATATTACGAACCGCCTGCAGTCGTTTGCTATTTAAGCGTCGGATGGGATGGCCGCTTCGCGAGCCTTTGGCGCGCCCGTCATAGCGCCTTCGCCAGCGCGCCGTTGGATCGCTTCGTCATACAGCTCCAGCGATCGGCGGAGAAGAGCGGATTTGGAGTACTTCGCCTCGACCAGATCAAACCCGTTCTTCGCATATTGGGCGCGAAGATCGGAGCTTTGGATCAGCTTCAGCAGCGTGTCCGCCAGGTTCTTCGGCTCTTGATCACTGCAAATACCGGCGTTGTTGCCTTCGATCAGCTCTTTCAGCCCGTAGGCCGTCCCGCCAATTACTGGCTTGCGGCAGCTCCACGCCTCAAGATACACGGCCGGAAAGATCTCCGACGTCGACGGCATGCTGAAAATATCGCACGCTGCAATCGCATCGGCTTTTTCCTGTTCGTCCACCGCGCCCAGAATGTGGATGCGCGGATCGAGCTTCTCCGGCAGCCACTTGCGGGTTTTATTGTCCGAGGGGCCGACAAAAGCGAAACGCGCGCGCGGCTCCACCTTCCAGACATGCTCGGCGGCCTGCATGAGGGCGAGAGCGCCTTTATACTGAACCATCCGGCCGATAAACAGGACCATCGGATCATCGCCCATCCCATGCCGGGCGCGGAAACCGGCGGCGTCCATCGTATCAGGCAGAAGAGGGCAGACGCCGAGGGTGCGGATCTTGTCGGCCTGAACATTGATGCTCGACAGCCCCAGGCGATCCGTTTCCAGCAGCGCGAGAACGATATCGCACTCGTTCAGCAGTTCCGTATGCGCCCGCATGCCTTCCGGATAAATGCCGTTCGCGTCCGGATGGAAATAGGGGGTCAACAGGCACGGCACATTGTGCTTCCGGCAGGCTTCCACCGCCAGGTAGGAAAAATGATCGGTTCGGGTGATGTGCACCACGTCCGAATTGCGGACCAGCTCATCGAGTTTCGGCATATAGGCGGCGCGTTCGCCCCACGCCCGAGCCTTAACGCGCATATCGTGCAGAGAGTTTGGGATAAACCGGTACAGGCGCGGCAGCGCGCCGTTAATCAGCGACGTTTTTAACCGATGAACTTGAACGCCGTCGCGCAGCTCATGCGCCGTTCCGCCCATCGCGGCCGCAACGGCGACTTCATTATCTTTGGCCAGCTCAATCGCCATAGCTTCGAGTTGCGTTTCGACGCCGCCGACGATTGGAAAGTACTTTGCCGTTACGATCAGAATGCGCACTGTAGCTCCACCATACCGACCCGAATACGCCTTGAGCTTGTTGATGTTTCACGGAACCATCAACAAGCTCTAAGTCTCTGTTTGGTCGCGATTTGCGAGCCGTTAGATGGGTCCATCTAACTTCAAATCG
>JALEGB010000021.1 GCA_022760355.1 Neomegalonema sp.
ATTTCAAATCGAATGCGCGCATTCGATGGCTCGGAAATCGCGACCACTCAAAGAGATAGAGCATTTTCATGACCGCAATTGTTTCGAAAATGCTCTAATTGGTTCGGCCCCGCCCTCCTCCAGACGCCGTCTTCGAGCGGCCATGATCGCCAGCCGTCGAGCGGCGCGACCCGACGTCAAATCGCTTGCACGGCCCGGTAAAAACAAAAGAGGCCGCTCTCGCGGCCCCTTGCGGCAATAATCCCTTTGCGACGCTTTCGCTTAGCCCTGAGGCTGAGGCTCCATGCCGCCATCGCCGATGCTCGGCCCCTTTCGGGTCTTCGGTACGCCGATTGAGGAGGTTTTCGTCGGCGAAGCGCCGCCATCCTCGTCGCGATCGATCGACTCGCCGCGAATGACCCGCTGGATTTCGTCGCCGGTCAGCGTCTCATACTCCAACAGCCCCTTCGCCAGCGCATGCAGATCATCCAGCTTCTCCGTCAGGATGTGCTTTGCGGTATCGTAGCCCGCATCGACCAGGCGACGAACCTCTTCATCGATAACGCGCTGGGTATCCGGCGAAATGTCCGACGCGCCGGCGCGCATGCCGAGATACGTCTCTTGCTGACCGCCCGAATAGTCGATCATGCCCAGCTTTTCCGACATGCCGGCGCGGGTGACCATATTCTTCGCGATGCGGGTGACCATCTGAATATCGGACGCGGCGCCGGTGGTGACCTGCGGATCGCCGAAGATGATCTCCTCCGCCACCCGACCGCCGAGCGCCATGGCGATCATCGATGTCAGCTGCTCACGCGTTTGGCTGAGCTGATCTTCTTCGGGCAAGGACGACACCATGCCCAGCGCGCGGCCGCGCGGAATAATCGTCGCCTTATAGATCGGATCATGGCTCGGCACATTAATGCCAACAATCGCATGGCCCGCCTCATGATAGGCGGTCAGACGCTTCTCCTTGTCGCTCATGACCAGCGAGCGTCGTTCCGGCCCCATGATGACCTTGTCGCGAGCCTGGTTAAAGTCGACCATCGTGACCAGCCGCTTGTTGGCGCGCGCCGCCATCAACGCCGCCTCGTTCACCAGGTTGGCCAAATCCGCGCCGGAAAAGCCCGGCGTGCCGCGCGCAATGATCTTCAGATCTACATCGGGGCCCAGCGGAACTTTGCGCGCATGAACCTGCAGGATCTTGTGCCGGCCTTGAACATCCGGGTTCGGCACCTGCACTTGGCGGTCGAAGCGGCCAGGACGCAACAGGGCTGGATCAAGAACGTCCGGCCGGTTCGTCGCCGCGATCATGATCACGCCCTCGTTCGATTCGAAACCGTCCATCTCAACCAGCAGCTGGTTCAGCGTTTGCTCTCGCTCATCATTGCCGCCGCCATAACCGGCGCCGCGGTGACGACCAACAGCGTCGATCTCATCGATAAACACAATACAAGGCGCGTTTTTCTTCGCCTGCTCGAACATGTCACGAACGCGGCTGGCGCCGACGCCGACGAACATCTCCACGAAGTCAGAACCTGAGATCGAGAAGAACGGCACGCCCGCTTCGCCTGCAATTGCGCGGGCCAGCAAGGTCTTACCCGTTCCTGGCGGGCCGACGAGCAACGCGCCCTTCGGAATCTTACCGCCAAGCGCCGTATATTTCTGCGGCGCGCGCAGGAACTCCACGATTTCCTGCAGCTCGTCCTTCGCCTCATCAATGCCGGCGACATCGTCAAAGGTGACCCGCTGCGTATTTTCGGTCAGCAGCTTCGCGCGGCTTTTGCCAAAGCCCATCGCGCCGCGACCGCCAGACTGCATGCGGTTGAGAAAGAAGACCCAGATGCCGACCAGCACGATCAGCGGCAGCCAGAAGCCCAGCGTCGCCAACAGACCGGTCGATTGCTGCGCGGTGGCTTTGACCTTGGTGCTGCTGGCCCGATCGTCGAGCGCTTTCAGCGTAAGCGCCTCAGCGCCGCGGGGCTGGATTGTGCTGAACTTAACGCTGCCGCTCAACGTGCCCGAAATGCGCTCACCGTCGATGTCAACGAACGTCACCTCGCCGCCGCGGGCTTTCGCCAGAAACTCAGAATAGTCCAACTCCCGCGCGCCGCCGGCGCGTGGGCCGCTCAGCTGTTGGATCATTACCAGCAGGAGCAGCAAGATCGCTCCCCACAAAACGATGGATCTCATGCTGCCCAAAGAAAGAGCCTCCATTCGGCCGCGCAGCGCCGCGCTCGGAGCGCCGCATCGGATCGAAGAAACATTGAACCCCTGAAATCAACGTAAATCCAGGGTGGTTGTTGCGCATTTCCGCGCAAGAGAATTGAGTATGCAATTAGGAGGCCCACCATGAGGTTCAACCGAACAAGGCGGGAATGGGACGGATAGTCACGCCGTCGACCGGATTTCCGAGCGTCGGCGCGCCGATCAGCGTCTGATTTCGCCAAATCCCAGGGGCTCCCGCGCGAATTGTCGGCGGGGCGGAAACAACATTCGCCGGGCGCGCAGCGGACGCGCCCACAGGGGCGACAACATATCCTTCCGCGGCTGCTTCCGGCGATGCGTCAAGCTGGAACCGCCCATCCCAAATGAACGACCCAGCCACTTGGCGCGATTGCGCCGCACGGGCTTCTCGCCCCAGCCACAGCTCCCCAGCCGTCCCCGGCGCAAGCACACAGCCATGAAGCGTGCGCGCCGTTCGCCCCATCTGCGCTGATGGGACAAACAGCGCGTCATAGGCCGCCTCCAACGCATCTAGCCGAGGCGGATAGACCGCGCCGCCGCCAATCCGACGCAGAAGCTGTGAGAAAGCCCTGAGCGCAATTTCCCGCGGCGCATCGGCGAACGCCGAGACGGCGATCCGCACAGCGCCGTAAGCCGGCTCATAGGACGCGCAGGCCTGAAGATGCGCGTCGGCGCCAAATTCCAGCGCCTCACGCGCCCGCGCCATCGTCGCCGCAGTTCGCGCCAGCCGCGCTGTCGTTAGCCCGAGCGGCGCCAATGCTCTTAGCGTCTCGCGCGCCGCCACGCGCGCATAGCGCGGATCGGCGTTCGACGGATCCTCGATCCACGCAACCCCACGCGCGCGACATGCGGCGCGCAGCGCCTCGCCGCTCACTTCCAGAAAGGGCCGCCAGATCTCAAGCGGCGGCGAGGCTGTCCGATCCTCAACGCGACGAGCCGCCATCCGGGCCAGCCCATCGACGCCAGAGCCACGGCCAAGACGGATCAGGAAACCTTCGGCGACGTCGTCGGCGGTGTGCGCGGTCAGGAGCGGCCCAATTGAGAGCGCACGCCGCCGCTCGGCCAACAGCGCGTAGCGCGCTGTGCGCGCCTCAGCCTGCACATTGGCGACCGGCGCGCCCGCGCCATGACGCCACGTCAGGATCTCATGCGCAACCCCGAGCGACGCGCAGAGCTCGGCGACGCGCTCCGCCTCGGCGCGGCTTCCCGCTCGCAGCGCATGATCCACCGTAAGCGCGACTAAGCGAACAGCTTCGCCGGCTGCGGCGCGCTGCGCCGCCCACTCCGCCGCAATCAGCAGCAGCGCCGTGCTGTCGCCGCCGCCTGAGACCGCCAGCGCCAAGGCTGGCGGCGCAACGCCGCCCGGCGCCAAGCGCGCCAGCTGATACTGAAGAAAAGCCGCATCCGGCGCGTCATTGGCCGCGACCGAATGCGGATCGTTCTGGTCGTTAATCGCCAGCTCCTTGCCGCCGCCCGCCCGTTCGGAACAGGCGCGAGCCGCTCTTCTGAACCGCGGCTACTTACAGCCGGCCCGCTTCGCCTCCACCCGCGCGCGACGCAGCAGCGAGGCCGGCGCGTCTGGATATCGAACCGACACTTGCTCAAAGGACGCGCACGCCTCCGCTTTCTGACGCAGCTGCGCCAGTGTAACGCCGAGCCGCAGCAGACTGTCCGGCGCTTTCGCGCCCGTCGGGTGCTCTTTGAAGCTCTTCAAGAACGACCGCGCCGCGTTTGGATATTGACCGCGAACATAATAGGTTTCGCCGAGCCAATAGGTCGCTTCGCCAACGCGCGGATCCTTCGGGTTCGCGGCAATGAACCCCAAGAACGCTTTTTCCGCATTCGCCAAGTCACGCGCGCGCAGATACTCCAACGCGGATTCGTACGTTGCGCCTTTTGTCGGCGCCACGGCGGTGGCGCTTTTGCGTCCATCCTCAAAGATTGGCGCGTCGGTGACCGACTTCGCTCCGGGCGTAGCGGGCGTCGTCAGTTCCCCCAGGGCGCCCGGCGCGGCCGCGACCGCGCTCATTGATGGTTTGGCGGCGGGCGCCGGCGTTGGGGCGGGCGTCGCCGCGGGCGCTGCGGAAGGCGGCGGGGTCACGCCAGCCTTCTTTTCAAGCACTGAAATCCGCGCCAGAAGCTCGTCAATTTGTGTATCGCGGCTTCGCAAAGCTCGACGAGACTCAAAGCTAATTCGCTCAATCTCGCTCTGCAGCCGCTTCACCTCCGCCTCCAAGGCTTCAACCTTCGCTGGATCGCCGGCGATTGGGGCTGTCGCAGGGCTCGCGCCCGGCGGCAACCCAGTGATCGCGCTGCCAGCCTTCAGCCGACCAACCTCTCGCCGAAGCAACTCAACCTCGTCGCGCAGGGCGATAACGTCAGGGTTCACCCATTTGGGATCGCCGCGGCTCGTTTGCGCCCATGCCGCCGCGCCTGCAAACAGCGCGATGAGGATAGCAGCCGCAACCCCGGCGCTGAGCGCCGCGCGGCGCTCAAACAACGGGCTGTTGTCAGTGGTCGAACATCGGTTCAAAAACATGGACGGCGTGTCTCCTCAGAAACTTCCCAGGTCAGCCTGCGCCGCCATCGCGGCGCGCTACGTGCGCAGAAAGGCCCAGCCCTGCCTAATTATTGCGGCGCAGTACGCACACGACGGTTCTGCGCCCAGCAATCTTCTCTTGGGCATGCGGTCAGCGGCCGCTCACGACCGAACGACACGACCGTGATCCGCGTCACATCAACGCCCTTTGAGATCAGGTAGGTCGACACAGTTTGCGCCCGACGCGCGCCGAGCGCAATGTTGTACTCACGGGTTCCACGCTCATCCGCATGGCCTTCCAGGCGCACCTTCACCTTTGGGTTCGCCGCCAGCCACACCGCCTGCTGATCAAGAACAGCCCGCGCAGAGTCTGTCAGATCCACGCTGTCGGTGGTGAAATAGATCGTATCTCCGACCGTCACGCGAAAATACTCTGGCGAGCTCGGATCCGACGCCCCAGCCGGCGCCGCTGGTTTGCCCGTCGCATCAGGGGCGATGTCTGGTTGCGAGGTGCAGCCCACCATTCCGAACAAGACGGCGCTCGCCGCCGCACCGCGCAGCAGCGCGTTAATCGTCATCATGGTTCATCATGCCTCGTTTAACCGCGGCCCGACGCAATTGGCGCACTCGACGCCGTTGGCGCCGCGCCAAAATGATGGCCGCGCGGCAGCTTTAAAGTGAGCCGCCGCCTCGTTCAACTAATCAGATTGCGCGCCCCTGCCGACAAGCCGGCGATGCGCGCCGATTTTATTTGCCAAGCAGCGGCGACCAAGCCGGATCCGAGGCGCCATGCGGCGTTGGCACATGACGCTCGCCGCGCCCGAACACATCAACCGTATAGAGCTTTGGCGTTCCCTTGCTGCTTCGGGGCTCCCGGAAGAACATGATCACCCGGCCATTAGGCGCCCAAGTCGGGCCTTCATCCAGATAGCTGCTCGTCAACAGCCGCTCTTCCGAACCATCTGGACGCATCACGCCGATATGGAACTTGCCTTTCAACCGCTTGGTGAATGCGATCAAATCCCCCTTCGGCGACCAAACCGGCGTGCCGTAGCTGCCAGGTCCCGCGCTGATCCGCTTCTGGTTCGAGCCGTCGGAATCCATCACATAGATCTGCTGCCCGCCGCTACGGCCGCTCTCAAATACGATCTTGGAGCCGTCCGGGGCGAAACTCGGCGCCGTGTCGATGCCCGCGCTGCTGGTCAGACGCCGCTTCCGACGCGTCGCCAGTTCGAGAATGTAGATATCCGTATCACCGCCTTTGGTGAAGCTCATGACCACCCGCTCGCCATCGGGCGAAAAGCGCGGCGCGAAGGTCATGCCCGGAAATACGCCCAGCCTTTCCTGCCGCTCCGTCTTGAGGTTCAGCAGATAGACTTCCGGCTTGCCGGATGCGTCGGAAACGAACGTAATCTCTTGCGACACCGGCGAAAATCTCGGCGTGAGCACCAGGTTCTGATCTGTGGTGAGATAGGTGACGTTTTCGCCGTCGCTATCCATGATCGCCAGCCGCTTGGTGCGCTTCGCCTTCGGCCCACGCTCCTCGACAAACACGATTCGCGTATCAAAGTAAGGCTTCTCGCCGGTAAGCTCCGTATAGACGATGTCGGCGATTTTATGCGCCACCCGCCGCCAGCCGTAGGGCGCCGCCAAGAACCGAAGCTGCTTACGCTGCTCCGAAAGCGCCAGATCCCAAAGGCGAATGCGCGCGCCGAGACGGCCATCCGGCTCCAGCAGCGCTTCGCCGGCGATCAAAGCGGACGCGCCGCGCGCCGCCCACGCCTTCATATCCGGCGGAACGCCGATACTGTCGAGAGGCGGGCCGCCGATCACCGTGAACAAACCCGAGCGCGCCAGATCCGCAGCGATCACGTCAGAAATCTGAATGGCCAGCGGCTCATCAGACGGCGCGGCGGCTCGGAAACGCGGCAACGCCACCGGGATGGGCTTGAACTCGCCGCCTTTGACGGTGATCGACGTGCGTCCGGCATACGGCACCGCGGTTGTCGCCGCAGGGGCTCCTGGCGCAACCGGCGCTGGCGTCGCCGCCGGAGCGCGCTTTGTCGGCGCCGCCGGAGCGTCTTTCAACTTCGCAGGCGCCTCTTCGGACTGCGCAAGCGCCGGAGATATCGACAGTTGCGACGCCGCCGCCAGCAAGCAGGCTCCCGCGATTTGCGCCAACGCGCCCCCTCGGCGCTTACAAATGGAAGGGATCATATCCGTCACTTCTCCTCGACTGCGTCTTCCGGCAAAGTTAAGCCTCTGATCGTGGCCGATCTCAGGCGGCGGGACCCGCGAGGCGCATAGTCCAGACGCGCGCGCCCCGCAACCCTTGGTGGGGGGCGCCCCCCTCAACTCATTGGTGATCGCGGTCAGTTTTCGTTGCAGAACAGACAGCTGCGTTGGCGCCTTCGGCCGCCACCGCGTAAATCTGGCCGTCGCCAGCCCGTCAAACGCGCTTTTGGGGCAGAAAGCGGCGCGAAGGCGGTGTGGTTCCACCGGCGAGCGTCGCTGACGCACCCCAAAAGCCGCCTGCCGAACGCTGGCTCGGACAGATTTATGAGTCCGTGTCCTAGTCTAACGTCGGCGCCTCTACTGACGGGTCGAATGTCACGGCGAGCGAACGCCATTGATCGTACTTGTCCACCGGCAAGCCGGGGAACGGGGCGCAGGAGCTGACCGCAGCGATCGCGTTGCGAGCCGCAGTTCGCTGAACGTCGCCAAGCGGTCCTCGCGGCGCCAAGACCTTAGGGCGCCCGATCACCGAACCGTCCTTGCGCAGATCCACCCCGATCGTCACCGTCCACTCGGACGCCGAAGCGCCAGGCGGCGGTCGTCGCCAGCATCTGAGAATGGCGAAACGCAGCTTGCTTTTTTCGGTGGTCGAGAGCGGCCGCCCCGCTTTGCGCGATGCAATCGGTGAATCGCTGCGAGTTGCGGAAGCATCGAAACTCTTTGACGCCCGGCCGATCGCCTTTTCGAAATCAATCGAAGCAGTCTTAGGCTTCGACGCCGGCTTATTCCGTTTCGGCGGGGCGGGACGGCGTACCGGCTTAGGCGCGCGCTTTGGGGCCAAAGCGCTCGCAGTCGCCTTTGGCTCAGGGGCCGGCTCCGCCTTCGGTTCGGGCTTGGGCTTGGGCGCCGGCTCAGGCTTTTTTTTCACCGCCGCAGGCTTGGGCGCAGCGCCGTCGCGCTCCAGATCCGGCTGGCTTCGGCTCGGCGCCTTGTCTCTATTTTCAAACTTGGGCTGATCTGGCGCCGCCGAACGATCTGGGCATGGATCCGCGGCCGAAATGGCCCGTCCCTTCGTTTCACCCTCCGTTTTCGGCTTCGCCGCGTCCGCGCACGGGTCTTCTTTCACGTCCGGACGGTCCGTCGCCCGCGAAATCGTCGGGGCGGCGTCGGTTGATTTCGGCGCGGCAAGCGGGCGAGCGGCGGCGGATGCGACGGCGGGGCGCGGCAAAGCCTCGCGCAGCGCAGCGTCAGGCGTGGTGTCTCGCGACGGATCGCGCTTGAGCGCCAGCGGCGAAGGCGCCGCCGGCGCCGTCGCATAGGGCGCGACGGGTTTCGGAGTCTCGACTGGCGCAGGCGGCTCTGGCTGAATAGCCGGCTCAGGCTCGGCCTTAAGCTCCGGTTCAGGCGCAGAGGCGGGCTCTGGCGCAGGGGTCTCCGGCTTCGCCTCCGGCGCGGGTGGTTCGGGTAGCTTTTCAGGCTCAGGCTCAGGCTCGGGTTCGGGCGCAGGCGGCTTCTCGACCGTTTTTGACGCGTCGCCCCGATCCCCACGCAGCGCCGCAAATTCTGTCTCGGACAGCACGTCGGTTTCGATTAGGACCACCGCCGGGGCCTCAGGCGCGCCAAACAGCCCGGACGCGAAATACGCGAACCCGACGCCGCTCACATGCAGAGCGACGGATCCAGCCAATCCGGCCAGAAGACTTGCTTCGATGAGGCGGCGATGCATCCGCGCCATGGGCCCTCTTCCAGCTTGAGCGCCGCGTCCAACGGGCCTCGCGCCCCGCTTGCGACTACTCCATCAACGACGTGCTCGCCATCGCCGCGCCGCGCTACTTGGATGACGTATCCCTGGTCGCGGTTTCAGACGAGGACACGAGGCCAAACTTCCGGTAGCCGGCCTTATTCAGCACGCCCATTACGATCATAATCTGTCCATGCTGCGCCACCGTGTCCCCGCGGATATAGATGACGTCCTTCTCCGGATCGAGCCCTTGTGTCCTTAACCGGTCCGGCAGCTCTGCCGCAGCAATCGGATCTTCGCCAAGAAAAACAGCGCCTTCAGCGTTGATTGAGACGACGACCGGATCTTTTGTCGGCGTCGGCAAGGTCTCCGCGTCCGACTTTGGCAGCTCCAATGGCACGCCAACAGCAATCAGGTTGGCGGCCAACATGAACACAATCAACAGCACCAGCATAACATCAACGAAGGGCGTGACGTTAATCTCCGCCATTGGCGCGCCGCCGCCGCCGCCGCCGCCGCGACGCCGACGACCGCCGCGACGCCGCCCGCCGCCGGGCCCTTCGCCTCCTCCGACCGACGCGCCCATGTTACACGCCGCGCTTGTCGAGCTGACGGGACAAGATCGTAGCGAACTCGTCCGCGAAATTCTCCAGCCGCGCCGTCAACCGGCCGGAGGTCGTCAGAAGTTGGTTATAAGCGATAACCGCCGGGATCGCGGCGAACAGGCCGAAGGCGGTTGCGATCAGCGCCTCGGCGACACCGGGGGCGACGGCGGCGACCGTCGCATTGCCCTCATTCGCGATGCCTTCAAAGCTGTTCTTGATGCCCCAGACCGTTCCCAGCAGCCCGACGAACGGCGCGATCGAGCCGATCGTGGCGAGATGCGAGAGCCGCCCCTGGACCCGCTCAATCTCGCGCGCCAAAGCGACATCCATCGCCCGGTCCAGCCGATCACGCAGACCAACAAACAAGCCCGTATTCTGCTCCACCGACCGCATCCATTCACGCATGCCCGCCGCGAAAACACGCTCGATCGGGTTGCGCGGATCACTGCCGATCTCATCATAGAGCAGATCTAAGGCTTTGCCCGACCAAAAGTTTTCCTCAAACTGATCGATGCCAACGCGTAGGCGGCGATAGGCCGAGCTCCGCTCAATGACGATCGCCCAAGACCAAATCGACGCAGCGATCAGCGACAGCATGACGAGCTGGACGAACCAATGCGCCGCCAGGACAAGCTCGATCATCGAGAGGCCGTGCTCAGCCGTCTTCCCCGGTTCCATGCATCCTCCTTACGCCGCCGGACTTCGGCGGAACAGCCGGTTGGCAAGCCGATTCAATCGGTTATGATCGCCGAGCCAAGGCCGCTCATGATCCTAGCCGCCGATTTGCGCGCTGCAAAACGGGGGATCCTTTAGGCCCTCCGCGCGCTCCTGTTAAGCGGCGACGGCTCAGCGCCCGACAAAAAAAAGCATGTCGTGCAAGTTTAGACCGCCGGCTGCGGCGCGAAAGCAGCGGCTGAGGCGGATAGCGCGGCGCGGACATCCGGCGGCAACCGCGCCGGCCGCCCGCTCGCATCAATACAAGCGATTTCGACTTCGCTCGCGAACAGCGCGCGCCGGCGGTCGTCTGACACGTCGTCGCGAAACAACAGCTGCTCAAGCTGCAGGCGGGCGCCCCCAAGCTTGAGCATACGGGTGCGGATCGCCAGCATATCGTCATACTTAGCCGGAGCCTGATAGTCGGCGATCACGCGACGCACCGCGAAAACCAGCCCCAACTCCTCCTTGAGCCGCGGCTGATCAATACCGGCGTCGCGCAACATCTCCGATCGCGCCCGCTCGATGAATCGCAGATAATTCGCGTAGTACACAATGCCGGCCAGGTCCGTATCTTCATAATAGACCCGGACCTTAAACCAATGCGCTGCGATTTCGCCCTGCGCCATCGTCACGCGCGCGGCTCCGCGGCTCCATCTTCGCCCGCCGCCGACGCGCCGTCTGGCGTCGGAGCTGCAGCTTCTGTGGGCGCCGACATCGGTTCAGCGGCGCTTGTTTCCGCCGCCGCCTCGGGCTTCTCGCTGTCTGCCCGATCTGACGGCGACGCAACCTCGCCGGCCTCTTCCCCGTCCGCGGCTTGTTCGCCCGCATCAGGCGCGTTGTTACGCGCCGGCGTATCGTCCGCTTTGTCGCCACGACGCCGTCTGCGCTTGCGCTTGCGCTTGCCGTCGCTGCTCTCCTCGCCATTTTCGATCTTGGCGGGCGCAGCGCCCGTCTGCGTCCCAATGGCTTCCGCCAAAGTGTCCGCCAGAGCAGGATCTTCGCTGAAGACAGGCGCGCCGGGCGCGTAGATCGCTGCGAGCAGCCGCGCGAACCACCCTTTCAAAGCGGCTTTGCCCGACCGACGCAGCGCAATCGGATTTTCCGACGCAAGCGCCGCATCCGACCACAGCGCCAATCCGCGCGCCGCCTGCCCCAAAATCGCCGCCTGCGCCGACACGGCCGTCATTCGACCATCCAGGCGCAGCAGCGCGACGGCGAGCACGATCCCTTCGCTGCGGGAGAGCTTGAAAAAACGATGCTGATTTGCGTCTGACGCCGCCAGCCCTGCGATGACCGCGTCCAACTCAGGCTCCAACCCGGCCAACCCGGGCGCCGCGCGCAGCTCATCCCACTCCTTGCAGACATAAATCAGCAGGTTGGGCTCGCCCGCCTCATCGGCCTGCGGATCAGATATCGACGCCCCAGCCACCGCACAGGCCTCAGCGATCGCCGCATAGGCCGCGTCCGCGCTCCCAGGATCGACGCCATACAAGGCGGGAAGAATTGGGCGGCTCCAGCGCGCCAGGCGAAATTGCGGCGCAGCGTCTTCGCTCGCGCCGCCCTCGGCGCCAGCGTCGCCGACGGAGAAAAGCGCGCGAATACGCGCCGCATCAGCAGCCAGCCGCTCAGGATCCGGCGCCGGCTCTGCTGGCGCCGCCTCCGCCGTCGCCTCATCCCCGCCGGCCGCCTCCTCAGCGTCCATGACGGGCGCCGCTGCTTCCCCATTCGCCGGGACCATGGGCGCATCTTCCGCGCCGTCTGTGGCCGCTACGGCCTCGGTGGTCTCAGACGAAACCGCCGGCGCGTCATCGGACGGGGCCGGCGCGTTCTCATGCGTCTTCGCGACTTCCGGCGCGGCCTCAGTTGCGGTGGCGTCAGACGTCAAGCTGTCATCGTTTGTTGTGCTCATAATAAGGGCTCTATCGGCTTGGCGCGCCGTCGACAACCCGCCGGCCATCTCAGCCGCGGCGGCGCGCATACGATCAAGTATGTTTGAGAACAGGCGGCTCAACTCGTTCCATCATCCTCCGGAAACAGCACCCCCTGCTCCGGCGCCATATTTGGCGCCTCTCTCCCCAGAGCACGCCATCCGCTCCGCCCCAAAACTCGCCCGCGCGGCGTGCGCTGTATCAGGCCACGCTGCAGCAGGAACGGCTCAATCACCTCTTCAATCGCGTCCCGCGCCTCCGAAAGAGCCGCCGCGATGGTCTCAACCCCAACCGGCCCGCCGCCAAAATGATCCGCGATCAGCCTTAGATAGCGCCGGTCGTTGGAGTCGAGCCCGGATGGATCAACCTCCATTCGGCCAAGCGCCCGGTCCGCCAAGCTGCGCGAGATCCGTCCATTTCCCGGCGTCTCGCCGTCGCCAACCAGGGCGAAATCCGCCACTCGACGCAATAGACGCCCCGCAATCCGCGGCGTGCCCCGCGAACGGCGCGCGATCTCTTCCGCCCCCTCCGCTTCGATCTCCGCCTCCATCAACCCCGCGGCGCGGGATACGATCTTCACCAACTCATCCGTGGTGTAGAATTCCAGCCGCGTCGGGATGCCGAAACGATCGCGCAGCGGCGTCGTCAACAGCCCCAATCGCGTCGTCGCGCCGATCAGAGTAAAGCGCTGCAGATCGATCCGGACGGAACGCGCCGCCGGCCCTTCGCCAATCATGAGATCGAGTTCAAAATCCTCCATCGCCGGATACAGGATTTCCTCAACCGCGGGGTTAAGGCGATGGATCTCATCGATAAAGAGAACGTCGCCGGCCTCAAGATTGGTGAGCAGCGCGGCGAGATCGCCAGCGCGGGCGATCACGGGGCCTGACGTCATTTTAAAACCGACGCCGAGCTCCCGCGCCACGATCTGGGCCAAGGTGGTTTTTCCAAGACCAGGCGGACCATAGAACAGCGTGTGATCCATCGCCTGACCACGGGCGCGCGCCGCTTCGATAAACACAGCGAGGTTCGCTTTCGCCGCGGACTGGCCGACGAACTCGGCGAGCTTCTGGGGCCGCAGCGCCGCATCCTCAACTGCTGGCGCCGCCGCATCCAGCAGCCGTTGCTCTGTCTCGCCCGCAAATGCGTCATGGTCGGACGCAGTCTCGTCGGCGCTCATCGCTTCCGTCCCCTTCACGCCGTCACGGTCGCGCAGCTCCACTTGGTTAACTCTCCTGTGCGCCGCTATCGACCTACTCAACCGTTGAGTCGCCTTAGCCCGCTGTGAGATCAGAACATGTCGCGCCCAATCTTCGATCAGACGCCATATATCGCGTTCACACCGCGAATGCCAGCGCGATTCGCGTGTCGCGCGCATCCGGGCGGCAAACCGGCCCAGACCATTGTTAACTCGCACTACCCTCAGCTATAAGCAGCGCGTTAACAGTAGCCGGGGGGGTCCCGGCTGGGTCTGGGGGAAGTCGCGATGCTTCGGTTCCTGAAACGCTTAATTTTGATCTTGTTGATCCTGGTCGTCGTCGCCGTTGGCGCGGGCGTCGGTCTGTTCTACCTGACGCCAAGCAAGGCGATCGCCAGCCGGGTTGCGGACGCCGTGCGCGAGCAAACCGGCCGTGAGCTTAAAATCTCCGGCGACATCAAACGCGCTTTGCTGCCAAACCTCTCTGTAGAAGTTCAGGGCGTTGAGCTGTCGAACGCCGACTGGGCCGGCAAGGAGCCGATGCTGCAAGCAAAACGCGCAAGCGTGAAGCTGCGCGTTGCGCCGCTGCTCTGGGGCGCGATCGAGATCGAAGAGCTGATCGTCGAGGAGCCGATCTTGCGCCTGACCCGCGCCAAGGATGGCCGCGCAAACTGGGAATTGGGCGCGGACAAGGAGAGCGAAACCGACAAAAGCGGCTCCGACAGCCGTTCCAACGGCAAGCTGCCGCTGATCATCGATGCGCGCCTGACCGGCGGCCGCATCCTGTTCGACGATCGCGCCGGCGGTCAAAAATTCGATTTCGCCGACATCGCCCTCGCCGCCAAATACCCAAAACGCGATGGCGCGCTTGAGGCGTCCGGCGACGCGAAAATCAACGGCGCGCCTGCGAAATTCACGGCGCGCGTTGAAAAAGTCGCCGCCGCTCTCGCCGGCGCGCCCTCGAAAGCGCTGCTCAAGCTGGACACGGCGGGCCTGAAAGCCAGCATCGATCTGGCGGCGTCACAAGGCGACAAAGCCAAAACCGTCGCGACCCTCGATCTGACGTTGGATGGCGCGGCGAAAGAAACCGCGTGGCTGCGCGCATTGCTGCCGCCGGCCTATTCGGAGCTGGGCGCGGTCGACGCGAAGGGCAAGCTTGATGTCAGCGACGCCGCCTTCAAAGCGGACCTCGCCGTCAATGTCAGCCTCAAAGGCCGCAAGATGGCGCTGAAGGCCGTGTCAGAAGCAGGCGCAGGCTGGAAAAAAGGCCTCGAGAGCATCGATGCCGACCTGTCGCTGACCGTCGATGGCCTCGCCGCTCTGTCCTATGACGGCAAAATCGCCCTGCCGGACGGGGAGAAGAAAGCTCTTGGCCTGAACGGCGCCTATTCGGCCGACATTTCGGATGCGAAGGCCCTTCTGGCCTGGGCGGGCGCCGCTGCGCCGGCGGACTCCCCAGCCGCGAAGATCTCGACCGTTAAGCTGACCGGCGCCGTTGAGATCAGCCCGAAGACGACGGCGGCCAGCGCGAAGGGCGCGGTCGGCTATGACCGCCGCGATGTGAGCATCGACATTGACGCCAAATCCGGCGCTCGCTGGATGAGCGGCGATCCAATCAAACTGTCGATCAAAAGCGCTTCAGCAAAACTGTTTGACCTCAGCTGGAACGGCTCCATCACATTTGCTGACGCAGCGCCCGCCATGGCGCTCAAACATCTGGAAGGCGATCTCAGCTTCGCCTCAACCGCCGTCCGCGAGCTGACGCTTTGGGCCGGCGCGGGCCCGATCGAAGCGCCGAAAGGCAAATTCGAAACGGCCAGCATGAAAATGAAGCTGCTCGTCGCCGACGAAAAAGTCGCTCTGAGCGGTCTCGAAGCCAAGATCGACGATGTTGTGCTGAACGGCGAGATCGACCTCGACCGGCCCAAAACCGGTCGGATGAAGCTGAATGCGAAGCTCAAAGCCGGCGATTTCGACCTGCGCCCTTTCACCCCCGCCTCCAAAACCTCAAAGCCGGCCGCATCGACGGCGTCGGGCGAAAAAGGCTGGAGCGACGAAGAGTTCCAACTCGGCTCGCTCAAACTGCTAGATGCGGATATCCGTATCGAAGCGGCCGGCCTGACCACGAATGTCGTACGCTTCACCGACGCGGTGATCCTGGCCACGCTGCAAGATGGCAAGCTCTCGCTCAGCGTTGAGAAAATGGCGCTCTATGGCGGCGCGGCGAAGGGCAAAGTTGTGCTCGACGCTTCGCCGGCGACGCCGAAACTGGACGTTGATCTGGATCTCGGCGGCGTCGCCCTGCGGCCGTTCCTGAAGGATGCGGCGAAGATGGACTGGCTCGCCGGAACGGGCGCGCTGAAAGCCGACATCGCCACCAGCGGCAAATCGATGCGGCAGATGATGAAGGCCCTGGCCGGAACCGCGTCGATCGATCTGCGCGACGGCGCGATCATCGGCTACAATTTGGCGGCGCTGGCCCGGAACGTCACCTCCCTCGGCACGGCGACCAGCGAGGACCGTAAGACGGACTTCGCCTCGATCACCGCCAGCTTCACCCTGAAGGACGGCGTCGCTGACAACAAAGACCTGGATTTCCAGGGTCCGTTGGTGCGCATGAGCGGCGAAGGCGTGATCAATATTGGCGGGCGGACGGTTGACTACCTCGCCAAGCCAAAAGCGGTCGCCACCCTGAAAGGCCAGGGCGGCGCAACAGACCTCAGCGGCGTCACCTTCCCAATCCGGATTAAGGGCCCATGGGAGAACCCAAGCGTCAGCCCTGAATTGGGCTCGGCGCTGACGGATGTGACCTCGATCCCGACCAGCGCCGATAAGCTGGGCGCATCACTGTCGGACGCCTTCTCGAAGAAGGGCGACGGCGGCCTGCGCGACAAAGTCGGCGGCGCCATCGACGCCCTGACCGGCGGCGACAAAAAGGATGGCGAGCAGTCCAAGCCCGCGATCCCAGGCCTGCCAGGCGGGTTGTTCGGAAACTAATCCACACGAAATTTGCGTCGGGCGCATAGACAGCGCCCGATGCTCAGCTTAAATAGCCGTCTGGCCTGGCCGGTGTAGCTCAGCTGGCAGAGCGTCTGATTTGTAATCAGGGGGTCGGGGGTTCGAATCCCTCCGCCGGCGCCATTTCCGTCTACCTTCTCTTCAGCAGCGCTAGAGACTGCTTCGGACGACGAGTTCACCCGCTAGCGTGATCGTGGCGCGCGACTCCGTCTCGGTTTTCAGCATATCGACGAGCGCAGCGACCATCTTGGAGATCGGCTGTCGAACGGTCGTCAGCGCATAGGACGGCGCGGCGGCCAAAGCGATATCGTCATAGCCGACCACGGCCACATCCTCCGGGACGCGCAGGCCGAGACCGTAGCGCAAAGCGTCCACGGCTCCGATGGCGAGAATGTCGTTCTCGCACACCACGACGTTGATCGCCTCTACTCCCCCGTGCGCGTCGAAGTTGCTCACGATACAGCGATAAGCGCGATCCGGATGATACTCCCCGGCGTACAAGACCTGCGCCGGCGCCGCGCCGCGTCGCGCCAACTCCCGTTGAAGCACGTCTGCGCGGCGAAGACTTGCGGAGCGCGTTCTAGGGCCCGCGAGAAACAAAGGCCGCATTCGCCCGCGCTTTTCCATCAAATCCACGATGGCCGCCATGGCGCAGTCGTCGTCGCAAGTAATCGCCACAGCGCCTTCCGCGTTGCTCTCACGCGCGAGGACGACGAGCTTCTTGATGCGCTGGGCGCCTTGCGCCGCCGCCAGCATCTCGTCATCGAACTCGGTGCCGATTAGCACGGCGGCGTCGACGCGACGCTGGCTGGCCGATTTAAGCGCGCCGGCGGCGCCTTTCGCACCAGACGAATTGATTAGTAGCGCCGACCAGCCATGTGTTTGAAGCGCGCTGCTCAAGCGCTCGAGCATGACAAGCTTATGCGGGTTCTCGAAATCGTCGAAGATCAAAGCAACCAGATTAGATCGGTCCGAGGCGAGCGCAGCGGCGTGCAAATCAGGAGTGTAGCCCAACTTATCGGCGGCGCTTAGAACCTTCTGACGCGTCTTCTCTGAGATCGGCGCCTCGTTCTTGAAAGCCCGCCCCACTGTCCAACGCGACACTCCTGCTTCACTCGCGACGTCCTCCGCCGTCACTATCGGCGCTTTGGCATCAATCAATTTCGAACGCATGCGGCACCTCCTCCATTCATTAAAGATCAAGAATCCTGCTTTCGCGAGAAATATCAAAAACCCTGCTCCCGCGAGCAAAAAATAGTTGCACGCGCGTGCAGAATCACGCAAACATAGGATCAGACAAAGAAGTGGGCCTCAGAAGCCCCGGGAGGAAATCGCTGATGCTGAGAGTTGGACTGCTAGGCGCAGGCCGCATTGGTCGTCTACACGCCGTAAATATCTCAGGAGACGAACACAGCGAACTTGTGGCCGTTTCGGACTTCGACTCGACGACGGCGAAGGATTTGGCGTCGAAACACGGCGCCGCGGCGCGGACCAATGAAGAGATCCTGACGGACCCGCAGATCGACGCGGTGCTCGTCGCCTCGCCGACCAACACCCACGCGGACCTGATCGAAGCAGCCGTCGCCAACGGCAAGGCAGTCTATTGCGAAAAGCCGATCGACCTCGACCTGGCCCGCGCACGGCGATGTCAAGCGGCGGTCGCGCAGTCCAGTGTTCCGGTGATGATCGGCTTCAACCGCCGTTTCGACCCGCAATTCAGTCGTCTCAAGGCAGAGTTGGACGCAGGTTCGATCGGCAAATCCGAATTGCTGTCGCTCACCTCCTTCGATCCATCCCCGCCGCCCATCTCCTATGTCAAGGTCTCTGGCGGACTGTTCCGCGACATGGCGATCCATGACTTTGACATGGCATGCTGGCTCATGGGCGGAGCGCCAGTGAGCGTCAGCGCGACGGGCGGTTGCGTCGTCGATCCAGAGATTGGCGAAGCCGGCGACGTCGACACGGCGGTGACGACGCTCCAATTCGAAGGCGGCGCGATCGCGGTGATCAAGAACAGCCGCCGCGCGGTTTATGGCTATGATCAGCGCATCGAATTGCTCGGCGCCGAGGGGCTCCTCGCCGCAGACAATGTGAAAGAGAACACTATTCGCAAGCTCACCGAGCAGGCGGAGTTCGGCGCAAAGCCACGCTACTTCTTTCTCGAGCGCTACATGGACTCCTACACGGGAGCCTGGGCCGGATTCGTGAACGCCGTACGCGACGGTGGAAAGCCGCCTATAACGCTGCAGGACGGCGTCACCGCCCTCGCGATCGCCGAGATCGCCACCCGCTCGGCCCAAAGCGGCGAAGTCTTGCCATTCTCGCAGGAGATCGACTGATGGCCCGCGAACTCGGTTGCTGCACTTGGATTTTCGGCGGCGCGCCGCTGACCGAAATCGCTGAGCGCGTCGCGCGCGCCGGGCTGAACGGCGTCGAACTCTTCGGCGACGTGGAGACAGTCGATCCTGACGAGGCGCTCCGAATTTTCCAAGATAAAGGTCTCAAGATCTTCTCGATCACGCCTGGAGACGCCGACATCTCCCACCCCGATCCGGCGGTGCGCGCCCCGGCCCTCGCCTATTATGAACGGTTGACGGACTGGGCGTCGGCGCTCGGTGAACCCTTGATCTCCTGCCATGGCCTCGTTCAACGGATTCGCCCGATCGCCTCACAGGAAGAAGAAGACGCGCTTCTGGCGGACGCGGTCCAGCAGGTTTGCGATTTCGCCGCCCGCCGCGGGCTCAACGTTGTCTTTGAAATCTTGAACCGCTACGAGTCTCATCAGGTTCGCACGGTCTCCGAAGGCCTCGCGCTGCTCAATCGCTTATCGGCCGGCAATCTCGGCCTGTTGCCCGACGCGTATCATATGAACATCGAAGAGGCGGATCCGGCGCAAGCGCTGCGCGACGCCGGCGACAAGCTCGGCCTCTACCACGCCGCCGATAGCAATCGCGGCGCGGTCGGCGACGGGCATACGGATTTCGCCGCGCAAATCGAAGCGCTTAACGCCGTCAATTACACGGGCCCGGTCATCCTCGAGATGAACGCCCCCGGCCCCAATCCGTTCACGCCTGACAAAGGCAGCGGATTCCGAGAGATTGTCGAGAGCCAGCTTGCACGGTCGGCCGACCGTCTGCGCGCGCTCGGCGCTTGAACCGGCTCGATTTTTTTCGAGTGCGGCAATGAAGGGCGCACAAGCGCCCTCGCTCCAAAAACCACTATTGGGAGGATTCTATGAAAAGATCCATCAAGGCACTGATTGCTGCGGCGGCTATCGCCGTCGCGGCCCCAGCGACCGCTCAGGACATCATCGTCGTCAGCCATGGTCAGGCAGACGACCCGTTCTGGTCGGTTGTCAAGAAGGGTGTCGAGCTCGCGGCCAAGCATACGGGCGCCAGCGTCGACTACCGCTCGCCGCCGACGTTCGACATGGCGGCTATGGCGCAACTCATTGACGCTGCGGTCACCCAGGAGCCGAAGGGTCTGATCGTCTCGATCCCGGATCCCGAAGCGCTCGGCCCGTCGATCAAACGCGCCGTCGCCGCTGGCATTCCAGTGATCTCGATAAATTCGGGCGGCGATGTCTCGAAAGGCCTCGGAGCGGCGCTTCATGTCGGTCAGAGCGAGTATGACGCCGGCAAAATCGCCGGCGCGCGTCTCGCGGCTGAAGGCGGCACTAAGGGGCTCTGCGTGAACCAGGAAGTCGGCAACGTTTCCCTCGATAAGCGCTGCGCCGGTTTCGCCGAAGGCTTCGGCGGCGACGTCACCGTACTTCCGACCACAACCGACCCGGCCGACATCGAAGCAAAAGTCCGCGCCGCACTGGAATCCGACCCGTCGATCGACTCGATCATCACTTTGAGCGCTTCGCTCGCCGGCGAGCCGGCGGTCCGCGCGGTGAAGGGCGTCGGCTCGAAAGCCAAAGTGGCCAGCTTCGACCTCTCCGCCGGTTTCCTGGAAGCGATCCTCGCGGGCGACGCTGCGTTCGCCATCGACCAACAGCAATTCCTCCAGGGCTACCTGCCGGTGACCTTCCTGGCGCTGCATGCGAAGTACGGCCTGATGCCGGGCGGCGACGTGCCGTCGGGCCCGAACCTGATCACGGCGGAGAAGGCCGGCCAGGTCGTCAAGCTGTCAGCGCGCGGCATCCGCTGATCCGGATTGCGCATCAGAAGAAAGAACAGGTCGAGGCGCGACGGCGCCTCGACCGCAAAAAATGCGCACCCTGCGCGATACGAAGGGATAAGCGCAATAAATAGGGAGAGATAATAAATGACAGCGACCTCGGCCGACATAGACGAGAGGGTGAAGTCCGAGTCCCTAATGGTCAGATTAATGAAACGGCCGGAGCTTGGCGCAATAGCCGGACTGATCGTCGTGGTCATATTCTTCATCTTCACTGCGCGCGGCAACATGTTCACCCTGTCAGGCGCGATCAACATCCTTACGCCCGCCGCGCAGCTCGGCATTCTCGCCATTGGAGCGTCGATGCTCATGATCGGCGGCGAGTTCGACCTCTCCATCGGCGCGATGATGGCCTTCGCTGGCATGATCTTCGGCGCTTGCGTCGTGACGCTCGGGCTGCCCCTGATCCTAGCGATCCCTCTGACGCTGATCTGCGCGGCCATCATTGGCCTGATCAATGGTCAGATCGTCATCCAGACAGGCCTCCCCTCCTTCATAGTCACCCTCGCGCTTCTGTTTATTCTCGAGGGCGCGTCGCTCGTCGGCCTCAAGGCGCTCACGGGCGGCTCGACGCAACTGCGCGGCGTTCGGGACGCAACGCAGGAGGACTGGCTCGCCCCGTTTTTCAGCGGCGACGCATTCGGCGGGCTGTTCCGCTGGCTCGCCGAAAACGGTTTGGTGGACACGTTCAACAACGGCGCGCCCAAAGTGCCCGGCATTCCGATCGAAATCGTCTGGGCCGTCGGCCTGACGCTGGTCGCGACCTTCGTGCTTATGCGGACGCAGACCGGCAACTGGATCTTCGCCTCGGGCGGCGACCGTAAAGCGGCCGAGAATTCCGGCGTGCCGGTGCGCTCGGTCAAGACCGGCCTCTTCATGTTCGCGGCCTGTTGCGCGGCGCTCGTCGCCGTCATCACGGTACTCGATCTCGGCTCGACCGATCCGAAGCGCGGTTTCCAGAAGGAGTTCCACGCCATCATTGCAGCCGTCATCGGCGGGTGCCTTCTGACGGGCGGCTACGGCTCGGCGATCGGCGCTTTCGTCGGCTCGGTCATCTTCGGCATGGCCTCGATCGGCCTGACCTTCACCAAGATCGACGGCGACTGGTTCAAGGTCTTCCTTGGCGGCATGCTGCTGTTGGCCGTCCTCTTTAACAATGCCGTGCGCAAGCGCGTCACCGGGGAGCGCTAGACCATGTCCGATCCGATCATCCATATGGAGCGCATCGAAAAGCATTTCGGCAACATCATCGCGCTCGCCGGCGTCAGCTTCGACGTCATCGCCGGAGAATGCCACTGCCTGCTCGGCGACAATGGCGCCGGTAAATCGACCTTCATCAAGACGATGTCCGGCGTGCTGAAGCCCACCAAGGGCGACATCATGGTGGACGGCCGGAAAGTCACCTTCGACAGTCCGCGGGACGCGATGGAGGCCGGCATCGCGACGGTGTTCCAGGATCTCGCCATGATCCCGCTGATGTCGGTCACGCGGAACTTCTTCATGGGACGAGAACCGACCAGGGGCATCTGGCCCGTGCGCCAGTTCGACGTCGAAACAGCCAAACGCGTGACGATGGACGAGATGCGCAAGATGGGCATCAACCTCCGCGGGCCCGATCAGGCGGTCGGAACGCTGTCGGGCGGCGAACGGCAGACCGTCGCCATCGCGCGCGCGGTCTATTTCGGCGCGAAGGTGCTGATCCTCGACGAGCCGACTTCGGCGCTCGGCGTGCGCCAGACCGCCAACGTGCTCTCCACCATCGACAAGGTGCGCAAGCAGGGCGTCGGCGTTGTTTTCATCAGCCACAATGTCCGCCACGCCATGGCGGTCGGCGACCGCTTCACCGTGCTCAATCGCGGCCGAACGCTCGGAACCGCCAAGCGCGGAGAGATTACGTCCGAAGAGCTGCAAAACCTGATGGCCGGCGGTCAGGAGTTGGCGGCGCTCGAAGGCTCGTTGGGCGGAACTGTCTAACAAAGACGGCGCGTCTTCAGGGCGGCCTCTTAAGGAAGAATGCGATGCAGAAGTTGGACATCATCACGATCGGACGCTCCTCCGTCGATCTATATGGCGGCCAGATCGGGGGTCGCCTGGAGGACATGCGGTCCTTCGACAAATACATCGGCGGGTCGCCGACCAACATCGCCTGCGGCGTCGCGCGGCTCGGCCTGCGCTCGGCGGTGATCACCGGAGTCGGCGACGAGCATATGGGCCGGTTCATCCTGGAACAGCTCGAGCGCGAAGGCGTCGATACCCGCGGCGTGAAGGTCGACAAGAAACGCCTCACCGCCCTCGTCATCCTCGGCATTCGCGATGAGACGCAGTTTCCGCTTATCTTCTATCGCGAGAATTGCGCTGATATGGGGCTCGGCGAGGACGACATCGATCCGGACTTCATCGCCTCCGCGCGCGCCGTAGTCGCGACCGGCACGCATCTGAGCTTTCCGGGCGCGGAGGCGGCGGTTCTGAAGGCGCTGCGCCTCGCCCGCGAGAACGGCGCCCGCACCGCGCTCGACATCGACTATCGCCCGAATCTCTGGGGCCTCGCAGGTCATGAGGCCGGCGAAGAGCGCTTCATCGCCAGCGATGCGGTGACGGCGAAGCTGCAGAGCCATCTCGACAAGTTTGATCTGATCGTCGGCACTGAAGAGGAGTTCCACATTGCCGGCGGCTCGACCGACACAGTCGCCGCCCTGCGCGCCGTGCGGGCGTTTTCCAAAGCGGTTCTCGTCTGCAAGCGCGGCTCGCTGGGCGCCGTCGCCTTCACCGGCGACATTCCGGACGATCTCGATGCCGGCGACACCGGCCCAGGCTTCCCCATCGACGTGTTCAACGTGCTCGGCGCTGGCGACGGCTTCATGTCCGGCCTGCTCAAGGGCTGGATGGAGGACGCGCCGGAGAACGTCGTTTGGCCGCGCGCGCTCGAATACGCCAACGCCTGCGGCGCCCTCGCGGTCAGCCGCCATGGCTGCACGCCGGCTTATCCTAGCGGTGAGGAGCTGGCCTTCTTCCTCAAACGCGGCGTGCGCACGCCGGAGCTCCGACGCGACCAGGCGCTGGAGCAGATCCATTGGGCGACCAACCGCACCGTCGATTGGCCGGATATGCGTGTCTTCGCCTTCGACCATCGAAGCCAGTTCGAGGAGATGGACAGCGCGACGCCGGAGAAAATAAACTATTTCAAAGAGCTGTGCCTCGAGGCGTGCATTGATGTCGCCAAAGGCGAGCCGGGCTACGGCCTGCTTTGCGACGACCGCCTCGGCCGCCGGGCGCTCCATCGCGCCGCCGGCCAGGGTCTATGGGTCGGTCGGCCGGTCGAATGGCCCAGCTCGCGCCCGCTAACGCTGGAGCCCGAGATTGGCCCTGATTTCGGCGGCCTCTCGGAATGGCCAGCCGAGCACGTGGTAAAGTGTCTGTGCTTCTACCACCCCGATGACGCGCCGGAGCTGCGCGCGGAGCAGGAAGCGACAGTCGCGCGCCTGTTCGCCGCCTGCCGCCGCAACCGCCTTGAGTTCCTGCTGGAGATCGTCGCCTCCAAAGCCGGCCCGATGACCGATCAAACTACCGCCGACGTCATTGATCGCTTTTACGAAATCGGCGTCTATCCGGATTGGTGGAAGCTCGAGCCCTTGACCTCGGACGCCGCGTGGCGCGCCGCCTGCGCCGCGATCGAACGACATGATCCGAATGTGCGCGGAATCGTCGTGCTCGGCCTTTCCGCCCCTCTGCCAGAGTTGGCGGAGAGCCTCTCGGCCGCCGCGCGCCATCCGTTGGTCAAAGGCTTCGCCGTCGGCCGTACGCTGTTCGACGCGGAGGCCCGAGCCTGGATGCGCGGCGACATAAGCGACGCCGATGCGGTCGCGCGCATGGCCGCCAACTACCGCCAACTCTGCCACATCTGGGACTCGGCGCGCGGCGCCGGCGAGGAGCAAGCCCAATGAGCGGATCCGACACCGTCCGCCTGACCATGGCGCAGGCGCTGGTGCGCTATGTCGCCGCCCAACGGAACGAGGCGGGCGAACCCTTCATCGCCGGTTGTTGGGCCATTTTCGGTCATGGCAACGTCGCGGGTCTCGGCGAAGCGCTTTACGGCGCGCGCGACACCCTCGCGACCTATCGCGGCCATAACGAGCAGGGCATGGCGCACGCGGCGATCGCCTACGCCAAACAGCTTCGACGCCGTCGCGCCATGGCAGTGACGTCGTCCATAGGTCCGGGCGCGACCAACATGGTGACCGCCGCCGCGCTGGCGCATGTCAACCGTCTGCCGGTTCTCTTCCTCCCGGGCGACGTATTCGCCGGTCGCGGCCCGGATCCCGTCCTGCAGCAGATCGAGGATTTCGGCGACGGCTCGATCAGCGCCAACGACTGCTTTCGCCCGGTGAGTCGCTATTTCGACCGGATCACGCGAGCCGAGCAGATCATAACGGCGCTGCCGCGCGCCTTCGCCGCAATGACCGACCCGGCGGATTGCGGCCCGGCGACCCTCGCTCTGTGTCAGGATGTGCAAGCCGAAGCATATGACTATCCGCTGCGCTTCTTCGAGCCTCGGGTCTGGCGCCGGCGCCGGCCGGCGCCGGAGGCTTGGGCGATCAAGGAGGCGGCCGAGGCGCTGCGCTCGGCCAAGCAACCGTTGATCCTGGCGGGCGGCGGCGTTCTCTATGGCGAGGCCGAGGACACGCTGAAGCGCTTCGCCGAGACCCATGGCGTGCCCGTCGCAGAAACCCAGGCGGGCAAATCTTCGTTGCCCTGGGATCATCCGCTTTGCCTCGGCGGCATCGGCGTGACCGGCACGGGCGCCGCCAATGCCGTAGCGCGCGAGGCCGATCTCGTGCTCGGCGTCGGCACCCGTTTCCAGGACTTCACGACCGGCAGCTGGACGCTGTTCCAAAACCCGGAGGCGCGGCTCCTCTCGATCAACATCGCGCCCTATGACGCGCAAAAACACGACGCCTTCGCTATCCATGGCGACGCCTCGCTGTCTCTCGACGCACTCTCGGCCGCACTCGGCGATTGGAGCGCGCGGAGCAACGCCGCCGCCTTGAAACAGAGCTGGTTCGCGTCAGTCGACCCCTTGACGGCCGCGCCTACGGACAGCGAAGGCCTGCCGACCGATCAACAGGTCATCGGCGCCGTGCAGCGCGCGTCCGGCCCTAACACCGTGGTGATGTGCGCCGCCGGCACCATGCCGGGCGAGCTGCATAAGCTGTGGAAATCCGGCCCGCCGGGCTCTTACCACATGGAGTATGGTTACTCGTGCATGGGCTACGAGGTCGCCGGGGCCATGGGGATCAAGATGGCGGAGCCCGCGCGCGATGTCGTCTGCATGGTGGGCGACGGCAGCTATCTGATGATGAATAGCGAGCTGGCGACCGCAGTTTCGATGGGCGTCAAGATCACCATCGTCCTGACCGACAATCGCGGTTACGGCTGCATCAACCGGCTGCAGATGAAAACAGGCGGCGCCGAGTTCAACAACCTGCTCGAGCATGCGGCCTACGCGACGCAAAGCTCTGTCGACTTCGTCGCTCACGCCGAGAGTCTCGGCGCTACGGCGGTCAAGGCCGGCTCCATCGCCGAGCTTGAGACGGCCCTTGATCAAGCAAGATCCGCGACGAAGCCCTTCGTCGTCGTGATCGACACCGACCCTTATCCCTCGACGCCGGATGGCGGCCATTGGTGGGACGTGGCGGTGCCGGAGGTCAGCGCGCGCGACGAGGTCAAAGATGCGCGGCGCGCCTATGAGTTCAACAGAAAGGAGCGCCCGTGATACGTTTCGGAACCAACCCGATCGCCTGGTCGAACGACGATGACCACACGCTCGGCGCCGACATCTCACTCGACCAGTGCCTCAGCGAAGCCAGCGAGATTGGCTTCGACGGCATCGAGAACGGACATAAATTTCCCTGGGATCCGACCGAGCTGAAGGCGGTTCTTGCGCCAAAAGGGCTGTCCTTCGTCTCCGCCTGGCATTCGCTCGAGCTGTTGAGCCGGTCCACAGAGGCCGAGATCGCGGCGATCGACCCGCATCTCGATCGCCTCGCGGCGATGGGCTGCGCGGTCTGCATAGCCTGTGAGACGTCGAACGCCATTCACGGGTCGGTGGACACGCCGCTCTCGCGCAAGCCGGTCCTTGAAAGCGACGCCGACTGGACCGCCTTCGGCGAAAAGGTCGAAGCGGTCGCGCGCCATTGCGAGGCGCGCGGATTACCGCTCGCCTATCACCACCATATGGGCACCGTTGTGCAGACGCCGGAGGAGATCGATATCCTGATGTCGGTCACGGGCCCGAACACGCGGTTGTTGTTCGACGCCGGCCATTGCTATTTCGGCGGCGGTGATCCGAGCGCTGTTCTGGCCCGCCATATCGGCCGTGTTGCGCATTTCCACGCCAAGAACGTCCGCCCGGAAATCATGCGCCAAGTCCACGCACAAGAGCTGTCATTTCTCGAAGGCGTGCGGCTCGGCGTGTTCACCGTACCGGGCGACCCGGAAGGCGGCGTCGATTTCGGGTCTTGCCTGACGCAGTTGAAGGACGCCGATTATCGGGGCTGGTTGGTGATCGAAGCGGAACAGGATCCGGCGGTGCGGTCGCCAAAACACTACCAATCGATGGGGCTGGCGGCGCTGCGCCGCATGGCCGCCGAGGCCGGTCTGGTGGGCGCACAATGAGCAAGTTGCTGGTCAAACCGAACGGCCGCCATGGCAAGGTCCATGACGTGACGCCGAAGAGCGCGGGTTGGGGCTATGTCGGCTTTGGGCTCTATCGATTATCGCCCGGCGAGACGGCCGAGGAAGCGACGGCGGATCGCGAAGCCATCTTGGTGTTGGTAGAAGGCAAGGCGTCGATCTCGGTCGGCGGGGAGGCTTTCGGCGAAATCGGCGAGCGCATGGATGTGTTCGAGCAGTCGAAGCCCTGGAGCGTCTATGCGCCGGCCAAGTCGAACTGGCGCGCCCAAGCGACCACGGACTGCGTCCTGGCGGTCTGCACCGCCCCCGCGAAAGGCGAACTGCCGCCCGCGTTGATCGCGCCCGAGAACGTCAAGACGACGACGCGCGGCAAAGGCGCCAACACACGCCACATCAACCCGATCGCCATGGAGGAGTCGCCTGTCGCGGAGAGCCTCCTCGTGACCGAGGTCTACACCCCGCAGGGCAATTGGTCCTCTTACCCACCGCATCGGCATGACGAGGACGACTATCCGCGCATGACCTATCTGGAGGAGACCTACTATCACCGCCTGAACCCGAGCGCCGGCTACGCCTATCAGCGCGTCTTCACCGACGACGGCTCGCTTGATGAGAACATCGCGGCCATGGATGGCGACGTGGTGCTGGTTCCCAAGGGTCATCACCCCTGCGGCGCGCCCTACGGGTTTGACCTCTACTACCTCAACGTGATGGCTGGTCCGCTGCGCAAATGGCGCTTCCAGAACCACCCGGACTTCGACTGGATCCACCAGCGCGATTCCGCCTGACCACGCGTCACCGCACAACTTCTCCCCGCTGACTGCGTCGACCCATTTGATGGTGTCGGCGCATTTTTTTCGCCAACTCCCTGCTGAGGCATCATACGCCCCGATCCAGGAAGAACCGGCCGCCCTCTTTGCGGACGATCTGCTCGAGGAACGCCGCGACGGCGGAAACGCGTTTGGAGGCATTCAGATTCTGGTGCCAGACGGCCCAATAGCTGCGCACAGCGCGTTTCTCGGGAAAGAGGCGCGTCAGCTCTGGAAAATCGGGGGCGAAGAAATCATGCAGCACGCCGAGGCCGGCGCCGGAGCGCACCGCGGCGAGCTGCCCGATCGCCGTCGAAACCTCGATGGCCGGCCGCTCGTTGGGCCAGAATTCGTCGCGGTAATTTAGCTCGGCGGTCGGTATCAGATCCTCGACATAGCCGACGAGCCTGCGCCCCGCGCACTCTTCGAGGGTCTCTGGCGCGCCGAACTGCTCTAGATAGCTCCGCGCCGCATAGACGCCCAAGCTATAGTCGGTCAGCTTCTTGCCGCGCAGACGACCCTTGGTCGGTCGGCCGACGATGACGGCGATGTCGGCCTCGCGTTGCGAGAGCGAGAAGCTGCGCGGCAGCGGAACAAGCTGGATCCGCAAGCCCGGATGCCGAGCTGTGAGCGCGCCCAGTCGCGCCAGCTCATCGTCGCCCAGAAAGCGCTCACGCGCCCTCTCTTTGTAGGGCTCAACCAGCGTGCATGGGTTTGTGCCTTGTGGGCGGAGTTCCCACACTTCGCACAGGGCGAAAATCTTGCTCAGCAGCGCCCGCGCTCGGTTCGCCATCACTGGGCGGTCGGACATGCTGGCGTGCAGCTCCGCGACGTCCTTGCGGCTGATCTCGGCGATGCGCAGCTTGCCGAAACGTGGCGTCAGCTCCTTCTCGATAAGCCGAGCATCCTCGCCGCCGCTCTTCTTCTTCCGTGCATGCTCGGCGACGTAGCGCGCGCAGATATCGGCGAATGTGTCTGAGGCGCGCACGGCGTCGCGAGCGGCCATTGGGTCTTCGCCGATACCGGCTTTGGCCAGATAGTCAGCGGCCAGTCGCCGAGCTTGGGCGACTTTCATCGCGGGATGCGCGCCGATGACAGCTTCGCGGGGCTTGACTGCTCGACCACCGCCCACACGGTATCGGATTCCGAAAACGACCTTCCCGTTGGCGCGAACGATCACGCGGAAGCCCGAAAGCTTCTCGTCATGCACGATCATCTGCTTACCAGTCGGCTTTAGCCGTTGACCAACGTCTGCGTAATTTCAGGCACTTGCGACTCCTCAAAACTTCCACAAAAACTTCCACGCGAAACGAAACCGCGCCGAAGCTTCGGAAGCAAGAGTGTATAATTTTCATCGCAAAAGCAGTGAGATAGGCAGCCCGCAGGTGCAGGCGGAAACGCATAGGTTGCATTAAGAATCTGATTTGTAATCAGGGGGTCGGGGGTTCGAATCCCTCCGCCGGCGCCAGGAAATCAACGCGCTACGGAAGAAGTGGAAGATTTCGTCAAATCTAAACTTCCGCAAAGCCCCCATGCCCCATGCCCCGCTAGCTCTGTGGGTGGAGCAGCTATTATGCAAGTCGACGGTCGACGGCTTGATCCTGTCACGGAGCGCCGCAGCGCTTTGGTCAGAAAGCGCGGAAACATCTGAGCCCTCGAAGTTTAGACATGCTCCGACAGAGCGCGCCTTTTCATTTTTTCTGCATGCCCGGTCGCACAGCATTCGACTTTGAACGCGTCAGCCATCTCGCGAACTGGAGCGGCCAATGCCGTCTCTGATTGAGCGGTCGTCTGGCCGCCGCCACTTCTGGGTGTGCCCCAAATTGAGCCTATGAAAATGCTGATACGGGTGCGGCCCGCCTTGCGAGAGACATAAAGGCCCGAGTGAAACGCGTTTCTGTATAGCTGAGTTTGAGATACCAATGGCGCGGATTCTCCAGGTCGGGTCGATCGAGGCGCCACAGGCCCGTGGTTTCGCTAGGCTGTAAACTCATAAATGGGATTCACTTTTGCGGTGAATTTTGATTCAAGCACCCAAAGGAGGAGCTTGAATGTCCAACCGTCGCTATGA
>JALEGB010000022.1 GCA_022760355.1 Neomegalonema sp.
GCTCGCCGGACGTCGATATCTAGGCTTGACGGTGAGCCACACCGCCTGCGCCTCGATATTCTAGCCGACAAGCCCCTAAACCGGGCTGACGGCGTCGGATGAAGGGGTTTCGACCCTAGGGCGGCCTAACGATCCCGCTCCGACGCGCGCACGCCCGCCAGCGAGCGCAACGTCAGGAGCAGGATCACACCGAGCAAAAGCGCGATCAGCGCGTGCGTCATGGTAAGGCCGCCGAAGCGAAGCGCCGTCGCGCCTGCGCCCAGTACGCCGCCAACGAGCCCCGCGACCAGGAATGAGCTGCGGGATCGCAATCGAAGCGACCACAACGCGGCGAAGGCGGGACCGACCGAAAAGATCGCAAACGCATATAGCTCGAGCGCCAGCTCAATAAACATATCGACCGGGCCGCCAAAGGGGAGCGGGCGGCTATAGGGGCCAAACCAAGCGACCATCATCAGCAGCAGCGTGAAGCCGGCCGACAGCAGCAACGGCGTAACGACAATGGCGACCCCGAGACGGAAAAGCGGCTGGCGCGCATCTTCCGGCCAGTAGTCGCGATCGAGCGGACGAAGCCTCATCGTTCGAGCCTTGATCAGGCGCGCCGCTCGGAGGAGCGGACGCACAATTTCCCAAGCAATGCGGTCCACAGGGCGAAATCCACCTGAGCGACGCATCCGGTTATCGAGCCTTTGAGATATCTGATCCCGCCGGCAATGTCAGCGGTGGCGACAACGGATTGCGCGTCGCTCTTGTGCGCCGGTCGAGCGGGCGCAATATGACGCCTATGCGATGCTTTCTAGCGATAAAACCGCCCGAGAATGTAGTCGATGCGCTGCTCGATCTGCAGGAGGGTTTGCCGGGCGCCAATTGGTCCCCGGCGGAGAACATTCATCTGACGCTGCTGTTTCTAGGCGATCAGCCGAGGCGCGCGCTCGAAGATCTGGATGCAAGCCTGTTGCAGGTGGATGTTGCGCCGTTCGAGCTGGGCCTTCGCGCCGTCGGCGCGTTCGGCGGTCGGGACGCGCGATTGGTTTTCGCCGGAGTGCGCGAGTCGCCGGAGCTACGGCGATTGCAGACGAAACTGGATGTCGCCGCGCGTCAGGCGGAGATGGAGATCGAAACGCGCAAATACGCGCCGCATGTCACGCTGGCGCGCTGGGGGCGCTGGGGGCGCGGCGGCGTGGCGTCTGATCAGCTCGCTGGCTATATCGAGCGCCATAGTCTATTTGCCGCGCCTGATTTCGAGGTCGAGAGTTTTGGCCTCTATCGTTCCGAACTCGGCCGCGGCGGCGCGCATTATGAGCTGCTGGCCGACTATCCGCTGCGCCATCGCGCCGGGTAAGCCGGCCAGCCTCGCCGTCCTCACGAACGCTCTTTTGGCAGGTCCCAAACTGGGCGGTTCGCCTCAGCCATTGCTTCTTCACGGGTCAAGCCAAGATCCCGCAGCATATCGTCGGACAGATCCGCCAGCGCGATCCGTTCGCTGCGAATTTGTCCCACGATGTTCAGTCGCGCAAAAAGCGAACGGCGACGCTCCGGACGCGCGCCAAAGGTGAACGCGCCGCGGCTTGGGAGGGTTGAGCTATCGAAAGCCATTATGTTCTCCATCACGAAAACCGATTGAAGATGGGCGAACCATCATTCATTGAGATCCATATGGCTTGACATGGCCGTTCAGCCAAACGAATGTTTATGCGGTATCGTATAACAATGTGTGATGAATTAAGCGCCCGTCGGTGAGCCGCGGGCTTAGAGGGGCGCGATGGCGCGAAATCTGGATCTTGCAGCATTGCGAAGCTTTGTTGCTGTTGCCGAAACCGGAGGCGTAACCAGGGCTGCTCAGCGCCTGAACCTTACGCAATCCGGCGTGTCGATGCAGCTGAAGCGCCTGGAAGAGGCGTTAGACACGAAGCTGTTTAGTCGCGATGGGCGCGGCGTCGCTCTCACGCGGCAAGGCGAGGAGCTGCTGAAGGACGCTCGTCGGCTGATAGCGCTGAATGACGAAATATGGGCCCGGATGACCCGACCCGAAGCAGCCGGGCAACTCGTGCTTGGCATGCCGTACGATATCGTCGGCCTGCTCGCGCCGCCCGTGATCAAGCGATTCACCGCAGATCATCCCGACGTAAAAGTGTCTTTGCTTTCGCCGCCGACGACAGAGCTGCTGCAGCTGTTCGACGCCGGGCAATGCGATGTCATCGTCACCACTGAGTTCGATGTCGGCCGCGGCGGCGAGACATTGGCGACCCGCCCGCTGGTGTGGGTCGGCGCCATCGGCGGCCGGGCATGGCAACGATCGCCGACGCCACTGGCTTTCGATCAACGCTGCGCCTTCCGCAAGATTGCGTTCAACGCGCTTGAGATGGCCGGAATTGCGTGGGACTGGCCGGTCGATGTTTGCCACAGTGATGCGATGACAGCCAGCATCGGCGCAGATTTGGCGATCGCCGCGATGATGCGAGGCACCGAACCGCCTGGACTGTCCGAGGTCGCGCATAACGGCGCGTTGCCGCCGCTGCCCGAAGTGATTGTGAACATGTATGTCGCGCCGGGCCCAAACGAGCCGTTAGCAAGAAGCCTGGGCGATTATGTACGGGGGTCGATCAATGGCCTAGATCAGCATCTGCGCGCGCAAGGGCGGGTCGCGTAGGCGCAGGAATCCAATTGGGGGGCGAGGATGGTTGAGGTGAAAGATGCGGCGGTCGAACCGATGGTGCGCGCGCTATGGGTTAAGCCGGACGGCGCCGCTGTTCCGTTGGAATGGCGGGACGCGGTTGCGGCCTTCGCCAAGCGCGGCGCGCCGGCGCAAGAGGGCTGGTTGTGGATCCATTTAGATCGGGCGGACGACAACGCGTGCGCCTGGTTGAATGAAGGCGCTGGGCTGTCCGCCGAACTTGCCGAAGCGTTGACGCTGGACGACACCCGCCCCCGCGCGGCCAGGCTTGATGATGGCGCGCTGTTGATCCTGCGCGGCAAGAACCGCGACTCCCGCTCCCCGCGCGAACCGATGGCGTCGCTGCGGATGTTTGTGACGCGTCGCGCCGTCATTTCGGTGCGGCTGCGCCCCTTCTCGCCAACCGCCGCCCTCGCCAACACGATTGACGCCGGACGGGCGCCGGCCTCTCCGGGCGCATTTGTCGGCCGCTTGGTTGAGATTGCGATGGCGGAGATTGAGGCGACGCTGGACGGGTTGGACGCCCGCCTCGAGGCGCTCGAGATGCTCGCATTTGCGGCCCCGACCGGGCATCTACGCTCCCGCCGCAATGAGCTGAACCGGGTGCGGCGTCAAGTTTTGGCGATGAAGCGCTTTATGCGGCCACAGGCCGAGGCGTTGCGGGAGTTCGCGGGCTACGGCGATGACATCGCGCCGCCGGATGAAGCGCCGGGATTGCGGGAAGCCGCGCATCAAGCGGCCCGAATCGGGGATGATCTGGAGGCGCTTCGCGAAAGCGCCGCGTTGGTCAATGAGGAGATGCAAGCCCGGATCGCCGATCGGTTGAACAAAACCATGGTGACGCTGGCGGCGGTTTCGACGGTATTCCTACCGCTGACCTTCACGACCGGTCTGCTCGGGGTCAATCTGGCGGGCATTCCCTTTGCGCAGAGCGTGTGGGCCTTCGCCGGTTTTGTCTGTCTGCTGTCGCTGATCGCCGCCGGAGCTGCTCTCGCGGTTCGACGGCTCAACCGCCCGTAGCGGGGGGCGCGATTCCTGCTTGCGAGGACTGATACAGTATAACATACCGTCACTCGCAGTTTGACGGCGCGGAGCAGCGGAAGCGCGCTCACGCGTATATCGAAAGAGGTATGTTATGCTCCGGACCACCACCGCCGCTCTCCTCGTTCTCGCCGCTCCATCGCTCGCCCTCGCCGAAGAGAAGCGCGGCTTGGACGCGCACGCGCATGGCGTCTCGACGCTCGGCGTCGCCATTGAAGGCGGCAAAGTCCAGATCGAGCTGCGCGCGCCTGGCGCTGACGTCGTCGGTTTCGAGTACGCGCCGAAGTCCGCCAAAGAAAAATCGGCGGTGGAGAAAGCCGAAGCAGAGCTGAGCAAACCTCTGACGCTGCTGGGCGTACCAGCCGCAGCCAAGTGCAAGGTCGTTGAGGCGAAAGCGCATTTTGAGGTCGAAGGCGCTGATGAGCACGACCACGAGCATGACGAGCACAAGCATGACGACCACGCTGAGCACAAAGACGATCACAAGCACGACGACCACGCTGAGCACAAAGACGATCACAAGCACGACGACCACGCCGAGCACAAAGACGGCGACAAGCATGATGATCACGCTGAGCACAAAGACGGCGACAAGCATGATGATCACGAGCATGACGAGAAGGCGGAAGGTGCGAGCCATGCTGAGTTCGAGGCGGAATACACGCTGAGCTGTGCGTCGCCGGAAGCCCTTGACGCGCTGGCGCTCGCTTGGTTCGAACGTTTCGCAAATGCGGAGAAGGTCGAGGCGATCGTAATCCGTGACGGCGCGCAGTTCGCGCATGTCGCCACCAAAGCATCGCCGACCGTGCCGCTCAAAGCGTCGAAATAGTCGGCGAAGGTACTGACAGCGTTGAGGAGGCCCGCAAATGCCAACGACGGACGACGCGAATGAGCTTCTTTCCGTCCGCGGCGCCCGGTTCGGCTGGCCAGGCGGAGAACAGTTCCTTCTCAACGCGCTCAACATCCATCGGGGGGGGCGCATTGCGCTGGTCGGCGCGTCAGGCGGCGGCAAGACAACGCTGCTGTCGCTGCTGGCCGGGGTGATGAAACCACTCGACGGCGCTGTCGATATTCTCGGAACCGACATCGCCCAGCTGTCCGGCCCGGCCCGCGATCGTTTTCGCGGCGACCATATGGGCATTATTTTCCAGATGTTTAATCTGCTGCCCTATGGCGGCGCGGTGGACAACGTCCTGCTGCCGCTGAGCTTCTCAACACGTCGCCGACGCCGCGCCCAGGCGGCGCGATCCGCGCCGGAAGAGGCGGCGCGTCTGTTAGCGGCGCTGGGCCTGGACCCGGATCAGATCGGCGCACGCGCGATCAGCAAGTTGAGCGTCGGGCAGCAGCAACGGGTGGCGGCGGCGCGGGCGCTGATCGGCCGCCCGGAGCTGATCCTGGCGGATGAACCAACCTCGGCGCTCGATCCGGCGTCCACCGACGAGTTTCTGGCGCTGCTCTTCGCCGAAGCCGAGGCGGCCGGCGCTGCGGTCCTTTGCGTGACACATGATCCGCGGGTGGCCGAGCGGTTCGATCAAAAACTACAGATTTCGGATCTGTTGGAAGTTCGGTCGGAGGCGGCGTAATGGGCGGGCGGTTTGTTATTCTCGGCTTGGCGCTGCAATCACTCTCGGCGCGCCGCGCCGTCGTATTGATGACGGCCCTATCGATCGCCGTCAGCGTCGCGCTGCTGCTCACGGTCGAAAAAATGCGCAGCTCCGCACGCGCGAGTTTCGATGCGACGATCAAGGGAACCGACCTCATCGTCGGCGCCCGAGCTGGGGACGTGCAGCTGCTGCTTTACACCGTATTTCGCATCGGCTCCCCAACCCGCAATATCACCTGGGCGAGCTACAAAGAAATCGCCGGCCACCGCTCGGTCAAGTGGATCGCGCCGCTCTCCCTCGGCGACAGCCACAAGGGCTTCCGCGTCCTTGGGACGACAGACGCATATTTTAAGCATTTCCGCTATCGCGGCGACCGAGCCCTGACACTCGCCAGCGGCGCGGCGCCCGCGGATCTGTTTGATACGGTGGTTGGCGCCGACGTCGCGGCGAAGCTGAACTATAAGGTGGGCGACAAAATCATCGTCAGCCATGGGATTGGCTCGATGGGCCGCAAGGATGAGCTGCATGACGATCTGCCGTTTCGGATTGTGGCGATTCTCGCAAAAACCGGCACCCCCGTCGATCGAACTGTGCATGTCACCCTGGAGGCCATTGAGGCGATCCATGTGGATTGGCGCACTGGCGCGCGCAAGCTCGGCGCGGCCACGCCGGAGGCGACGATCCGGGCGATGGACCTGACGCCGCGCGCAATAACCGCGGCGCTCGTCGGCCTGAAGTCGCCCATCAGTATTCTTGGATACCGCCGCTACGTGAATGATTATCCGAAGGAAGCGCTCTCGGCGGTGATGCCTGGGGTGGCGCTCAGCGAGCTGTGGCGGATCGTCGGCGTCGCCGAAACGGCGCTTTCGGCGATCTCTTTTCTGGTGGTGATTGCGGCGGCGATCGGCGTTGGCGTCATGCTCTCGGCAAGTTTAGCGGCGCGGCGGCGTGAAATGGCTATCTTGCGCAGTGTCGGCGCCCGGCCGCGAACGATCCTCGGGCTGCTGATGGTCGAAGCCGCCGGCGTTACGCTTTTGGGCGTCCTGGTCGGGGCCGGCCTGCATGTCGCGGGATTGAGCATGCTGGCGGGATGGCTGGACGCGAACTATGGGGTCTATATCGAGAGCGTTGCGCTCTCATCGCGCGAATTCGGTGCGCTCGGAATCGCGACGGCGCTCGGCGCGCTTGCGGGCGTTCCCGCCGCTTGGCGGGCCTATCGCCTGTCGCTCGCCGACGGGGTCGCAATGCGCGAATAACGCGGAAGCTGTGGGACAGGAGAACGATCCTATGAAACGTAGACGGTTTCTCGCCCTTTCAGGCGCGGGCGTGCTGGCGTCGACCACCGGCGGCGCGTTGGGCCTGATCGGAGCGAACAGTGTTGCGCAGGCGGAAGCGCCCGTTGAACTGAACTGGCCTGATCTGGTGCCCGGCGGCGGCGACAAAAAATCCTTCAGCGAGAAGAAGCTGCTCGGCATTAAGGAGCATGGCTCGAAGATCGACGTATCAAACTCGAAGCTGGTGTCGACATACAATGGCAAGCGCGTGCGGTTGCCAGGCTACATGGTGCCGCTGGACTTCCAAGCCGACGGGGTCCGAAAATTCTTGCTGGTTCCATTTATTGGCGCCTGCATCCACGTCCCGCCGCCGCCCCCCAACCAGATTGTGTTGGTGGAGTCGAAGAAACCCTATCCGACTACAGGTTACTTCGATCCGGTGAAAGTGACTGGAACGCTCAGCCACCTTGGCGCCGACCTCGATTTGGCTGAAGTCGGCTATCGGATCGCCGCCGAAACAGTCGCCGCTTATTCGGAGTGACGTTGGCGTCGCCTGATTTATCGGTTTACGCCCGAGTTCCCGTACTGCCGGGGCCATCAGTCGTCCAGCCGATGCAGGTACATCGGCGCAAGCGGCCCGGTCAGCCAGACTCCATTCTTGGCTTGGAAAAACGCTTGCCCGGCGGCGATTGCGGCGGGTGTGTCGATCGCGAGGATAACCGGCGCTCCATGGCGGGCGCCCACAATCCGCGCCGTGTCCAACTCCGCCGTCAGATGCACATATTGACGCCCGCTCGGCGCGAGCCCGGCGGCGAAGATCGAGTCGAGAAAACGTTCGGTGGTGCCATGATAGAGCAGCGCCGGCGGCGTTTTCGGCGTCAGATCCAACTCGACCTCCAGCGAATGTCCCTGCACCGCCCTGATTCGCCCGCCATCGGCTGAAATCTCAAATCGCTTCTTATCATTGTCCGCAACGATCTGCTGGATGATCGCATGATCCAGCCCAAGATCGGCGGGCGCTTTGGCGATCACGGCGTCGATCTCCGCCCAGCCGGCCGGATCCAACGTAAGATCAATCACTTCCGGCTTGTGCCGAAGCACAAGCGAGAGAAATTTGCTGCGTCGTACGCTTTGAGTAGTCATCGCAGGCAAATGGGCGTCGCTTTCGCACCTTCAAGAAGGCGCGCGGTTGAGCGGAGGGAAATCACGGAATCTCCTTTCTTCGCCTTGCGCGACGGCTGTTCTGGCGCGTATATCCCACATATGACCTTCTCTTGCGCGCATGATCATTTTCGCATGCCTTGGCGCTTCTACGCGAAGCTCGGCCGGGGTCCGCGCCCATAGGCGAAGGCGCGCCCTGTTCGGGGCGCGATTTGGCGCTGTGCTAAGCGCCCTTTGCGTCTATGCTGTCGGCCAAACGCGCCGCTCGCGAGACGCGCCAAAATAATTCACCCACGCTCCTGCGGAGGAAGCACGCGCCATGACTGCGCCCAAGACCCTCTACGACAAAATTTGGGACTCCCACGTCGTTGACGAAGCTGAGGACGGCACTTGCCTGCTCTATATTGACCGGCATCTCGTTCACGAGGTCACCAGCCCGCAAGCATTTGAAGGGCTGCGGATGACCGGTCGGAAAGTGCGGCGGCCGGACGGCACCTTGGCGGTTCCGGATCACAATGTGCCGACCACGTCTGATCGCCAGGAAGAGATCAAAGACGAGCAATCCCGCATCCAGGTGGACGCGCTGCGCGACAACGCGGCCGAGTTCGGCGTTGAATATTACGACGTGAACGACGTTCGGCAGGGTATCGTGCACATCGTTGGGCCGGAGCAAGGGCTGACCCAGCCGGGCATGACCATCGTATGCGGCGACAGCCATACCGCCACCCATGGCGCATTCGGCGCGCTCGCTCATGGGATCGGGACTTCCGAGGTCGAGCATGTTCTCGCGACTCAGACGCTGATCCAGAAAAAGTCGAAGAACATGAAGGTCGACGTGCAAGGCGACCTGCCTGTGGGCGTGACGGCGAAAGACATTACGCTTTCGGTTATCGGCGAGACCGGCACTGCTGGCGGCACCGGGCATGTCATCGAATATTGCGGCGACGCGATCCGCGCGCTGTCGATGGAAGGCCGGATGACCGTTTGCAATATGGCGATCGAAGGCGGCGCGCGCGCTGGTCTGATCGCGCCGGACGATAAGACGTTCGACTATGTCAAGGGCCGGCCGAAAGCGCCGAAGGGCGCGGCGTGGGAAATGGCCGTGACTGCGTGGCGCGAGCTGTACACGGACGAAGCCGCACATTTCGATAAAGTCGTCACCCTGGACGCAGCGAAGATTGAGCCGGTCGTCACCTGGGGCACCAGCCCTGAAGACGTGCTGCCGATTTCTGCAGAGGTGCCGCATCCGGACAGTTTCGACAATCCTGCGAAACAAGAGGCGGCCCGTCGGGCGCTGGCCTATATGGGGCTTGAGCCGGGCGTAAAGCTGGAAGATGTCGCAATTGACACTGTCTTTATCGGCTCCTGCACCAATGGCCGCATCGAAGATCTGCGTGAAGTCGCCCGGATCATGGAAGGCAAGAAGGTCAAGGATGGGCTGCGGGCGATGATCGTTCCGGGGTCTGGCCTTGTTCGCGCGCAGGCGGAGGAAGAAGGCGTCGCTGACAAGCTGATCGAGGCCGGGTTCGAATGGCGCTTCGCGGGCTGCTCAATGTGTCTTGGCATGAACCCGGATCAGCTGAAGCCGGGCGAGCGCTGCGCGTCGACCTCTAACCGGAATTTCGAGGGACGCCAGGGCCGCGGCGGCCGGACGCACCTGCTGTCGCCCGCAATGGCCGCCGCGGCGGCCATTACCGGCAAGCTGACGGATGTGCGGAACCTCGCTTAGTTCGGTTCACGAACGTCGCCGCGGCTGAGCTGCGGCGACACGCTGAGCGTTTTGCGTCACTTACCAGTGACGCAAGAACCGACGCGCCCGCCGCCACCGCCGATGCCGACGATAGTGCCGGTGATGGCGGTAGTACCGATGGCGATAATGCCGGTGGCGGTAGTAGCGCGGGCGCGGGTGGTAGTAGTAATCGTCATAGTAATAACGACGATACCGACGGTGACGTTGATGCTCGATGATCGCGCCGACACCAAGGCGGAACAGCTCCAGGCCGATTCGCGCATCGCCATGCGAGTGATGGCGGTGCCGTTTGTGAGCGTGCGCCGAATCTGCGCCGACAAACGACGTCGCCACAATGGCGAGCACCGCCACCAAGGCGGAAAGTCTAAACATTCGCACAGGATCCTCCTTCCAAGTGGCCCCCATATTGTAACGAACTGTCGCGCTGAATCCGTCGAAAGTAAATTCAGGATTAACGCCATCAGGGAAAATACGCGTTTCGGAGCCGTAACTGTCTGTAGCGAAAAGAAATTTTTAGCTTGGCGGGCGCCGCCGAGCTCCTCTGAGACCGGAGCCGCACGGACAAACGCGGCGCCTCAATGATTCGTGAGCGGCTAGATGACCGCTTCGTGGGAGACGACAAATGGATAAATTTACGACCCTTACCGGCGTCGCCGCGCCGATGCCGCTGATGAATGTCGATACCGACATGATCATCCCGAAGCAGTTCCTGAAGACAATCAAGCGCACCGGGCTCGGCGCACATCTGTTTGAGGAGATGCGCTTTGAGGCGGACGGGTCGGAGCGGCCGGATTTCGTGCTGAATAAACCCGCCTACCGCGACGCGACCATTCTGGTCGCTGGCGACAATTTCGGTTGCGGCTCGTCTCGCGAACACGCGCCCTGGGCGTTGCTCGATTTCGGCATTCGTTGCGTGATTTCCACCAGCTTCGCCGACATCTTCTACAATAACTGCTTCAAGAACGGCATCCTTCCGATCGTCGTAAGTCAGGAAGAGCTGGATAAGCTGCTCGATGACGCGGATCGCGGCGCGAATGCGACCATTAGCGTCGATCTCGAGGCGCAGGAGATTAGCGGCCCAGATGGCGGCGTGATCAGCTTTGACATTGACCCGTTCCGCAAGCGCTGCCTGATCGAGGGGCTCGACGATATTGCGTTGACCATGGAGAAGAGCGCGTCGATCGACAGTTTCGAAGCGAAGAACCGGGCCTCGCAGCCATGGCTGTTTAAGGGCGCCGCTGAATGAGGGCGGCGTTGCTCGTCCTATGCGCGGTGATGGCGGCGCTGTTCGCCGCCTCGCCCGTTGCGGCCGAGCTGGTTGCGAAGCGGGAAGGGGCGGTCCGCATCGCAACGTTTAACATTCATCTGGCGCGCGGGAAGGCCGGCAAGCTGATTGCGGAGCTTCGCGGGGGCAAGTCCGCGCAGGTGGACGCGTTGGCGGAAATCCTACAGCGGGTCCGACCGGACATCATCCTGCTGCAGGAGCTTGACTGGGACCGGTCCGGTACAGCGTTGGCGCTGTTCGAAGCGGAACTTGCGCGCGGGCGCCGAGGTCTCAAAGGGTTGAGCTACGGCTATCGGCTGCAGCCGCCGGTCAATACGGGCGAGCGTTCTGGCCTCGACCTCGATCGCGATGGCAAGCGCTATGGGCCTGGAGACGCCTATGGCTGGGGGTTGTTTCCGGGGCAGTTTGGGTTCGTCATTTTGAGCCGCTTTCCGATTGAGGTGGACGCGGCGCGGACCTTTCGGCTGTTGCGCTGGGCGGAAACGCCAATGGCGCGCCTGCGGCCAAAGCGGCCGGATGGCGGTTGGTTTCATCCTGACGCGATTTGGGCGTCGATGCGGCTCAGCTCCAAAACCCATCTCGATGCGCCAATCAGGCTGCCAAGCGGGCAAACGCTGCATCTGCTCGCCAGCCACCCCACGCCGCCCGTTTTCGATGGTCCAGAAGATCGCAATGGCCGCCGCGCCGCCGCGGAGATCCTGTTCTGGAAACACTATTTGGCGGGCGCCGACTGGATACGCGACGATCAGGGGCGGACCGGCGGCCTGAAGAAGGACGCGCTGTTCGTGATTGCCGGCGACCAGAACACGGATCCCGCTGATGGCGATGGGCGACATGATGCGATCGCCGCGCTCTTGCGCGATCCGCGAATTGCCGATCCTGCGCCCAAATCCGCCGGCGCCGTCGCGGCGAGCAAGGCGCAGGGCGGCGTGAA
>JALEGB010000023.1 GCA_022760355.1 Neomegalonema sp.
ATAGCGACGGTTGGACATTCAAGCTCCTCCTTTGGGTGCTTGAATCAAAATTCACCGCAAAAGTGAATCCCATTTATGAGTTTACAGCCTAGAGCTTGTCTATCGACGGCGGGATACTTGCAGCGGCATTCCGCCTTCCGGGCGTAGCGTCATCGTCAGCACCGGCCGTGGCGCCTTCGCGCTTGGGCGTGGGGCGAAATGGTAGCGGTTTAGCAGCGCGCCAAGGATGATTTGAGCTTCTGTCAGCGCGAAGTTCATGCCGATACAGATCCTCGGCCCTGCGCCAAAGGGCAGATAGGCGAAGCGATCCCGCTGCCGGGCGATGTCAGGGGCGAAGTTTTCCGGGTCGAACGCCATCGGCCGCTCCCACAGCAGATCATGCCTATGGAGCGCATAGATCGGCAGAATGACGGTGTCGCCCTTTTTGATCTCCCTGCCGAGGATTTCGTCTGGCGCGACCGCCTGGCGGGACAGCATCGCCGCCGGGGGATACAAACGCATTGCTTCGTCGATGACCTGGCGGAGATACGGCGCCTGATCCAGCTTGTCGTAGGTCGCTGGGCCGTCCTTCCCAAACGCGCTGCGCGCCTCGGCCGCGGCGCGTTCCTGCAATTCTGGCGCGTTCGCGAGCAGGTAGAGGGACCAGGCGAGCGCCAGCGCGGTTGTCTCGTGCCCCGCGACGATAAAAGACATCAGGTTGTTCCGGACGGTGGAGTCATCCATTTTACGGTCTGTTTCAGGATCGACCGCTTGGATCAGATAGGCGACCAAATCGTCATAGTGAGCGCCGTCCTCCATCTCGGCTCGGCGCGTCGCCACAAGCTTTGCGACCTTTTCACCGGTGCTTTGCATGACGTTGCGGTTCAGCAGTTGCGCCGGCCGTGGGATCCAGTTTGGCGCGCCGACGATGTCGAGCAGCGAGATCCGCCCAATTGTTTCGAGGTAGCGTGTAATCTGTTCGCCGACCTCGCGCCGATCGAGGCTGGTGTCTGAGCCAGGCGCGCCGGCGCCGATCAGCGCATCGCAGACCACGTCAAATGTCGCGGAGATCGTTTCCTCCATCACATCGACGATTCCAGCGCCGTTGAAGCCGTCGTTGATCGCATGCTGCAGGCGCTCACAAGAGCGCTCCGCGGCGGCTGTCATTACAGGGGCCAGAGCGTCAATCTTACGGGGGTTGAAAATCGGAGCCGCGGCGCGCCTTTGCCAGCGCCACTCCTCTCCTTCGGCCGAAAACATTGATGAGCCGATGGCGGGGCGCAGCAACCTCTGAGTGATATTGGACTTGGGATAATTATCGACTTTGTCGAGCAAAACCTGCTTCAGACCGCTGGGGGCGGCGACCATATGCCATCGGATCGCTGTTTTCCCGGATACCATGGGCTGCCGGTAAATGAGCGTGGGCAGAGTTTCGAGCAGGTTGCGTCGGGCGGCCGCGGCGACCTCGATGACGCTCATCGGCCGCGTCGATGGTTCGACATGGGCGGGCTGGAACGTGGCGGCGGTCATGTCAATCGCTGGCATGTTGGCACTCCTTGTACTTTCCATCCTGAAGATAGCGCTCCGGCAGGGCGAAACCGAGGCCTGCGGCGAGCAGACGCGATAGGGACCCGCCGGCGCGTCCGCGCCGATCATTGCCCTTGGCCGGCGAAGAAAGGGCGTCTGGATTCTGTTTCGGGACGAATGCAGTAATGGCTTGACTTATGGTTGTGGCGCTTTTCGCGGCGCGATTCGCCGCCTTTGCTGCGGGAAACCGCCGTTCGCGCGACAGATTATGACGCTCGATTGTTCGAGCGTGGGATACAGCGCACAGTCCAAATTTACGCGGCGCAGGCCGTGTTGCGTTGCATCTCTGAGCGGTTTAACCATCTTTCTTGAATAGAAGCTTCGCGCGGCTGCTGAAGTTTGAGAGCGCCGATCCTGGGGTTGGATTACGCCCCGGAGCGCAATAGATCTCTGGTGCTCGTCGCCGCGCGCTAGACATAGAGGTTGGTCGAATGACCACGTTCGCTCTTGCTGAGCGCGCAGTCGGCGCCCGACGGGAATTGGTGCGGCCTCACGGCCGCCGCTTGGCGCTGGATGCTGCAAAGTTGATGTGCTTGGCGGTTGGAGCCGCGCTTGCACTGGGGGCAATCGCTGACGAGGCTTGGGCGCAACGCACTCGGCCAAGGGGCGACGTCGCGCGCGGGCAGGAACTGTTTCGCGTCTGCGCGCCTTGCCACGATGTCGGCCCGCGGGCGCGGCACAAGACGGGGCCAGGCTTCAATCGGATTATCGGTAAGCGGATCGGCGCCTATAAGGGCTACCGCTCCTCGGTATCGATGATTTATTTCGGCGTCGCCGGCGAGGTTTGGACGGTTGAACGCCTGATCAAATACATGCGCAACCCGGAAAAGTTCTCCGTTGGCCAGTTGCCTGTCGCCCGTTCGTCCACATCGCCGTTTATCGGCGTGTTCGACGCGAAGGATCGTGCTGACATCGCCGCTTATATCGCCGCGAATGGCCGGGTGAAGACGAAAAAGTAAATCTTGCGGCTGCATCCTGGCGGCTATGGCGTTTCGCCGCAGATAGGGTTTTCGGGCCGTCGCAGCGTTGCCTCTTAAGTTTGAGCGGCTATCACCTGTGATGTGACATTCGAAAACGGCGATGCGAGCGCGCGCGCCGGCTTTTTGCAGGTTGAGGAGAGTGAGAATGGCCGACGCCACGGCGCATCTCGAGCATCACGGCCCGCGCGGCTTCTATACGCGCTGGTTTTGCTCGACGAACCATAAAGACATCGGGATCCTGTATCTGATCACCGCCGCTATCGCGGGCGCAATCTCCGTAGCCTTCACGGTCTACATGCGCCTGGAGCTGATGGAGCCGGGCGTTCAGTACATGCTGACTGACGGTAAGCCGGATGGCGACACCTGGAACGCAATGATCACCGGCCATGGCGTTCTGATGATGTTCTTTGTCGTCATTCCGGCGCTGTTTGGCGGCTTCGGCAACTACTTCATGCCGCTGCACATTGGCGCGCCCGACATGGCGTTCCCGCGCCTGAACAACCTCAGCTACTGGCTGTTCCTGGTGGGCGTCGTGCTCGCCGTGATGTCGACCTTCGTTGACGGGGGCACCGGGGTTGGCTGGGTGATGTACCCGCCGCTCTCGGTGAATGAAGGGATGTCGATGGATCTGTTGATCTTCGCCATCCACATCTCCGGCGCGTCGTCCATCTTGGGCGCGATCAATATCATCGCCACCTTCCTGAACATGCGGGCGCCGGGCATGACCCTGCACAAAGTGCCGCTGTTCGCCTGGGGCATCTTCCTGACCGCGTGGCTGATCGTGCTGTCCCTGCCAGTGTTGGCGGGCGCAATCACCATGCTGCTGACCGACCGTCTGCTGCTCCACACGGGCGGCGCCATCGGCACCGCGTTTTTCTCGCCGGAAGCAGGCGGCGACCCGGTCTTGTTCCAGCATATCTTCTGGTTCTTCGGTCACCCGGAAGTGTATTTGCTGATTGTTCCAAGCTTCGGCATCATCAGCCACATCGTTTCGACCTTCAGCCGCAAACCGATTTTTGGCTATCTCGCGATGGTCTACGCGATGGTCAGCATCGGCGTGCTCGGCTTCGTCGTGTGGGCGCACCATATGTACACTGCCGGCCTGAGCCTGAATGCGCAGATGTACTTTATGCTCGCAACAATGACGATCGCGGTGCCCACTGGGGTGAAGGTCTTCTCTTGGATCGCGACGATGTGGGGCGGTTCGATCAGCTTCAAAACCCCTATGCTATGGGCGATCGGCTACATCTTCCTGTTCACCTTCGGCGGCGTCACCGGCATCATGCTGAGCCAAGCCGGCGTCGACCGGGTGTATCACGATACGTATTTCGTGGTTGCGCACTTCCACTACATCATGTCGCTGGGCGCGGTGTATGGCATCTTCGCGGGTATCTACTATTGGTTCTCGAAGATGAGCGGTCGCGAATATCCAGAGTGGGCGGGTAAGGTTCACTTCTGGCTGATGTTCATCGGCTCGAATATTACCTTCTTCCCGCAACACTTTGTTGGTCTGCAAGGTATGCCGCGCCGTATCCTCGATTACCCGGAGCAGTTTGCTTACTGGAACTACATTTCGTCGATCGGCGCATTCATCGCCGCCGCGTCGATGGTCTGGTTCTTCGGCGTGATCTTGTGGTCGCTATATGCAGGTCGCCGCACCGTTTCGAACCCTTGGGGCGAACATGCGGATACGCTCGAATGGACGCTGCCGTCGCCGCCGCCGGAGCATACGTTCGAGACTTTGCCGGATTTCCGCAACAAGCCTGCCGGCCACTAGGCGCATGTCGGGCTCCAAAGTCTGACCAGCGGAAGAGAAGTAGAAAAGGGGCCGTTGCGCCCCTTTTCTTTTTGGCCGCGGCCGCCACAATTGCAGTATGTCCGACACAACGATTGACACATTGACCAGCGCCGAAGGCGAAGAGCCGCTCTTGCGCTACACGCTGTGGCCGCACCGATCCCTGAGTGTCGGCGGCTTCCGCATCGTTATGGCCGTAAGCGCGGTGCTGATGAGCGTGCCTCTGTACGGAATTATTGGCACCACCGCCTTCTGGTTTGTCGGCGCTTTTATTCTGATCGATCTATTGCTGCTCTACGGTTTGATCGGCTTGACCTACCGGTCCGGCCGCGTGCGCGAAGTCGTCGAGCTGTGGCCGGATCGTCTTCGTATTGAGCGGATCGAGCCGAGCGGCAAGCGTAAGAGTTGGGAGGCCAACCCGCATTGGGTCCGCGTCGATTTACACGATACGCGCAAACATCCGAGCTATCTCGTACTGTCCTCCGCAGGCCGCCATATTGAGCTCGGCGCCTTCTTGACGCCGGCTGAGCGCCGCAGTCTCGCCGATGAATTGCGGATTGCTCTGGCGCAGGCGAGAACCGTCGCCGCTTCGACCTCGGGTGGGAACTCCTAAATCTGGCCGAGCCAGCGTCCGGCAGGCGGCTTTTGGCTGAGAAGCGACTGCAGCGCAGGGTGGATCCCTGC
>JALEGB010000024.1 GCA_022760355.1 Neomegalonema sp.
ATAATAAAGGACTGATCATCGTCCATACCGGCAAGGGTAAAGGCAAGTCGTCGGCGGCGTTCGGAATGATCTTTCGCGCGATCGCTCATGAGATGCCGTGCGCGGTGGTCCAATTTATCAAAGGCGCGATGGCGACGGGGGAGCGGCGTTTGATCGAAACGCGGTTCGCCGACCTTTGCCAGTTTCACGCGATGGGCGAGGGCTTTACCTGGGAGACGCAGGATAAGGCGCGCGACATCGAAATGGCGCAGGCGGCATGGGAGAAAGCGAAGGAGTTGATTCGAGATTCGAACAACAAGATGGTGTTGCTGGATGAGATCAACATCGCGCTGCGGTACGATTATTTGGATATCGCGGATGTGGTGCATTTTCTCCAGACGGAGAAGCCGCCATTGACCCATGTTGTGCTCACTGGCCGCAATGCGAAAGACGACCTGCTGGAAATCGCGGATCTGGCGACCGAGATGACTTTGCTGAAGCACCCGTTCCGCTCCGGGATTAAGGCGCAGGCGGGCGTCGAGTTTTAGTGTGGCGCTGATCCGTTCATATCGCAGCGAGGATCTGCCGGATCTCTATCGTATTTGCCTGATCACCGGCGATGCAGGCGAGGACGCGACCGCGCTGTATCAGGACCCGGCATTGATCGGCGCGATTTACGCGGCGCCGTACGGCGAGCTTGCGCCAGATTTTTGCTTTGTGGTCGAAGATGATGAGGGCGTTGGCGGGTATGTCGTCGGCGCGCCGGATACGCGGGCGTTTGAAGCGCAGCTGGAGGCGGAGTGGTGGCCGATTTGGCGGCGGCGCGTCACGGCGCCGTCGGGCGATCGATCGGGTTGGACCGCAGATCAACGTCGAGCGCAGGCGATTCATCACCCGAGCGCGGTTCCGCAGACAATTATTGAGGCGCATCCGGCGCATCTGCATCTGAACTTGGCCCCGCGGCTGCGTCGTCGTGGGCTGGGACGATCTTTGGCCCAGCGCTGGTTGGATCATGCGTCGGCGCACGGCGTCCAATCCGCCCATGTTGGCGTCGGGGCGCAAAATCAGCGCGGTTTGGCCTTTTGGCGCGCATGCGGCTTCAATCCGCTCGGCGAAAGTCCTGACCGCGGGACCGATGGCGCCGTCTGGTTGGGGCGGCGGGTATGATGAGCTGGCGGCGACATGCGCCCGTTTCAGCGGCGGCGGCGCGCCGATGAGCGCCGCGCCCGCCTTAATGATCCAGGGCGCCGGGTCGAATGTCGGCAAGTCGCTGCTCGTCGCCGGCCTTTGCCGGGCGGCGGTGCGGCGGGGGCTGCGGGTCGCGCCGTTCAAGCCGCAAAATATGTCCAACAACGCGGCTGCGACGCCCGAAGGGGGCGAAATCGGCCGCGCCCAAGCGCTCCAGGCGCGGGCGTCGGGACGTGCGCCGCATACCGACATGAACCCCGTTCTGCTGAAGCCCGAAAGCGACCGTGGCGCCCAGGTTATTCTGCAGGGGCGCCGTCTGGCGACGGTAAAGGCCCGCGATTACGCGGCGCTGAAGCCGAAGCTGATGCCGGCGGTGTTGGAGAGTTTTCGGCGATTGGCGCAGGGCGCGGATTTGGTGTTGGTCGAAGGGGCGGGCAGCCCGGCTGAGATCAATCTGCGCGCCGGCGATATCGCCAATATGGGGTTCGCCCGTGCTGCGGACGTGCCGGTTGTTCTGGTCGGGGATATCGACCGCGGCGGCGTGATCGCGCAGCTGGTGGGGACGCGGACCGTGCTTGACCCCGCCGATAGCGCCCAGATCCGCGGTTTTATCGTCAATAAATTTCGCGGCGATCCGAGCCTGTTTGACGATGGGTTGCGCGCCATTGAGCGGATGAGCGGCTGGCGCAGCTACGGGGTGGCGCCTTGGTTCGCATCTGCGCAGCGGTTGCCGGCGGAGGACAGCCAGGATCTGTTATCGCGCGCGCGGGCGGGACGGGACGGTGCGAAGCTTGTCGTGGCGGCTCCGTTGGCGCCGCGGGTCGCTAATTTCGACGATCTTGATCCGCTGGCGGCGGAGCCAAACGTCGATCTCAGATTGATCCGGGCCGGCGAGCCGTTGCCGGGCGACGCGGATTGGATCATCATTCCTGGCGCGAAATCCACCGTCGCGGACCTTGCCGCTTTTCGTGCGCAGGGGTGGGACGTTGATCTGCACGCGCATATTCGCCGCGGCGGGCGGGTCTTGGGCCTGTGCGGCGGCTATCAGATGCTCGGGCGCAAGATCCATGATCCGGAGGGGGTGGAGGGCGTCGCAGGCACAGTCGACGGGCTCGGGTGGCTGGATATTGAGACGGTGATGAGCCCGGATAAACGGGTTGCGCCTGTATCGGGACGCCATATCGCGAGCGGCGCCGCCGTTTCGGGATATGAGATCCATCTGGGCCGATCCCATGGCGTGGATTGCGCGCGCCCGTTGTTCGACATCGACGGGCGCGCCGAAGGGGCGCAGTCCCGTGATGAGCGCATCATGGGCTCCTACCTGCATGGCGTGTTTGGCGAAGACGCGTTCCGGCGCGTTTTTTTGGCCGACGCCCGCTCGGATGTCGCCTATGAGGCGCAACTGGAGGAGACGCTGGATGCGCTCGCGGATCATTTGGAGGCCCATCTCGATATGTCCGGGCTCTTGGCGCTTGCGGCGCGCTGATTTATGAGTTCCCAACCTAGGCCGCCGCGTAGCGGGTGAGCATGAGAACGCCGATTGCGCCGATGATGGCGGCGCACAATAAGATCCAGGCTCGGCTCAGCACACGCGTGGCGCGCATGATTTCGGCCGGACCAGGATCGCGCCACCCCTCGCCATAAAGCGTCGCGCCATCGATGATTTGGGCCCCGTAGCGGCGCGGTCCGCCGAGCATGACGCCCAGCCCGCCGGCCATCGCCGCTTCTGGCCAGCCGGCGTTGGGAGAGAGATGTTTATGGGCGTCGCGCCAGACGGTGCGGAGGGCGCGCCGCGGGGCCTGTGTCGAGAGCGCGATCAACGCGGCGGACAGGCGCGCAGGGATCAGGTTCACAAGATCGTCCAGCCGCGCCGACGCCCATCCGAAGGCGCGGTAGCGTTCGGACCGGTGGCCGATCATGCTGTCGGCGGTGTTAATGGCTTTGTACGCCAGAATTCCGGGCAAGCCGCCCAGCAGAAACCAGAACGCTGGGGCGACGACGCCGTCCGAAAAATTCTCCGCCGCGCTCTCGATCGCGGCGCGGGCGACCGCCGGTTCGTCCAGCTGCTTCGGGTCGCGCCCGACGACCATCGAGACCGCAAACCGTCCTTCGGCAAGACTGTCCTGCAGCCCGATGGCCACCGCCTCGATATGCTCAATCAGGCTGCGTTGGGCGATCAGTATCGCCGCGCCGATGGTGGCGAAAAGCGGCCCGACATAGGGAACTGCCGCCAAAGCCCCGCCGATCGCCAGCGCAGCCGTCGCTAACAGCGCTAACGCGAGCAGGCCCTTGACGCGTTTGGCCGATCCGCGGTTGAGCCGCCGCTCCAATTGGTCAACGCCACGACCGAGCAGCGCTGCGGGGTGCGGCATGCGGGACCACAGCCAGCTCGGTTCGCCAAAGCGCGCATCGAGCATCAGCGCCAACAACAGGGCCAGCAAGGTCGCGTCGGCGTCGCCAAACAGGAGGCCCAGCGTCATGGCGCCAAACGCTCAAGCGCGTCGCGCAGCCGCGCCCAGCCCGTTGCGTCGCCGGGCAGCCCCAGACGCAGCCAGCTGGGCGCGTAGTCGAACCGGCGAGTCCAGATTTTGTGTTCGGCTAAACTGCTTTGCGTCGCGCCCGCGTCGCCGCAATCGTAACTTCGAAACAGATCGCAGCCGCCAATGAGCCGCCAACCGGCTCGCGATGCGAGGGCGTCAAGGCGCGCCCGGTCCGCCGCGAGGCGTTGGCGGGTCGTCGCGCGCCATGAATGATCAGCCAATGCGCCGGCCCCGATGCTGAGCGCCGGACCGGAGACGGGCCAGGGGCCAAGCTCAACCGTCAACTTTTCCGCCAGTTCCGCGGAGCACAGGGCGAATCCGAGGCGGAGCCCCGCCAGCCCGTAGAATTTTCCGAAGGAGCGCAAGATCACCAGCCCCGATTGGCCAGCGCGCGGGGCGAGCGAGTGCGAAGGGGTGACGTCGGCGAAGCTTTCATCGATGATCAGCAGCCGATCAGGGCGGATCAGCGCTTCGAGCCGCTCTGGCTCGAAAAGGCGGCCGGTCGGGTTGTTTGGATTGACGATCACCAAAGCCGACGCTGAGTCCGCGCCGGCTTCATTCGGGCTGTCGACTTCGACTGTTTCCCAGCCCGCCCTGCGAAAGGCGATCCCATGTTCCGTGTAGGTGGGGCCGACAATGGCGGCGCGCGCGGGCGGCGACAGCCTTGGCAGGGCGTCGATGACGGGCTGGGCGCCGGCGGCGGCGACAATGCTGGCGCGCGCCGGGGCCGCGTAGGCGGCGCGGGCTGCGTCCACCGCCTGCTGCGTCAGCAATCGGTCCGGCAGCCGCGCCAGACTATCGAGCGGGGGCGCCGCAGCGGGATAGGGCGCCGAATTGATCCCGGTTGAAAGATCGAGCCATTCTTCCCGCGCGCCGCCGTAAATGGCGCGGGCCCGGTCCAGATCGCCGCCATGCGTTTGCCCGTCCTTGCGGCTTTCTTGCTCCTGGCCCATCCTGTCGCCCTGTCTATCGCGCATACTCGCATGGCCTTTACAGAAAAGCGGGCTGCCGGCAAAGCGCACGTCACATGGCGCGTATCGCGGCTCTTTCGGGAGGGATAAGGAATGTCCAAATGCTCAAGCCGGTTGAAGCAGGCGCTTGTTCGGGCCGGCGCGCTGATTTTCGCTCTGCTGGCGGCTCCCGGCGCGCAGGCGGGCGGAGGCTCATACGTTGTGTGCGAAAGCATCCGGGGCTTCTACGTCATGGATGGGGGGGATCTCTGGCGTCGGCAGAAACCGCGCTCAAGCGAGGGCGCGAAAGTCGTTAAGTACAAGTTGCTTAAGAAAACGGTGATTCGCGCCACCAAAGGCTACTGCCTCTCCGATTCGCATGCCGGACAAAAATTTGGTTTTGAGTCAGAGGTTTCGGTCATCACAATCGAAATCCTGCGGAAGGGCGAGGCGCAAAAAATAGAGCTGTTGTGCGAATCCGGTTCGGATGGCGTCCCGGCGATGGCGACGTGCGCGAAGGACGTTGTGACGGAGCAAACCGGCTTGCACGCGCGGTGATTAGGGCGCGGTGAGGTTGCGGGGCGGGCGGGGCGTGATTGGGCGCTCAAGCGGACATTTCGGCGAGATTCTGCAGGGGCGTATGGGCGCGGCGGGGCCTGTGGCGCTGACCACTTTGCCTTGCGGCGCGCTGCGAACACAGGCGGTTTTTTGGCCGGTTGCCGGCGCGCCCTTGTTGAGCGGCGGCAAGGCTGCGCTGGCGTCTCTGGCGCGGGCGGCGGCCGCCAAGGCGCTTCGGCTGACGGGCCGGGCGGGCGTCGGGGGGCGATTGTATGTGCGCAGCGATGCGGCGGCGGGGGGCGGTTGCGGCGCTTCAACCATGGCGGCGCTTGCGGCGATCCGGGCCGTTAGCGGCGGGCGGCTCTCCTCGGCGGCGGAGGCGCGCCTTTGCCTTGCGGTCGAGGGGGCCAGCGATCCCCTTATGTTCGACGATCCCGGCGCGATGATTTGGGCGTCGCGAGAGGGGCGGGCGCTCCAGCAGCTGCCGTCGCCGCCTGAGTTTCATGTGCTGGGCGTGCTTGATGGCCCGGGCCGGCCGACGGACCCGACCGATTCCAAGTTTGCAGATATTTCGGATCTCATTGCGCCGCTGGCTGCGGCGTTTGCGGCGGCGGATCATGTCGCGGTGGGCGAAATTGCGATCGAAAGCGCGCTGCGGAACCGCTTGAACCAGCATTTGCCGCGGTTTGATCATGTACGGGCGATCGGCCGGCGGGCCGGCGCGGCGGGCCTGGCGGCGGCGCATACAGGTTCAGCGCTCGCGCTGTTGTTCACGCCGGCGGCTGATGGGATCGAACCGGCGCGCCGGGAATTGCAGGCGCTTGGCTGGCCGGCGCCGATCTTGTTTTCGACTACTTCTCGTCAGCGTCGTCGTTTTCAAGCAGGCGCTGCGGCGGAACGCGGGCGATGAACTTGCCCTTGACGCCCTGCGGCCACTGCCGAAAGGGCACTGCGCCGGTATCGCTGGCGGCGTGTCCTTCGGCATATTCAATCAGGGCTTCGGCGGCGCTTTGGGACGGTTCAAAGCGGCCGAAGACATAGGTGATTTTGTCGGGAGCCGACAGCGCTGCGCTGCAGGACTGGCTGCAGTTCATCAGGCAGGCGTGGCGGCGAACCAGGATCGATGACGCGCCTTGCTCGGCGGCGGCTGCGGCTGCGGCGGCGACGAGGTCGGCGAAGGCGGCGCCGCCGCTCTGACCGTCTTTGAGCTTTTCGCCGTCGGGCCATGCGCATGTCTCGCATATGATCAGAGTGCTTTTATCCGTCATTGGCTCTCTCCGGTTGAGTTTGTTCATCGCCAACGCGCGAAACCTTCGGCTTGGCGGTATTGTTTTTGTTTTGGAAACGGAAAAGATCCTTCACGGCACTTGGAATCTGCGTCGCCTCTGCACATTTTGCCGCACGTCGCCCGCTAATCGGCTGGGCGCTTGCGTCGCCGAGGGATTGCGCGCGACGCCGAACTGGAGGAGTTCAGATGAAAAAGACCATCGCCGGCCTGCTCGGCCTCGCCGCGCTCGCGTTCGCCGCTCCCGTCGCTGCTCAAGAAATCGCCGCTCCGTCGGGTTCCTATGTGCTGGATCCGACCCATACAAGCGTTACCTGGCGCGTAAAGCACATCGGCTTGGCGCCGTACACCGCGCGTTTTGAAAAAGTCGACATGAAGCTGGAGCTCAATGTCGAAGACCCAAGCAAGAGCAAAATCACCGCAGCCATCGACGCCGCGTCTGTTTCGACCGGCTATCCAGGCAAGAAAGATTTCGACGGTGAAATCGAAAGCGCTGGTTTCCTGAACGCGAAGGGCTTCCCAAAAATCGAATTCGTCTCGACCAAGGTTGAGCCGATGGAGGGCGGCAAGGCCAAAGTGACCGGCAACCTGACTCTGCTCGGCGTGACCAAAGAAGTCGTTCTGACGGCTGAGCTGACCGGCTCGATCGCGAAACACCCCTTTGCCGGCAAGCCTGCTGTTGGGTTCCTGGTCTATGGCAAATTCGACCGTTCCAAATTTGGCTCGAAGGTCCTCGACGTGAAAGTCGGCAATGGCGCTCAGGTCGTTGGGAACATCGTGGAAGTCATGATCGCGGCTGAGTTCGTTAAAGCAGACTAAGCACGGCCATCGACTTTCGGCGCGCGGCTGATATGTGTCGCGCGCAAACTATTGCGCCTCGCCGAGCGATTAAATGGCGAGGCGCTTCAAGGGGGTGCGAGCCGCAGAAGCGGATCGGAAGCACAGCGAAGGGGTTGAGATGAGCGAAGCGAGTTTGGAGGCGTCGAGCGTCGACACGTCGCGCGCGCGGTATACGACCGTTGCGATTGTTCTCCACTGGGCGATTGCGGCGGCGATCGCGTTTCAGATGTGGAGCGGTATGACCGCGGAAGGCTCCAGCGCCTACGCTCAAATCCAGCTGCATAAGGCGGTGGGCGTTACAATCCTGCTGTTAACCGTTATTCGCCTCGCCTGGCGTCTGGCCCATCCGGCCCCGACGCTGCCTTCGGAGATGCCGGGCTGGCAGAAACTCGCCAGCCATGCGAGCCACTGGCTTTTCTACGCCGCGCTGATCGCCATTCCGGTTTCGGGTTGGGTGATGGTTTCGGCCAATCCCGACTTCAGCATGATCCCGACCATGTGGTTCAAGCTGTTCACAATTCCGCATCTGCCTTTCTTTGACGCGATGGACGTCGCCTCGCGCAAAAACGTCACGGGGTTGGCGCATGAGGCGCATGAGCTGATGTCCAACGGCATGTTGGCGCTGCTCGCGTTGCATGTTGGCGCAGCGCTGAAGCATCATTTCGTTGACCGCGACGCCACTTTGGCGCGCATGACGCCGGGGGTGAAGCCGCGTATGGGCGCGCTCGGCCTGCCGATCCGCCGCGTCATTTCGATCGGCCGCCGCATTGCATCGTTAGGGCTGTGGCTGATTGCGGTCATCGCGATTGTGGCGGCGGGCTATGCGATCTATCGCGCCAAAGCCATTCGCGGCGACAAGGGCGTCACCGAGGCGACCGTCGGCTTGATTGCGCCCACTTCCTCCGAACCTGCTGCGCCTGCGGCGCCCGCCGAAGCTGAAAAACCTGCGACGCGCGAGCTGCCTGACGCGAGCGACGCCGCCAAGGCCGGCGCGCCGATTTGGACGCCGCTGTATGATCAAAGCGCGGTTGTGGTTAAAACCTCCGTCAGCGGAGCGCCGGTCGAGATTACGCTCAGCTGGAAAGCGACAATCGCATTCGATCCGGACAATCTGGCGATCAGCAAAGTCGACGTCATTTTTGATATGGCTAAGGCGAAAGTCAGCGATCCGCAGCTGCAATCGGGAATGTCTGACACGCAGTGGCTGGACGTCGCGTCGCATCCAACCGCCACATTTCATGGCCGGAGCTTTGAAAAACTTGCGGATGGGTCTTACAGCGTTTACGGCGGGTTGACCTTAAAGGGCGAAGAGAAGCCATTTGGTTTCTCTTTCCGGTTGAAAATTGATGGCGATCGCGCCGAGATGGTGGGCGAGGCGACGGTCATGCGCATTGATTTCGGCGTCGGCGAAGGTCAGACTTCGGCCATGCACCCGCCGCTTGAGGCGAAGGTCGACATCAAACTGGTCGCGGAACGTAAGAAGTAGCCGCGGCGCGGGAGGCGCCTCTGTCGGGCTCTTCTAAGTCCTTGATCGAAGAGAAAGCGGCGCTTCGCAAGGAGATTGCGGCGCGTCGCAAGGCCGCGCATATGGCGGGGGCGACGTCGGCGGCGGCGGCGGCTTCGGCGCTTTTTCTTCACGCCATCAAATTTGCGGCCGGCGAAGAGATCGCCGGCTACCGGCCCATCCGAAGCGAGATCGATCCAACCCCGCTGATGCGGGCGCTTCATGAGGCCGGGGCCCGGATTTCGGTTCCAATCATCGTCGGCGATGCGCCGCTGAGATTTCGGCGCTGGACGCCAGAGGCCGTCATGGTCGAAGGCCCATTCGGCGCCGAGGTTCCCGCAGGCGGCGAATGGGCGGCGCCGTCATTATTCATCACGCCTTTGCTTGGGTTTGATCGCACCGGCGCTCGGCTTGGGTATGGCAAGGGCCATTATGATCGCACATTCGCGGCGGCGCGCGCGCAGCGTGAGATACGATCGGTCGGCCTGGCTTTCGCCGCTCAGGAAATCGCCTCTGCGCCTCAGGAGCCGACAGACCAGAGGCTAGATGCGATCGTAACCGAACAAGAAGCCATTATTTGCAGCGCTTCTGGGATAGCGTCGGACGGTCAACTGCGCTAACTCTCGCGCCATGCGAATTTTGTTTTTGGGTGACTTTGTCGGCCGGGTCGGCCGAGATGCGGCGATCGCCGCAATGCCAGCGCTGCGCGCTGAGCTGGAAGTCGATTTTCTGATCGCGAATGCGGAGAATGCGGCGGCGGGATATGGCTTGACGCCAAAGATCGCCAACGAAATCTTCGCCGCCGGCGCGGACGCGATCACGCTTGGCAATCACGCGTTCGATCAGCGTGAGCTGATCAAGCATTTGGATCAAGAGCCCCGCATTATCAAACCGCTCAATTGGCCGAGGACCTCGGGTCGCGGCGCGCATCTGTTCGAAATTTCGGATGGGCGCGCGGCGGGCAAAAAGGTCCTGGTCTGCAATCTGCTGGGGCGCGTGTTTATGAACCCGGTCGACGACCCGTTCTCCGCGGTCGATGGCGTCCTGCGGGAATATCCGCTTGGGGTCGCGGCGGATGCTATCGTGATCGATATGCATGCGGAGGCGACGTCCGAGAAAATGGCGATGGGCCATTGGTGCGATGGCAGAGCCAGTCTCGTTGTCGGGACCCACACGCATGTGCCGACGGGCGACGCGCAAATTTTGGCGAAGGGCACAGGCTACATGACCGACGCCGGCATGTGCGGCGCCTATGACAGCGTAATTGGGATGGATAAGTTGGAGCCGATGAAGCGCTTTATCACCGGGCTTTCCAGTCGCGCGGAGCCGGCGCAGGGCGAGGCGACAGTGTCTGGCGTATTGGTCGAGACCGACGATGCAAGCGGGTTGGCCACCCGGATTGCCCCGCTGCGCAGGGGCGGCCAGCTGCAGGACGTTACGCCAACCGTTCGCTGATTGGGGGCCCGAATGGAACAAGACGCCTTGTCGACGGATGATCGTCTGGAGTTCGGGCTTTCGACTCGCTTTTTCATTTTGCGTTTGGCGTGGGTGGTTCCGATCGCGCTTGGCGTAACTGGCCTCGCTTTGTACGTTCTGCTCGCTCCCAAGCCCGAGGCGGCGCGCGAGAGCGTTCAGGTTGCGCTGATTTGGTTGTTCTACGGCGTTGTTATGCTGGTGGTCATGGCGGACGCCGTGCGCGTCATGCGATTGCGCGGAGCAGTCGTCACCATTGATGCGGACGGCGTTTTCGATCGCAGGTTAATGCGCAAACCCCTTCCTTGGCGCGATATCCGCAAGGCGGAGATTCGGACGATGGGCGACCGGCCGCTGATGGTGGGGTTTTGGCCGAAGCAGCGGGCGCGGGACTATTACATTCGTCTGCCGCTGTTTGGGTATTTCGGCATTGTCTATGTGCTGCAGGTGCTGGCCGCGCCGTTTCGTTTTGCTCCGATTCCGATTGACTTGCCGCCGCTTGCGGAGCCGCCGCAGCCGATCATTGATGCGGTGCGCCGCTATTGGGGCGAGCCGGAGATCAAGCCGATCCTGCCGAAAAGGGAGGAAGATGAGCGCCAATGAGCGCGAGGCAAGTGGACAGCCGGCCCCACGCTTTCTATAGGAGTAGGCTCTCTCAATAAGTTCCTGGGCTTGCGAGGACGCCATGGCCGGCCATTCAAAATGGGCGAATATTCAGCACCGAAAAGGCGCGCAGGATAAGAAGCGCTCCAAACTCTTCTCGAAACTCTCCAAAGAAATCACAGTCGCCGCAAAAATGGGCGACCCGGATCCGGATAAAAATCCGCGCCTGCGCCTGGCGGTCCGCGAAGCGCGCGCCAACTCAATGCCGAAAGATAACATTGAGCGTGCGATCAAGAAGAGCCAGGGAAGCGATGGCGAGAACTATGAGGAGATCCGCTATGAGGGCTACGGCCCCGGCGGGGTGGCGGTGATTGTCGAAGCATTGACCGACAATCGTAACCGGACCGCTTCGAATGTGCGGAGCATCTTCGGCAAAAATGGCGGCAATCTTGGCGAGACCGGCTCGGTTGGCTTCATGTTCGATCGTGTGGGCGCTATTGAATACGGGCCGGACGCTGGCGACGCTGATACCGTTATGGAAGCGGCGATTGAGGCTGGCGCGGATGATGTCGAGAGCTCCGAAGAGGGGCACTTGATTTATTGCGATCCGTCGGCGCTATCGGATGTTTCGACTGATCTTGAAGGCAAGCTGGGCGAAGCGGCGTCGGCGAAGCTTGCGTGGCGGCCGCAGAACACCAACCCGGTGGATGAAGATTCCGGCCGCACTCTGATGAAGCTGATTGATGCGTTGGAGGACGATGATGACGTCCAGACCGTCACGGCGAACTTTGAGATGTCGGACGAGGTGATGGCCAAACTGGCTGAGTAAGCCGATCTGTCGGGGGGGATCGCACCCATTACTCGGATGTTGGTTCAGGCTTTTGCTGCGCCAGAGCGCCATGGCGGCTCTGGCGTGCGTGTCCCTAACTTGTGCAACGAGATCCTTGCTCGTCAGGATGTTGCGTTTTTGCTTCGATCCGATGTGCTTGTGTTCTTTTTCTGCCACGTTTGACGATTGAGGTTCCGGCGCCAGGCGCGTGGGGAAGACGTCGGCGATGGCTCATGGCAGGGTTTGTTGAGCGAAATTGGGTCGCTAGACGCCAGATAAGGCGCAAGCGTACGCCAGTTCCGGGTCGGTTGCGCGAGGGATTTGCCCGACCTGAAGAACCAGCGACGTCGGGGGCGACGTCGCTGGTTTATTTCATTTTGAAGCTTCCGTTCGTCCGAGGAACCTCGGGACAACAAAAAACACGCAGATCGCTGGGGCGGTCTGCGTGCTTGCTGTCTGCGTAGGGCGTCGTCCTGATCGGGCGGTTGGTCCTAGGCCGCCCGGCCGTATGAGCGGGCGCCGGCGCTCAAAGGAGGCCGGCGCGCTGCATTAGCAACCGTGACGGTACATGCAGCGGTAGAAACGGCGGGTGCGGAAGCCCCAGCGGTAGGAGCAAGTGTCAGCCCAGTAGCCGCAGCGACGACGACGGATTGGAGCTGGACGGCCCCAGTATGGGCGCGAGTAGTACCAGCCGCCGTAATAGTGGCGATAGCCTGGGCGGCGGTAGCGATACCGACGGCCGTGCAGGCGATGACGGTAGACCCAGCGGCGCAGATGCCGGCGGAGGTGATGGTGGCGGTAGCCGCGGCGATAGTGGCGGTGGTGGTATGAGCGGCGATGCACCAGAACCAGGTCGTCCGCGGAAATCGTAGCCGAGCTAGCGATCGAAGCTGGGATGGTCAGCGGCTTGGCGGTTTCAGCCGAAGCTTGAGCGGCGCCGAACAGCGCCGTCGCGATCGCGAAAGCAATCGCAACAATAAAACGTTGCATTTCTCGTCTCCTCATTCGTTTTTACTGTGTGACATGCGGTAGTTAGGCCCCTTAGCGGAACGCGTTTCCAGCGCATATAACGGTTTACTTGGTCGTCTCGACGCTCTGCCCTTACGTCTTGTTTGAAGTCACTTAGCCTGTTGTTGTGGGCGACAATGTGACCAAGTTGGGATCGAACACTACCACCTTTGGGGGATACCGTGGCGCCGTTAGCGCTAACGAGGCGGTCCAGGAGCCGAGCACGGGGAGACGGGCGCGCTCGGGCGTCTGGGGATATGAGGGGCAGCGGAGAACAGGTCGTGTGCGCGGACCGAGACGACGTCCGCCGTCTCGGTTTGAGTGCGATATCTGGCGCAACCGCAATGTTGCGCGAACTATGTCAGCAGGCGTGGATCCGCATGCAGCGGAAGTAGCGCGCGGTGCGGAAGCCCCAGCGGTAGGAGCAGGTGTCCGCCCAATAGGCGCAATGGCGCGCCGCCGCTGGCGCTGCCGGCGCGGCTTCCCACCAAGGGCGGGCATAATACCAGCCGCGATAGAAGTAGATGTAGCCTGCACGGCGAGAACGGTAGCGTGGTCCGTGAATGCTATGGCGATACGCCCAACGCCGCGCCCGCGCGGCCGGATGCGGATGGACGCCATGCGCAAGTACAATCTGTGCAGGATCAAACTGCGCAGGATTAAAGTGGGCGCTCACGCCGGTTGGCGCTTTGGCTGCGGCGGCGTGGCTGTGATTGAGCGGTTCAGCCATGGAGGGGGCTGACCAGAACAGCGCAGCGGTGATCGCCAACGAAGCCGCGAGGAGGATCTTTTTCATCAGTAGTCTCCAAATGGGAGGACAACAGTTTTGACAGCGACAGAACTCGCCAGAGGTCGGCTTCTGTTCGGTCAGATCCAAACATCGCTGGGGGAATAGGAAAGTTTTGGGCGTGAATGATTGAATTTGTAACGATCGCGCTGCGCTTGTTTTGCTCTGCAACGATATTTTCAAATGTAACAATATGTAATCTAGAGCGATTTCAAACCGAATGCGCGCATCGACGACTCGGAAATTGCGACCACTCAAAGAGATAGAGCATTTTCATGACTGCAATTGTTTCGAACATGCTCCAAATATTAGCGAGCACGAGCATTGGTTGAATGGAATAAAACGAAAAAACCCGCCAGAAGGCGGGCTTTTAAAGCAGTCAGTCGAGGGGATCGCGTGATTAAGCGTTCATAGCTTCCCGCGTCGCCGCCAGGCTGGTGACGTTGTTTGCCGGCAGATGCGCCGATGCGTCCTCCGGATCACGCAGTACGTAGCCGCGGCCCCAGACGGTTTCGATGTAGTTCTCGCCATTGTTGGCGTTCGAGAGCTTCTTGCGGAGCTTACAGATGAAGACGTCGATAATCTTCAGTTCCGGCTCATCGATGCCATTATAGAGGTGGTTGAGGAACATGTCCTTGGTCAGGGTGGTTCCTTTGCGCAGCGACAGCAGCTCGAGCATTTGATACTCTTTGCCGGTCAGATGCACGCGCTGGCCGTCAACTTCGACCGTTTTCGCGTCAAGATTGACGCGGATTTTGCCGGTTTGGATGACCGACTGGCTGTGGCCCTTCGAGCGGCGGATGATCGCATGGATGCGCGCCACCAGCTCGTCGCGGTTAAACGGCTTGGTGAGATAATCGTCGGCGCCGTTCGTCAGACCTTTGATTTTATCATCGATCTTATTGTGGCCCGAGAGAATCAGGGTTGGCGTCGAGATCTTGGCGATGCGCAAGCGCTTCAGGACTTCGTAGCCGCTGATGTCCGGCAGGTCCAAATCAAGGATGATTAGGTCATAATCAAACCGTTTCGCCAGATCGAAGCCTTCCTCCCCAAGGTCGGTCGCGTAAAAATTAAAACCTTCTTGGGTCAGGAGGAGCTCGATCGCCTTCGACGTCGTCGTCTCATCCTCAATCAGCAAAATGCGCATATGACGGTCCCTCGTCTGCGTCGCGTGAACAGCGTTGAAAAAGAATTTAGGGCGAAATCGTTAAAGAAAGACTGATCGTCGGCACGCTTTCCCCCGATTCCTTTCACTTCCTTCATCCCGCCTTTTTCGCCGTTAACTATATATGGCCGTGGCCGCTTTGCAAACCACTAGAGCACGGCTGGAGCGGTTGTTTTGGGGAAAGGTTAACGCGATGTGGCTAAATGGCGCCGTTCAAAATGCGCCGAACGGGCGGAACCGTCATATTTGAGCCGACCGATCCTGAGTATGTCGGAGCGGTCGGCGGCGCGCAATACATCAGGTCGCGCGGCCGTCGGCGCCTGCTTTTTGCAGGTTGGTTAACCAGCGCGCCTTGGCCCATCTGCGGATCTCGCCGGTGTGACGCTCAAAGGCCCAGTAGAACAGCCAAGCGACCAACAGGCAGAGCGCGACGCGAACCACAAACTGACCAACGCCCATGAATGAAAGCGACGCAGCTTTTTCGAAGGCGATATAGTCGATCACAAACAGGGTCGGCAGATGGGTGAGATAGAGCGAGTAGGAGGGCCCGGCCAAGGTCGCGCCCCAGGCGTCGAGTTTTTTCATGCGGGGGCTTCGCGCCGGCAGCGTCAACGCCTGCCGCATAAGCAGCGCGATGCCGGTCGACCAATAGATCTGCGACGCGCTATGCGATGGCAGCCAAGCGCGCAATTCTTCGACGGCGAAGGACTTGCTTTCAAGCGCAGCCTGTTCGCCGACCACGCCAATCCCCATCAGCACAAGGGCGACCGCCGCTTCGATCCAGCTCGGCTTCGTCGGGCGGAACCCGTAGGCGAGGGCGCCAACCAGCCAACAGAACAAGTAGACCGCTTGCAGCTGCGTAAAGATGATCAGCCCCACAGCGCCAGCGACGATGGTCAGGGTGGTGAATCGCTGCGCGACGATGGCCGCGCCGACGATCCACACCAGGATGTAGAACCACATCTCATAGGCGAGCGACCAAAGCGGAATATTGGTCGCGTAGGGTTTGCAAAATACGCCCTGGAGCGACACGAGGTTGCATGCGAAGCCGCTTGCATCAAAACCGCGCCCGACGAGTACGCCGACAATTGCAGCGAAGATAAGCGCGGGAACGAGGGGCGTCATGATACGCGTGACGCGATCGAGCATGTAGTCCGCCGGCCGAAAGGCGCCATGCGCCAGCCGCTCAATCGCACGACCGCCGACGAGAAATCCGCTCAGGACAAAAAACGCCATGACGGCCTGGTCGCCTAGTCGGGTGATGAGAAAGAAGATGGCGACAAGCGGATTCTGGTCCGACGCCGGCAACTCGCCATAGGCGACGAAGGAAACCGAGCGCGTGTGCACCAGGACAACGAGCAGCGCCGCCAAGAAGCGGAGCCAGTCTAACCAAGGATAGTGTTCCTTCGTACTGTTCATCGTCACTGTCCGTCCCCATTAGCGGCGCACGCCTCAAGACGGGCGACGATGCGCGCCGACCCGCCGATCGCGCTGACGAAGCAAGTCTTGCGCCAAGGCCTAATCAAGCAATTTGTCAGTCTTAGTGCGCGGCGCGGCGTTATACGCGGCGTGTTGTGGGCAGGGGAAATAGAACCCAGGCGATTTGTCGCAAATAGAGCGCTGCGGCTCGTGGCGGCGGCCAGATGCGCTCAGCTCAAGGCGAGCTGTGGTTGCGGCGCCAACTTAAAAAGCCCGCCTGACGGCGGGCTGGGGCGATCTTCGGCGCGACACGGCGCGCGCGCTGGCTGCGCGGGCCGAATCGCTACTGCGAGCTCACAGTTTGGCGCGATATTTTTGCAGTCGGGTCGTGCGAAGGCCTTGCATGCCAAAACGTTCAATGGCGCGCGCCCAGCCTTCATATTCTTCCTCGGAGATGCCGTAGCGTTCGCATGCATCTTCTTGGCTGAGTAGTCCGCCGCGCACGGCGGCGACAACTTCAGCTTTACGACGGATCACCCACCGACGCGTGTCGGGCGATGGCAGATCGTCGATGGTGAGCCGTTGACCGTCCGGGCCAATGACAAATTTGACAGGTTCTTGTGAGTCCGTCATAGCGAATATCACCCCTTGCTCCTCATCCAGCAAGGATAGATTACGGTCTGAACTTAAACAAATGGTGTAGAGTTGAATATTGGCGCGCTGGTGTTGGTTATCAACAACAAGTAAAAAGGTGTGATGGTAAATGTTGGCGTTTTTAATATTAATTCTCATCTTGGTTGACGTCGCGGCTTCCCGCAAAGCGCCGCTTAACAAACGCGTGGCGAGCGCCTATCTGGGATGTTGACGAAATAGGATGAGTGAGACGGGTGTCATGGACGGCGCAATGAGCGGCGATAATAGGGTGCGCGAGGTCGGCGCGGCGGCGACCAATATGCTTGGGTTTGCAAAGAGCCCTGCGGAAACGCGGGTTGTCGCGGCAATGTCGGGCGGCGTTGACAGCTCCGTCGTCGCCGCGATGCTTGCGCGTGACGGCTTTGACGTCGTGGGCGTCACGTTGCAGCTGTATGATCATGGCCAAGCTCTCGCTAAAAAAGGAGCATGTTGCGCTGGGCGTGATATCTATGATGCGCGCCGGGTCGCCGAAGAAATTGGCTTCCCACACTACGTTCTGGACTATGAAAACCGCTTTAAAGAAAGTGTTATAGACGATTTTGTCGAGAGCTACCTTGGCGGGGCGACGCCTATTCCCTGTGTCCGGTGCAATGAACGCGTAAAATTTCGCGATTTGTTGGAAACTGCGCGGGACTTGGAGGCGGACTGCTTGGCGACCGGCCACTATGTTCGGCGTATTGATGGACCAAATGGCGCGGAGCTGCATCGGGCGGCGGATCCGAGCCGCGACCAATCCTATTTCCTGTTCACAACAACGCGGCAGCAGCTGGAGTATCTGCGCTTCCCCTTGGGCGGCGTCGAGACAAAGGCCGAGACGCGGGCGATGGCGGCGGAATTTGGCCTCGCCGTCGCCGACAAGCCTGACAGCCAGGACATCTGCTTCGTGCCTCAGGGCAATTACGCCGACCTGATCGAGAAATTGCGGCCAGGCGCCGCGGAGCCGGGGGATGTGGTTCATGTCGATGGGCGCGTGCTCGGGGCTCATTCCGGCGTTATTCGCTACACAATCGGCCAACGGCGCGGATTGGGGCTGATTGATCCGCAGGCGCCAGGCGAGCCGCTATTTGTTGTGAAGCTGGACGCGGACGCGCGACAGGTCATCGTTGGCCCGCGGGACGCTTTGGGCGTCCGCAGCGTTTCGCTTGCGGAGGTCAACTGGCTCGGGGACGGCGATTTCGTCGAGGACGCGCCGGATGACGGTTGGGACGTGGTGGCGAAGGTGCGTTCTACGCGCCCGCCGCGCCCAGCCCGCGTGCGCCCGCGCGCTGACGGATCCGTTGAGGTTGCGCTTGCTGAGGCGGAAGAGGGCGTGGCGCCGGGGCAAGCCTGCGTCTTTTACGCGCCTGACGGGGATCGCGTGCTTGGCGGCGGCTGGATACAGCGCAGCTAGAGTGATTTCAAATCGAATGCGTGCATTCGATGGCTCGGAAATCGCGACAACTCAAAGAGATAGAGCATTTTCATGACCGCAATTGTTTCGAA
>JALEGB010000025.1 GCA_022760355.1 Neomegalonema sp.
ACACGGCAATCAGCACCTCATCGCCGGGCTTCAGATCATGTTGGCCCAGCTGCGTTGGCTTCGCGACCTGACGCCCCACAACCGCGCCGGGCGGGTAAAGGCGCATCGCCTCCTTGATAACCTGATCATGCAGAGTGAGCGCATCGACATGCGCCGCCGTAATTGGCGCGTCGCCAGCCACCGCCTTTGTCTCGGCTCGAAGCGCCTCCTGCAGCTGCGGCTGCTGCGCCAAGATCGACAATGTCCAGGTCAGCGCCATCGCCGTGGTCTCGTGACCGGCGCCGAAAAAGGTGACAATGTTATCCACGACCTCCCGATCGGTGAGCCCTGCGCCGCCTTCCGGGTCGACCGCATTGATCAGCCGATCGACCAAGCTCGCCCCCGCCGCGCCGGCGGCCCGACGCGCGGCGACGACCCGCAACGCCGCCGCCCGGATACGGCCCGTTGCGCCCCGGGCGCGCCAATGCCAAGGGCGAGGAACCCAACTTGGCGCACGCATCACATCCAACGCATCGACTTGGCCAAAGATGTTCAGATACAGATCAACGTCGCGCGCAAAAGTCTCCCGATCAAAAACATCGCGCGCATCGTCGCCAATCGTCGCATCGGCGATCACATCGAATGTCGCTCGGATCATCTCCGGCATGATATCGACCGCCGCGCCGGGCCGCCATGCAAGGCGCTCCCCCGCCGCCGCCCCGGCGCGCGACATCAAGGGCGTGAGGGCGCGCAGCTCCTGGATACGGAACGAAGGCGCCGCAATCCGCCGCTGCCGGCGCCAGCCTTCGCCGTCGGCGGTAAACAATCCTGCGCCCAGCGCTGGCCCAAGCATCCGCTTGACGATCCGCGGACGCACATAGCTTTCCGCATCCTCGAGCAAGACCCGCCGCGCCGCGCTGGGATCAGCAACATGCACGCGCGTCGTTCCCAGTAGCTGGTTGGCGATGACCGCCCCGTCATACATCTCCTCCGGCCAGATCGTGATCGGGTTGCGGAAGGCGGCCCTGATCATACGCAGCAGGCCGAGCGGACGCGCCGGCGGTGTGATCGTTGGCGGGCGGAACCCATCCGCGAGCGCCGATTCTGACGCAGTAACAGCCATGACGCTGACCTCCTTCAATCGCGGCGGCGAAAGCGCCGCTCTGATTGAGCATCCGCGCAGATTAGGACGAGGTCGCGACGCGCAACGTAACGAATTGTCCGGTCCGAAGGCGGGCGTTCTCGCCCCATCAATCGCCCGCTACAGCCCCAGCGGCGTCCAGATGGCGCGGCCGAGCGTGTAGGCGACGGCCGCATGGGCGGCGATTGCAAATGCGGCGAAGCCCGCGAAAACGATGAACAATCGGATCATGCGTAGCGCAATCAGGCCAAAGCACATCGCGCCGGCAATCTGCGCCACCCGCTCGATCGCCTCGCCGCCACGCCAGCTGAACCCCGCCGCCGCATCGCCACTGGCGAAAGCGTAGTGAATAGCCCGCGGTCCCACAAAACCCAGCACCGCCCCAAGCCCAACGCCGAGGACGCCAAACAGCGCGATCAGCACGGCCAAGTCGGCCCGCGGCACAATCATGATCTGCTCCGGCCGAGCGTAGTCCGCTCGCCGCTCCAGATCTTCGTCCTCGTAGTCCGCCTCATCCGCGGCCATCAGCGGCCGTCGCCGGCTGATTTTGCCAATTCCGCGCAGATCAAACTGATTTAAACTATAAACAAGCGCAAGCAGCGCCAGCGCAGCGATAACGTATCCAACATAAACCGCAGGGGGCGCCATTGCAGCCTCCAGAATTGCCACTTAACAAACCCGCCGCCGGCCAGTATCGGCCGACAGCCTTGTCATGCCCCACGTTCGCGTCGCCTATTCGACATCGCCATGGCAATTTACCGGCGGCATGCTTGGAGCCGCCTTTATGGTTAACGCTCGTCCAGCCGCAATTCAATCCGCCGGTTTTTCGCAAGATCTTCGGGCGCAGACCCCTTAGCGATCGGCTGATACTCGCCAAATCCGGCTGCTGCGAGGCGATTTGGCGCGATGCTTTGCTCTGCTGTCAAGTAAGTCACCACCGATAGAGCGCGAGCCTGGCTCAGCTCCCAGTTGCTCTTGAACTCAGACGTATCGCTGAGCGGCACTTTGTCAGTATGCCCGTCGATGCGCAGCACCCATTTCAGCTCCTTTGGAATGGATGGCTCGATCGCCCGCAGCGCGCTCGCGAATCGCGCCAGCTCCGCCTTACCCGCATCGCTCAATTCGGCGGAGCCGCTTTCGAACAGAACTGAGGAGCGGAAAACGAACCGGTCGCCGACGATCTGAACATCATCCCGTTCGCCCAAAATCTTCCGCAACTTGCCAAAGAACTCCGAACGATATTGGGAGACTTCGTCCAGCTTCCGCGCCAACGCCTGGTTCAGCTTCTGCCCCAGCAGCTTAATCTCAACCTGCTGCGCTTTGTCTTTTGACTCAGCCTCGCCCAGCAGCGCGGACAGCTCGGTGATTTTCTTCCGCAACGCCAGAACTTGCGAATTCAGCAGCGCCAACGCCTCCCGGCCGCGAGTGCTGATCTCCTTCTCAGACTTCAGCGCGGCGGAGGCGAAGGCGAGCGCGGCTTCCCGGCTGTCCAATTTCTTCGCCGCTTCGATCGCGTCGGCGCCCAGCCTCTTCTTCTCAGCTTCGGCGGCGGCGAGCAGGGTCAGAGTTTCCTCCGCCTCCTTGCGTTTTTTCTCAACGGCAAGCTCCAGCGCGGCGACTTTCTCCTCAAAGGTCAGCTTCGTCGCCTTCGCCTCTTCCTTCGCGGCCGCCAGCGCCGCTCGGATTTCGGCCGTCTCAGCGCTGAGCTTATCCCGCTCCTTCTCCAACGCTTCCAGCCGGCTGCTGCGTTTCTCAAGGTCCGCCAGGGCCACCGTCGCCTTGTCGCGCTCGGTCCTCAACGCTGAGGCAATCGCCTCCAACGACTCAATCTTGGAGCCGCGCTCCTTAAACGCGCTGGTCAGCGCCGCCAGCTCGGACACCCGCTCAGCCAGCTTGCCCTTCAGCTCCTCGCCCTCAAGCTGCGAAGCGGCCAACGCGTCGGCGAGTTCGATCGACTTCGCCCGCTCGTCGGACAATGTGCCTTCAAGGGAGGAGATCGTCTTGTCCCGCTCCCCCAGCTGCCCTTTCAGCAGCCCGAGCTCAACCGACAGCGCCGCAAGCGATTCGTCCTTGCCGGTCAGCTCCTCACGCAAGATGAACTGCACGATCATAAAGATCGACAATACGAACATGAGCACCAGCAGCAACGCCGTCATCGCGTCAACGAAGCCAGGCCAGATGATGGATGACGATCCGCGATCGCCTCGTCTGCGCAACGCCATAAGCGGCTCCTTTCGCGCGTGGCGCCACGGCGCAAAGGCCGCGCGCATCACGGAGTGGACGTGGGCCAGGGCTGCGGGGCGGGGGCGCTCCACAACGGCTGACGCAATGTCGCTCTAACGACAGATTGGGGCGAGCGGCCCGCCCGAAAACCGGCCGCTCAACGCCATTAACTGCTGGGCGTCCCCGACAGGGTCGCCGCCATGTCGCTTACCGCACGGCCGACGGCGCGCATCTCGCGCCGCAGCGCCTCTGCCGTTTCAACCCGGCCCGCCGCGCTTTCCTCAATCAGCTTCGCCAACAATACGTCGACATTGCGGATATGGGCGCGGGTTTCGGCATCCAAGCCCTCGCCACCGCCGGACATCGCCGTATCCGCCAACCGCTCCACCGCCGCCAACATTCGGCTTTGCGCTGTGACGGCTTCGGCAATGGTTTCACGCTCCGCCGCGGCGTTGGAGGCGATCCTCTCGATGCTTTGCAGCGCTTCGGCAATACGCGCGCTGTCCGCGGCGCGCCGATCCTCGCCCTCCGCGATAATGCGATTCAGCGCCGCCATCTGCTGACCGCTATAGGCCAACTGCTCGACCATATCGCTTGTCTGCGCCGCTGCGCCGCCCTCGCCTTCCCCTGACGAGAACCGCGTCATGGTCGAAAGCCATGTCTCCAGCTCGCCATAGAAGCGGTTCTGCGCGCCGGCGCTCATCAGCTCCAGGAAGCCGACAACCATCGAGCCCGCCAAGCCGAGCAGGGAGGAGGCGAACGCCACGCCCATCCCGCCCAGCTGGCTCTCCAGGCCCGCAATCAGGCGGGTAAAGACGTCAGCGCCCTTTTCTCCGCCCGCCGGCGCCAACGACTTAATCGTGTCGACGACCGCCGGAACCGTCTTCGCCAAGCCCCAGAAGGTGCCTAGCAGACCCAGAAAAATCAGCAGGCCGGATAGGTAGCGCAGCGTATCGCGGCTTTCATCAACGCGCGTCGCAACCGAATCGAGGATCGACCGCGCCGTCTGCGAACTAACGCCCCGCGCCGCAGGGGTCTTCCGCATCGGGTCCATCGCAACCAGCAAGCTGGGCGGCGGCACATTTTCGATGCCCCGCGCCCGCGCCGCCAACGCCTCGATCCAGTTCACCGCGCTGAACAGCCGGAACACCTGATAAAAGGCGAGGATCACGCCGACGACGAACACGACGCCGATCAGGCCATTGAGCCCTTCATTTTGCTGAAAGACGCGCAGGATCTCGCCATAGAGATAGAAGGCCACCGCCCCGACCACCGCCAGGAAGATAAGCATCGCCAGGATCCGTTGGACCGGGCGTGTGAACTTCACTTCGGTCTTCGCCACGTGTTCATTCCTCGCTTCGACGTCCGCGTCGGATCGCCCCCCGCCGCCGACGCCAGCCTAAGCCGCACGTCATTGACGAAAGCCGCGCTCCGTTCCGCAAAGCGCACGTTCGCACCACTCCACAACGCCTTACAGCTTGTGCTTAACAAGCTGTTAAGCGGCGGCGGTTCGAATGCTGCTTCGTTGCGGCAATAGCGTCGGCTCCGCCGCCGACGCAACAATTGCCGACGGCGCCAGGCCGGCGGCGATCAACTATCGGAGCAACCGTTGTCGGATCGGCTCGAAAAGGTCTGGCGTCGCAACGATGACCTCGCCGCGGCTCAGCATGTCCTGCTCGCCATTAAGATCGCTCACCAACGCGCCGGCTTCGCGCGCGATCACGATGCCCGCCGCCATGTCCCAGGCGTTCAGCTCACGCTCCCAAAAGGCCTCATAGCGCCCGGCGGCGACATAGGCGAGATCCAGCGCCGCCGCGCCGAACCGACGCACGCCGGCGGTTTCAGGCAACAGCTTGGCGAGATCCTGCAGAGTGTCCGGCAGTGTTTTCTTCGCGGCGAAAGGCAGGCCGGTCGCCAATAGCGATTCCAGCATGTCGCGCCGGGCCGAGACGCGGATGCGCCGATCATTCAACCAGGCGCCGCCGCCCTTCTCCGCAACGAACAGCTCATTCTTCGCCGGATCGAAGATAACGCCCGCCGTCGCTTCCCCCTTGGTCTCCAACCCGATGGAGACGGCGAAATGCGGCAACCCGTGCATAAAGTTCGTCGTGCCGTCGAGGGGATCGACGATCCAACGGCGCTGCGGATCTTTGCCTTTGGTTTCGCCCGTCTCTTCGCCGAGCCAGCCATAAGCGGGGCGCGCGCGCATCAGCTCATCGCGGATGGTTTCCTCCGCCCGAATGTCCGCCGCGGTGACGAAGTCGCCCGCGCCTTTGACCGAGCTTTGCAGGTTCTCAACCTCGCCGAAGTCGCGCGCCAATTGCCGTCCGGCTTTGCGGGCGGCGTTGATCATCACAGTTAGGGTCGCCGAATAGACGCTCATGCACTTGCTCCAAAAGGGCGGGCGCGCCGGTTTGCCGAGCCCCGACCGCTTGTGCGCTTAGTTTGCGCGGCCGACATATTCGAAGGTTTCAGTCATGACCTCGATCTTCTCCCCTTCGGCGACAAACGGCGGCACCATTACGCGCAGGCCATTGTCCAAAATCGCCGGCTTGAAAGAATTCGCAGCGGTCTGACCTTTAACAACCGGCTCCGTCTCCGCGATCTGGCAGATGACTTTTTCCGGCAGCGTGACATTGAGCGCTTCGGCCTCATAATATTCGATGACGATGGTCATGCCATCCTGCAGGAACGGCCGCCGTTCGCCCAGAAGCTCTACCGAAAGTTCAATCTGCTCATATGTTTCAGCATCCATAAACACCAACATGCCGTCCTGCTCATACAGGAACTGCTGGTCTTTTTGCTCCAGACGCACGCGCTCAACTTTATCTGCGGAGCGGAAGCGTTCGTTCAGCTTTGAGCCATTCCGCAGATTACGCAGCTCTACTTGCGCGAATGCGCCGCCTTTGCCCGGTTTCACATGCTGGACTTTCACCGCAGCCCACAGGCCGCCATTGTGCTCCAGGATATTGCCGGGGCGAATTTCGTTGCCGTTGATTTTCATGCCGATGTGCTCCGGATGACGCGTTCGGTGCGCAGGTACAGGGCGCGCGGCGATAAGGCAACAGGATCAGCGCCGATCCGCCTAACAGCGCCGCTATGGTCCGAATCTCGCCATGGTCTCGCCACATCCGGAGGAGATCAAGAGGCTCCAGACGCGACGACAGATTTCAGCGTCTCGCAAGCAGTCTTGAGGGCGGCGCCCTTAACACCCAAGGGCCGAGCCCTTAAAACCCGAGAGCGAAAGCTCAAAGCCGAAGGAGCATTAATGCGCACGATGTCGTCAAATGACCCAAGTTGGTTGGCGATCGGCGCATGCGTTCTTCGGGGCTGCGCCTGATCAGAAGCGATCAATCCGCAAGCGATAAATGCAAACCGTCGCGGCGCCGCAAGGCGATCGCGCGCTAGCATGCGCGGCGTGATCCGCCCAATTCTACTCGCGTAGAAACCAACCAAACATCCCGCTGCCCAATCTGCGCGCCGCATGCGACGCGCACAGGGTTACGTTTGTTCGCTGTGCGTCATCGAAGCGCTCCAGAGGCTTCGAGCAGGAGACGTGCGGCTGTTTGGAGGGCCGGCCCGCGCCGGCTGCGACCATGCCAATCGAAACGAACAAGAACGCCGCGGCGCGCGCCGCGGGACGTACGGAACTGGATGTCGGGCGCTTGGGACGTCCACCGGTGGAGCCGCAAATCAAGCGTTTCGCCAAAGACGCCCGTCGGCGTCTGCGTAAAGCCGTTCGCGGCAACGCGCGCTTTGGCGATCTGCTGTTCTCATTCCCAGGCGCCGCCTACGCAATTGCGGTTGGCGGACCAGGCGAGACGGCTCGTGCGGAAGGCGTGAAAGCGGTGAAGGACGGCGCCCCGCTGCAGAAAGTGGCGGAGGCGTTGGGGCTGCCCTTCTGGTATCGCCGACTGCCGCCAGAAGCGTTTCGTGGATCGATCGAGACGCCGAAGGATGACGGCAACTTGGCGCGCATGGCGGTAAACCGCATCCCCGAAAACGTGGGGGCGGCCGCGGACTGGCTGGAGGCGATCATCATCACCTCGCGGTTGGCGGACGAACGCGTCGCCGGCTGGATCGCCAAATTGCCGATCTGGAAGAACGAAAGCGCGCTGGCCCGCGCCGCCATTCTTCCTGTCGCCGCCTATGCTTGGCACTCGCAGAATGCGGACTGCCGAGGCCGCAAAGCCATGGACCGCTACTGGTCGAAAAACATGAGCTTCCGTACGGCGGCGAGCGAGGCGCGCGTCTGGCTGGAGAAAGTGATCACCCGCTTCTGCCTTGAGGAAGAAACCTCGATGCGCGGATGGCGAATGACGCAGAAGTCGAGCGGTTTCAACATTGTGCCGCTGACGACGGCCGAAGATCTGATTCGGGAAGGCGAGCGGATGAACAACTGCATCGCCACCTATCAGAACTATATGGAGCGCGGCGGATGCCTGCTCTACGCCGTGCGCCGCGGCTCGCAAAGCGTCGCCTCGCTCGAGATCCGTTCGGATCTGCGCGAGCCGAGCAAGGGCCGCGTCGCGCAGCTTGAAGGCCGCAGCAACACCGCCGCCAGCGATCGCGTCGTTCGGGCGGTGCAAAAGTGGCTTGAACGCCAGGGGCCCTGCCCGCTGGCCAAAGGCGGCGGGCTGGTCGGCCGGCCCGTCAATGCGCGGCGCTGGTCGGCGCTGTGGTCGGAGTTTGTGGATGCGGTTGGCGTCGAGGAAGCCGGCCCATTCGCCGAACCGCCGACCGAAGCCGGCTTGCGCACCCTGGCGGGCCCGCTGACCGCCCTTGAAGAGATCTAAGCCCGATCGGGCTTGGACCGAGCCGTCGGTAAGCCATTGTCGGAGGTCTGGCGCGGCCGCGTCTCCGACAATGGCGGACCGGCGGCTCATATTTCTTGCTGCGCCGCCGCCTTCACGCGCGCGGCGAACCGTGCGGCCAATTTGGCCAACGCCATAGCGGCGGCGGCGTCTCCTCCGGCCGCTCCGCCGCGGCCTCGCGCTGATCGACCAGGCGATACGCCAGCCCGATCGCCACGATGGCGAAGATGACCCCGCCAAGTCCCTGTCCCAGCATCGCGCCCGGCGCCCCAAACCAGGCCGCGCCCAGGCTGGCCAGCGGCATCGTGCCCAGCGTATGCCGGCCCCAATTCGCAATCGTGGAGATCAGCGGCCGGCCGAGATTATTGAAGGACGCATTCGCGGCGAACAGCGCGCCATTGAAGAAAAAGAACAACGACACCGGCCCGCAGAACCACAGCAGCATCTCCCGCCCCGCAGCCGCGGCGCCAAACTGCTCGGCGATCACATCCCGCAAGAGGAACAGCGCCAACGACATCAGCACGACGTAAATCAGCAGAAATTTCAGCGCCTCGGTTAACGCCGCCCGCATCCGATCGAACGCGCGCGCCCCGTAATTCTGCCCGACAATCGGCCCGATCGCACCCGAAAGCGAGAAGACCAGCGCAAAGGCGACCGGTGTAATTCGGCTGACAATCGCATATCCGGCGACCGCGTCATCGCCATAGGCCGCAATCACCCGCGTAAGGTACGCCGCGCCGATCGGGGTCGCGATGTTGGTGAGAATCGCCGGTATGGCGATGGCGAAAATCGCGCGCAGATCGCTGGCCAGCGCCGCGCGGCGAATGGGCGCGAAACCGCCGAAGCGTCTCAAAATGATCCATAGCGCAACGGCGGCCCCAGCCATTCGCGCGCCGACGCTCGCGATCGCCGCCCCTTCCAGGCCAAGCGCGGGAATCGGGCCAAGGCCAAAGATCAGAAGCGGATCCAGCACCGCGTTCGCCGCGGCCGCAACCAGCGTCGTCATCATCGACGCGTTCGCCGCGCCATGCGCCCGCAACAACGCGCCCCCGGCCATCATCGCGTTCATAATCGGCAGGCTCGGCGTCACGATCTCAAGATAGGCGACCGCGAGCCGCGCCGTTTCGCCCTTCGCCCCGACCAGCGCGACAAGCTCCGGCAGCAACAACCACACGATCAGCGCTGCGACCGCCGCCGTCACGGAAGAGGCCGCCATCGCGGCGCTGGCGATCTCCCGCGCCCGAGTCGAGTCGCCAGCGCCGAGCGCACGCGCCGCCAAGGAGCCGACTGCGATCGCCAACCCAATGCTGATGGATGCGGTAAAAAACAAAATCGCCGCGGCGAAGCCGACCGCCGCCGCCAGCTCTTGCTGCCCGAGCAGCGAGATGAAGTAGAGATCGGCAAGATCGACAAAGAAAATCGCCAGCAGCCCCACGCCGCCAGCAAATGACATACGGCGCACATGCGCGCCGAGGTCGCCGGTCACGAACTGCGCCGGCCCGGATGAAGGATGTGCAGCCATAGCCTATGAACCTGCGGCGCAGGCCGCCTCAATCGGGCGAGGCCTGAAATTGCACGCAAGCGCTCGCCAGGGACGAGCGCTGAGAATTTCTCTTATACCGCCGCTTCAGGCTTGCCGGCCAACCCGCTTTCAATCGCCAGCGCCCGCATCCGCTCCCGCAGTTTTTCAAAGGCGCGCACTTCGATCTGGCGGATACGCTCACGGCTGACGCTGTAGACCTTGGAAAGGTCCTCCAACGTCACCGGCTCCTCGCTCAGGCGGCGCTGGGTGAGAATGTCTTTCTCCCGATCGGTCAGCGCGTCCATCGCCTGCGCCAGCAGCGAGCGGCGCTCATCCAGCTCCTGCTTTTCGGCGTAATCCTCGGCCTGGTTAGCCGTTTCATCGGCAAGCCAGTCCTGCCACTCCGCAGCGCCTTCGCCGTCCGCTTTCAGCGGCGCATTCAAAGACGCGTCGCCGCCGCCGGAGAGGCGACGGTTCATCATGTCGACTTCGTCCTCAGTGACGCTGAGTTTCTCGGCAATCGTCTTCCGGTTCTCCGGCAGCAGATCGCCTTCCTCCAGCGCGCCGATTTTGCCTTTGAGGCGCCGCAGGTTGAAGAACAGCTTCTTCTGCGCGGCGGTGGTCCCCATTTTCACCAGCGACCAGGAGCGCAGAATGTACTCTTGGATCGACGCGCGAATCCACCACATCGCGTATGTGGCGAGCCGGAAGCCTTTTTCCGGATCGAAGCGCTTGACCGCCTGCATCAGGCCGACATTCGCCTCCGCCACCACTTCTGAGATCGGCAGGCCATAGCCGCGATAGCCCATTGCGATTTTGGCGGCGAGCCGCAGATGCGATGTCACCAGCTTATGGGCGGCGTCGCGATCTTCGCTCTCCACCCAACGCTTAGCCAGCATGTACTCTTCCTGTGGGTCGAGCATCGGAAATTTCCGAATCTCGGACAGGTAGGAGCTGAGTCCGCCTTCCGAACTCAGGGTCGGCAGATTGCCAGCCGTTGTTGCTCCTGACGCCATCATGCGCCTCCCTCATGCCAAATCGCCCGCACTGCGCATATCGCAATGCTCCACCGCCGCAGGGACCGCGGAAGCTCTGATATAAGAGAGTGGGACTTAGAATGCGTTCACAGTTCGTCAAGATCCTGTGCGCAAAGTGATGAAAATCCGTTAACGCTCGCAAATTGTCGGTTAATGCGCCGCGGATCTCGGACAAACACGATATTTAGCGATTCGCGCCGGCATTATGCGAGATCGTCGCCCATATTGATATCAGCCGCAGCGGAAAGGTTCAAATTTCGCACGCAACTCGGCGAAGTCTGGCGGCGCCGCGCTTTCGAATCGAAGCGCCTCGCCCGTGCAAGGATGCGTGAAGCCGAGCAGACCGGCGTGAAGCGCTTGGCGATGGAATGCGGCCGCGGCCTGCGCCGCCTCGCCCGCTTCGCTCCCGAGTTTCCGCCCCCGCCCATAGGTCTGATCGCCCAGCAGCGGATGGCCAATATGGGCCATATGCACCCGGATCTGATGGGTGCGCCCCGTTTCCAGCATGCATTCCACCAGCGATGCGAAAGGCCGGCTTGGATCCACGCCATAGCGCGCCCGAACCGCAATCCATGTCACCGCGCGTTTGCCGCCTGACGTGACCACAGCCATTTTTTTGCGATCATGCCTTGCCCGAGCCAACTCGGCCTCAATCCGCAGCCGGTCCTCAACCGATGTTACGGCGGGCAGCCCCATCAGCCTCGGGTCGCCCCGATCCGGCGCGCCCCAAACCAGCGCCGAGTAGCTGCGCTCAACACTATGTTTTGCAAATTGCTGCGATAGGCCGGCATGCGCCCGATCATTCTTCGCCACCACCAGCAGGCCTGACGTGTCCTTATCAATCCGATGCACGACGCCCGGCCGCTCGACCCCGCCAACGCCGGATAGGCTATCCCCGCAATGGGCCAACAACGCATGCACCAGCGTACCGGTTTCGGCCCCCGGCGCAGGATGCGCGGCCATCCCCGATGGTTTATCGACCACCAGAAGGTCAGTGTCTTCGTAAATGATGTCGAGAGGGATCGCCTCCGGGATAAGCTCGAGCGGCTTTGGCGGCGGCGGCAGGATCTGAAACAGATCTCCCGCCGCAACCTTGCGGGACGGATCACGCACCGCGCCGCCATTGAGGCTGACCTGCCCCTCCTCAATCAGCGCGCGCAATCGGGTGCGGCTCAGCCCATGCTCCGCCGCCAAATCGGCCTCCAGACAGAGGGCGAGCGCCTTGTCCAACCGCTGCCCCGCCGCGGCGTCGGTGATGATAGCGTCAAGCGTCGGGCTGTGCGAAAAGCCGTCCTCGTCCGACGCTGCATCAAAAGGGTCTTCATTCGCCATGACCGCATCCCCGTCCGTCCCGCCAGAAGATCGCGGCGACGCAGAAGAATTTCCGGAAGATCCACGTTTCCGCGTTATGCGCCGGCTCGTCACCTTTTTGCTGATGGTGTTGATTGCCGGCACGCTTACGGTGGTTATCGCGCTGCTGCTCAAGCTTAAGTCAATCAATTTCAGCTCTGCTAACCCAACTGCGACGACGATCGGAATCGCGGCGGATGAACGGCTGGTGCGAGCAGAGGCGACGTCGGAACGCATTACATTGCTGATTGAGCGTAAGGCGACCGGCGCGCAGCGTATCGTAATCCTCGATGCGCAGACTTTCCGCGTACTGAGCGCCATTGCGTCGGAGAAAAAGGACGCGAAGTGATGAAAGGCGGCAAGGCTCGGGCTCTGATGGGCGCAGCGATCATCTCGGTAGTCGGTATGGGCGATGCGCGCGCGAACTACTTTGAGGAAAGCACGCTGGAAGAAGTACGGCGCGCCCTGTTCTCCCTTTGCCGCGCTGATTTCTCGGACCGGATCGACGGCGACTGCAGCGTCGCGGTCAAAAGCGGCTCGATCATTGTCCGTCGGCAGGAACGTACAGCCCCGCGCCGGGCGGGCTCCCCCGCCGTCACGATCGAGACAAAAGTCGCCTACGGGCCAGCCTCCTACTTTTTCTGCGGGGAAACTGAGGCCTCCACAAAAACGACGCCGCTGTTCGTCAGCTGCGACTTCGAACAGGCCGCGCTTGGCCCGAGCTGCGTGCAGGAGCTGCGCACGGAGGAGCGGCCTGGCGAGGCGCCGGAGCTGGAGCGCTGGAGCACGCCGATTGCGACCCTAATCGATACAACGCCGAAAGCGTGCGAAGCCTTGAGCCGAGCGCTCAACCGGCTGGTGGATTTTCGCAAGTAAATTTCGTACGCCGCTTTTCCGCTCCATGGCTGCGATCGGAAAAGCGAGGGGGGATGGGCGTGCATCTGGCGGAATTTAACATCGGCGTTTTGCGGTATCCCTGGGGCGATCCGCGTATTGCCGATTTCGCGAATGCTCTGGATCAGGTGAACGCCATCGCGGCGCGCAGCCCGGGCTTTATCTGGCGGATGCCCGATGATGACATGGACGCGGCGCAGCGCGATCCTTCGGGGCCGCTGGGCGACAATCCCAGAACCGCCTCCACCCTTTCTGTTTGGCGCGACCTCCCAAGCCTTGAACGATTTGTCTGGCGCACGCTGCATAAGCGGTTCTTCGATCGTAGAGAGGAATGGTTCGCCCCCGGCCAAGGCGTTCGGCTCGTGCTTTGGCGCACGCCTGAGGGCCATCGCCCCTCGATTGCGGAAGCGGTCGAAAGGCTGCGCAGCTTAGATGCGCGAGGAGACACCGATTTCGCTTTCGGCTGGGAGTACGCCAAGCAGACCTATCCGTCTTGAGCCGATCGGCGGCTCAATGGAAATCCCGGCTGGGAAACAACGCCTTCGCCTGCTCACGCGGGTGTCGGCGCCCCGGCGCCGGGTTATTTTTGATCCGATGCGCAGGAACAGGCCGCTGAACCTCATCCGCGTGCGCCGTTGGCGGGTCGCAACGCACATCCGCCAAATGATCGAGCAAGTTGGAGATGTCCTCGACCTGCTGCGCGACCAGATGCGTAACCTTAGAGATCGGATCGCGCTGGATGCGCCCGACAACGCGCAGCAATCGCCCGGAGATCACCGCGCGGCGGAAACGCTCATAGATTTTCGGCCAGACCACCACATTCGCCGAAGCGGCCTCATCCTCCAATGTTAAGAAAATGACGCCTTTGGCCGATCCTGGCCGTTGGCGTACTGTGACCACGCCCAGGACCGTCGCCCAGGCGCGATCCGGAAGCGTTGCAAGCTCGGAAGTTGGCGTCAGCGACCGCCAGCCTGAACCTGAACCTGAACCTGAACCTGAGCCTGAGCCAAAGAAACGCTCCCTCACCAGGGCCGCCGGATGCCGCCGCAATGTCAGGCGCTGAGCCCGATAATCGGCCACCACCGCCTCCCCTTCCGTCTCCAGAGGCGGCGCATATGTCGTCTCAACCAGCCCTTCCCCTTCCAAAACGCCAGCGAACAACGGCGGCGGCGGCGCAGCGGCCTTCGCCTCCCACAACGCGCCGCGGCGCGAAAGCCCGAGGGACGCAAAAGCGTCCGCCTCCGCCAGCTTATCCAACGCCCGCTGCGCCAGCCCTGCGCGCCGGGCTAAATCGGCCGGGTCCAGATAGCCGTTGCCCCGCGCCTCGGTCAGGCGCGCCGCATCCGCCGCGCTGAACCCTTTGATTTGTCGGAACCCCAGCCGTATCGCCAGCGCCCCCCGCTCATCCGGCTCTAGCGCATTGTCCCAGAAACTGGCGTTCACGCAGATCGGCCGCACAGAAACGCCCGCCCGCTTCACATCGCGGATCAATTGCGCCGGGGCGTAGAATCCCATCGGCTGCGAATTGAGCAAAGCGCAGGTGAAAATCGCCGGATGACGCCGCTTTACCCACGCCGAGGCGTACACCAACAGCGCAAAGCTCGCCGCATGACTCTCGGGAAAACCATATTCGCCAAATCCCTCGATCTGACTGAAGCAACGCTCGGCGAACTCCGGCGCATATCCGCGCGCCAGCATGCCGCCCACAAAACGCTCTCTGAACCTATGGATCGTACCGGATTTGCGAAAGGTCGCCAAAGCCCGGCGCAATTGATCCGCCTCGGCGGGCGTGAACCCCGCCGCGACGATTGCGATCTGCATCGCCTGCTCTTGAAACAGCGGCACGCCGAGGGTTTTGCCCAACACCTCCTCCAGCTCCTGCGAAGGAAAGGAGACTTCCTCAAACCCTTGGCGGCGACGAATATAGGGATGCACCATATCGCCCTGAATTGGCCCAGGCCGGACAATCGCAACCTCTACGACCAGATCATAGAATTTACGCGGCTTCATTCGCGGCAAGAAATTGATCTGCGCACGGCTTTCGACTTGGAACACGCCGATCGACTCCCCGGCGCACAGCATGTCGTAAACCGCCGGATCCTCCTTCGGCAGATCAGCCAGCGTGTATCGCCGCCCGTGCCAGTCCGCGATCATATCGAGCGCTTTGCGCAAACAGGTGAGCATGCCCAGCGACAGCACATCGACCTTTAAAATGCCGAGCGCGTCGATGTCATCCTTATCCCATTCAATGACCGTGCGATCCTCCATCGCGGCGTTCTCGATCGGAACCAGCTCGTCAAGCCGCCCCTGCGTCATGACAAAGCCGCCGACATGCTGTGAAAGGTGCCGGGGAAAGCCGATGATCTCACGAATAAGACGCAGCGTCTGACAGAGCCGGCGATCCGTTGGATCCAGACCAATCTCACGCAACCGGGCCTCCTGCGTCGGGTCGTCATAACCGCCCCAAGATTGGCTCGCGATCGCCGCCGCCACATCTTCGGACAGCCCCATCGCCCGCCCGACCTCACGCACCGCCGCGCGGCTGCGAAAATGAATCACGGTGGCGCAAAGCCCGGCGCGATGGCGGCCATAGCGGGCGTAGATATGCTGGATCACCTCCTCGCGCCGCTCATGTTCGAAATCGACATCGATGTCCGGCGGCTCATTCCGCGCCTCGGAGACAAAGCGTTCAAACACCATCGACGCAATCTCAGGACCGACCTCCGTCACCCCGAGCGCGTAGCAGACAATCGAATTCGCCGCCGATCCCCGCCCTTGCGCCAGAATGCCCCGGCTGCGCGCAAAAGCGACAGTATCGCGCACAGTCAGAAAATAGGGCGCGTAGCCAAGTTTGCCGATCAGCTCCAACTCATGGGCGCATTGCTTCCGCGCTTTCGCCGGCGCCCCTTCAGGATAGCGGCGCGCCAACCCCTCCCACGCCAACCGCGCCAGCCGATCTTGCGGCGCTTCGCGCAGGCCGGTTTCAGGATCCAGGGCGACCTCATCCGGATATTCGTAGCGCAACTGATCCAGCGAAAAACGCACGCGCTCCGCAATCTCCATCGTACGGCGCAGCGCATCCGACCGGCCCCGAAACAGCAGCGCCATCTCCTGCGCCGACCGCAGCCGCCGCTCCGCATTGGGCTGAGCCGCCGCGCCCAGCGTATCAATCCGGCGGCGCAGGCGAATGCAGGACAGGATGTCCGCCAGACGCCGTCGAGCGGAGACATGCATGAGCGGATCGGCGGTGGCGACCATCGGCGCCCCAGCCGCCTCCGCCATCTCCGCATATCGGGCGATGCGCTGCTCATCACGCCCATCATAAGCGGGGCGCGCCAAAAGGAAGATCTCGCCAGGCGCGGCGGCGGCGGCTTCGGCGATTTCATCTCGGCCCGACGCGGGATCGGCGGCCAAAGGATCAGGCGGCGCGGCGAGCAGGACCAGCCCCTCCCAATGCGCCTCAAGATCTTTTTTGAACAGGCGGCACGCCCCTTTCTGGGCCCGACGCTTGCCAAGCGTCAGCAATCGGCAGAGCCGCCCATAAGCGGCGCGATCGCTCGGCAGAGCGATCCAATCGCAGGCGCTGTCCTCCAGCCGCAATCGGCTCGCCACCAAAAACTTGCCGCGCCAGCCCGACGGTTCCGCGCGCTCCTCCCCGCCTTCATCCAAATGGCGCTTCAGATCCCGCGCCGCCACATGACCGCGCACAACGCCGGCCAGCGTGTTCAGATCAGCAATCGCCACCCCGCCAAGGCCCAGCTGCGCCGCTTGCGCGACCATCTCCTCAGCATGAGACGCCCCGGTCAAAAACGTAAAATTCGACCAAGCCGCAAGTTCCGCAAAAGGGGGGATAGAGACGCTTTCCATCCCATCAACGCAATCCGCCAGCGTTAACCTCACATTTTTTCGTTCAATCTCGACTCGCGTTTTGTTCTTATTAAGTTCTAACATGTTCCACTGGGCGGGCAAGGGTGAAACAGGAACATTGGATCAAGGGCTCAAAAGCGATGAATGGATTAGCGATCGACACCACCGCGGCGCGCGCGCCGCTCCCTCAACAGACAGACGCGACGAACGTCTTAGCGCCGCCAAAGCTGCGCGAAGCGCGCGCGCATGAAGTCTCCGGCGACGGGGCCCTCGCCTTCGCCGCAATGCAGGCCGGCATGCGGCTCGGCCCGGTCGTCTGGATCGCCGCGCCGCGCGGCGAAGGACGCATGGACCCGTACGGGCTCGCCCCCTTTGTTGAGCCCAGCCGCATCATTTTAATTGACGCCCCGTCGGAAAAAGACGCGTTCTGGGCCATGGAGGAAGTGCTGCGCTCCGGCGCCGCGCCCACAGTGATCGGAGCGGCCGGAACCGCGCCAGACCTCACCCAAAGCCGCCGCTTACAGCTCGCCGCCGAAGCGGGCGCCGCCGCCGCAGGCAAAAGCCCGGCCCCATTGGCGATCCTCCTCACCCCCGCAGGCGCCGGCGGCCCAGCTGCGGAAACGCGTTGGCGCGCCGCCCCTCAGCCAAGCTGGTTCGAAGGGTTGGCCGCGCCGCGCTGGAGCTGGGAGCTGATAAAGAACAAACGCGGCCCGCTGGGCGCCTGGACCATCGAAGCGCCTTACGGACGCAACGCCGCCCCAATCTTCGCCGCCCAACCAGTCGACCCTATGAGGGTAGGATAACAGTGCCCGCCGGCCCTGAAGCGCGCGGCGGACGGCGCGCGCTGGTTCTATGGCTGCCTGAGGCCGCAGCGGATCTCGCCCTTCGCCGCGCCCCCAACTTGGCGGGCGCGCCGCTGGCGATTCTCGCCGACCAGCGCAATGCCCGTGTGATTGTTGGGCTCTCGGCGACGGCTGAAACCGCGGGCCTCTCGCATGGCGCCGCCGCCGCCGATGCGCGCGCCCTGCAACCGGGGCTGATCTCCCGCCCGCTCGATCCGGCCGCCCTGGCCCGGCTTGCCGAAGGGCTCCGGCGCTGGCTCGGGCGCTACAGCCCATGGATCGGTCGCGAAGAACATTCTCCTGGCCCGCGGTCCGACCTTTCTTTCACGCTCGACGTCACCGGCTGTGCGCATCTTTTCCACGGCGAAGCAGCGCTGCTGGAGGATATGCTCGCCCGGCTGGAGCGGCTTGGCCTACGCGCCCGCGCCGCAATCGCGGAGAGTAAAGGCGGGGCCTGGGCGCTGGCGCGGTATGGCGTAGAGACGAACCAGCCCCCTTTTTCGGACCGCGCCTTTATCGCCCCGCCAGGCCAGCTGCGCGCCTGCCTCGCGGATCTGCCGCCAACGGCCTTGCGTCTTTGCCAGGAAACGGCGGATGGGCTCGCCCGGCTCGGGATCCGGCGGATCGAGGATGTCGCCGCAATTCCCCGCGCCGCGCTCGCCCGACGCTTCGGCGCTCCGCTCTGTCGCCGGCTGGATCAAGCCTTTGGCGTTGAACCGGAACCCATCGCGCCGCCGCCGCCGCCTTTCCGCGCCGCCATCCGCCTCGCTTTTCCGGAGCCGATCGGGCTTCTGGACGATCTGCGCGCCGGTCTGGCCCGGCTGCTGGCGCGGCTTGTTGAACGCCTCGATGCTGCGGGGCTTGACGCACGCAAGCTGCTGCTGGAGCTGCGCCGAGTTGATCGTTCAGATCAAAGACTGGAGGTCGGCCTTGCGGCGCCCAGTCGCGACGCTGCGCAAATGCTGCGCCTGTTCGAACATGGGCTGGAAGGCGTCCAGGCCGGGTATGGGATCGACGCGATGCGCCTTGTGGCGCGAGAGGTCGAGCCGCGCGCAACGACTCAGCATGCCGCATTGGCCCCTAAAACAATGTTCACCTCCGGCGAAACAACCAATGACGCCGCCGCCGAGACCGCCGCTTTAACTGAAGTGCTCAGCCATATTGGCGGGCGCTTTGGCTTTGATCGGCTCACGCGCTACGTCAAAGCAGACAGCCACCTGCCGGAAAAAGGCTTCTATCTGCGCAGCGCCGCGGAGCCGCGGGCGGAAGAAGCCAATTGGCGCGCCGCAGCGCGCGCCCGCCCGCCGCGCCCCTTAATCGGCTTTGCTCCGGAGCCAATTGCGGTAACCGAAGCAGGTGTGGAGCGTCGCCCGCCCGCCGTCTTTCGCTGGCGCGGCGCTGAGCACAAAGTCGCCGCCGCCTTCGGGCCGGAGCGTATCACCCCGGAATGGTGGCTGGACGACCCGGCCTGGCGCAGCGGCGTGCGTGATTATTGGCGCGTGGAGACGACGGCCGGCCGCCGCATCTGGCTCTTCCGCCTCGCCCAAGCGCCGGAGCCGGCATGGTTCGCCGCCGGCCGCTTCGCTTAGATCTTGATCTCCGTCCCACACCAACTATCGCAATCCTATGAGCATCCAACTTCGCACCGCCGGCGCCCAACTGCGCGTCGCGCGCGGATCTCCACCAACTCGCCCCCGCCAATATAAGGACCCGCCATGCCCCTTTCGCCCCGGATCAGCATGATCACCCTCGGCGTCAAAAACGTCGCCAAGGCCGCAGAATTCTATCGAGACGGGCTCGGCTTTCCGCAGCTTGAGTTCGACAATCCCAATGTCGCCTTCTTCACGCTGAATGGCAGCTGGCTCGGTCTGTATGGATGGGACGCGCTGGCGCAGGACGCCGGCGTCGCCCCGCGCGCACCGGGCTATGGCGGCTTCGCCCTTGCCCACAATGTCGGTTCGGAGCAAGAGGTGGATCAAACGCTTACGACCGCCACAACCGCCGGAGCCCAGCTGATCAAACCGGGACAGAAGGTCTTTTGGGGCGGCTATTCAGGGTACTTCGCGGATCTGGACGGCCATTTATGGGAAGTCGCCCATAATCCATTCATGTGGATCGGGCCAGAAGACGCGCCAACATCCAACTAGGGTCGAAACCCATTCATCTGGTCGTCGCCAGCCCGGCAGGCGGAGAGCGCGCTCCGCTCCGCCGGCCCGGCCGCCCCGCCTACGCCGCGCCGCTGCTCTCGCTGCGCAGCACAACCCACATGCGCTCTTGCCTCGAGCCGCTCCACTTAACTTCGAGCCCTTCGTCCCGCAAAGCCTCGCAAAGTCGCAACGCATCGCCGCCATAGGCGAGATAAACGCCGCCGCTTGCTTCGATGCCGGCTTCATCCTGCGAATGGTAGAAAACGTAGTCTTCAACATCGTCCGGCAACGCTGTCAGACCGCAGGTCATGCAGCATTGCCAGTTTTCTTCGGCGGCCCAACCTTCCGAACGCAAAATCTCGAACGCCCAAGTCAACGCTTGACGGCCTTGCTTTAGGTTCATCTTCGCCTCCCATCCTGCATCGCGCGCACCGACACGCCAGAAGAGTGCAATATGGGAGGGCGGAGCGCAGCTTTTCAGGCGCCCAACGCCGTATTATCGGTCCGCTTGACGCCGACCATCGCATAATTAATGGACAAGTCCGTTTCCGAGGCCGACCAGCGCCGCCCCACCGGATCATAGATGAAACCGATTCGATCCACCGGCTCGACAGCCGCCGCGCGCATCGCCTCCGCCAGCGCGTCCGGCGGCAGAAACTTGCGCCATTCATGTGTGCCAGGCTCCAGCCATCGCATCGCATATTCCCCAACAGCGATGGCGGCGATGAAGCTTTTCGCAGTTCGATTGAGCGTCGTAACCATCAACATGCCGCCAGGCCGCAGCAGCGACGCCGCCTCACGCATCAGCGCCGCAGGATCCGCCGCATGTTCAACCACCTCCAGCGCCAAAGCGACATCGAAGCGCTGCGAATCCTCGAGTTCCGCAGCAAGCTCGGCGGCCGAAGCGCAGCGATAGTCAATCGCCAGCCCGCCCGCCGCCGCATGGGTCTGCGCGGCGGAAATAGCGCCAGGCGACAGATCAAGGCCAACCGCCTGCGCCCCCATCCGCGCCATCGGCTCGGTCGCCAAACCGCCGCCACAGCCGATATCGACGATGCGAAGCCCCTCCAAGGCGCGCCGGCGGCGCGGATCAAGCCCGAACTCAGCCACCAGCTGGGCTCGGATATAGTCCAATCGCACCGGCTGCATCGCATGCAGCGGCGCCTGGGCGCCATTCGGGTCCCACCATTCCGACGCCAATCGCTCGAACTTCGCAATTTCGGCTGGATCAACGGCTTCGCTCATCTGCATTCCCGCTCCTCCTCCTTTTCCGTCCCTCCGGCGCCGAAACAAGCGCGTAACTCTTGGCAGCGGGGACGTGCGCGCCTAAAGTTATATATGCAAAGATAAGGGGCGATATGCGCCGAAGCAGCGCGCTTGCGGCGGCAGCCCAAGCGATGACGAGGCGGCATAGATCCTGCTTGCGGCGGTAATATTCCGCCCTCCCTTGGTGTGAGCAGCTCGGACAAGGTATGGACGCCGCACGCATTCCTCTACATCCGCCGATCGAGCCTTATGATCGATTTAGGCTTCAGGTCTCCAGCCTCCATACGCTCTATGTCGAGCAATGCGGCCGCCCAGACGGGGCGCCCGTCGTCGTACTGCATGGCGGCCCGGGCGGCGGCTGCAGCCCTGCGATGCGGCGCTTTTTTGACCCTCGGGTCTTCCGCGCCGTGCTCTTCGATCAGCGCGGCTGCGGCCGATCGCAGCCCAACGCCGAGGTCGAAGAGAACACCAGCTGGACCCTGGTCGAAGATATCGAGCGCATTCGCGAACGGCTGGGCATCGAAAAATGGATCGTCTTCGGCGGCTCCTGGGGGGCGACACTGGCGCTGCTCTACGCGGAAACCTATCCGGAACGGGTGGAGGCGCTAATCCTACGCGGCGTTTTCCTGCTGCGCCGGAGGGAGATCGACTGGTTCTATAATGGCGGCGCCGCGCATTTTTGGCCCGACCTATGGGAGCGCTTTATCGAACCCATCCCCGCCGCCGAACGAGACGACATGGTCGCTGCCTATCATCGCCGCCTGTTCTGCGATGATCGCGACACCCAATTGGCCTGCGCGCGCGCATGGAGCCGTTGGGAGAGCGCGACGGCGGCTTTCAGGGGCGACGCGCGCCGCAGGGTCGGCTTTGAGAATGACGCCTACGCCCTCGCCTTCGCGCGCATCGAAAATCACTTCTTCCACAATGGCGGCTTCTTGGAGCATGACGATCAAATTCTCCGGAACGCGCACCGCCTCGCGGACACTCCCGGGGTCATTGTCCAGGGGCGATATGATATGATCTGCCCGCCCGTCTCCGCCTATGAGCTCGCCCGCGCTTGGCCTAAAGCCCGGCTGACCATGATCGAAGACGCTGGGCATGCGCTGTCGGAGCCCGGCGTGTCGGCCGCCCTCGTCGCAGAAATGAACGCGCTGGCGCAGGAACGACGATGACATCCCGGGCCGCGGCGCAGTTTCAGCGTTGGGGCGTCGCTGCGTTTCTGGCCTTCATTCCAACCGGCTCCCTCGCGGCTGATGAAGCCCCTCCGCAGCCCCGTTGCGCGCCCGCATATCATGACCCGCGACGCCCCGAGACGATCTGCATCGCGCAGGCGACCTCAAAAAGCCTGCGTAAAAAGCGTGACGATGATATTTGCCGCGCCATCGAACACTTCGCCCAACGCGACGGGCTGCCGCCCCCCTTCTTCGCCCGCTTAATCTGGCGCGAAAGCCTGTTCGACCCGAACGCCGTCAGCCATGCGGGCGCCCAAGGCGTGGCTCAGTTCATGCCGGCCACCGCCCGCCGCCGCGGACTGAAAGACAGTTTCAACCCCGCGGAAGCCCTGGGCGCTTCAGCAGCATTCCTCGCCGATCTCCGGCGTCAGTTCGGCAATCTCGGCCTTGCCGCCGCCGCTTACAACGCAGGGGAGGGGGCAATTGACGGTGTTCGCGCGCGCCGCAGGGGCGCCCCCGGCGAAACCATCGCCTATGTGCTGGCGATTACCGGCCTGCCGATTGAAGATTGGCTCGATGGCAAGCCCAAACCAAAACGCAACTATGCGTTGAGCGCCGCAAGCATGAAAGGCGCGCCGTTTCTGCAGGCCTGCCGCGCCCTCGCCGCCACCCGTCGCATCAAACCGATGGCCCGCAGCGCGCGCTGGAAACCTTGGGGGGCGCTGATCTCCGTCAACCGTTCCCACAGGGGAGCGGCACGCATCTACGCCGCCGCCAGAGCGCGCAGCCCGAAACTCTTCGGCGCAGCGCCGCCGCTGATCTTACGCCGCCGCATCCCCGGACGCGGGCGCCGCGCGCTCTTCGCCGCCATGATCGGCAGCAACAGCCGCGCCGCCGCGCTCAGGATTTGCCGCCGCATCGCCGCCCGTGGCGCGCCCTGCATCGTCGTAAAAAACTAGGCCGCGCCGCCCTCCTGCTGCACACATGGTTCCGGCGTCATCCCCCGCGCCGGATTGCGCTTCTGTGCGAACAGCACCGGTTTTCCGGTCCATAGCCACGTGTAAACAGGCCCCGAGAACACCTCCGCCATATCCAGTCGAAGACTTCCCTCAATCCTGCGATACGCAATTTCGCGCGCCTCCCCCACAAACGCCTCCGGCAATGGCGCAACAATCCCCGGCCGCCGCGCGCTCGGCGCCTGCAGCTTCTCCGCCTGCACCTCCCGCACATAGACTCGAAAATTTTGCAGAACAGACGTCACTTTATAAAATAGAACCTCCCCCCGAATTCTACCCACATAGCAGACGAACACTTGTCCGGCTTGTGGTGGAATGCCGATGCTCATTATTTTAAACACTACTTTCTCATCGCGCCGCTACGCTCCATCTCATCCCCAAACAGTCCCGTCGGCTTCCCATCGATGCTGCGCGTATTTTTCTTCCGCCAATAAGCCTCGACTCCCGAAGGACCCATCCGATCAAAGAACGGCGTCAGCTCAACAGCGCCGCGATCTGCGGCAAACGGCATGAATGGAACGCCGGAGCCGCATGAGATCTGAACGCTCTCAATCGTCAGATCGAAAATCTGCCGCGCGCCGCCGTTACGACAAAAAAACATCCTCTGACGCTTGATAAACGTCTTCAGTGTTTCGTTCTGCTTGCGCCCAACGGCATACGCTTACCCTCTTGCTCCGGTCGATATCCAGAACATAAAGAGAACAAACACACTCGTCAAGTCGTCGATCTGAATTTAGACCGGCACATTATCAATCAAACGGGCGCGCCCTAACAGCGCGGCCGCAAACACCCGCGTCGGCCGCGTTGGCGGGCTGCTATCCAGCGGCTCTAAGCTCTCGGCGTCTCGCGCCTCGAAATAATCAACGCTCCGAAATCCGGCGTCGATCACCGCCGCCCGCGCCGCCGCGCAAGCGGTCGCTGCGCAGACGCCGTCACGAATGGCCGACGCGGCTTTGTCAAGCTCCACCTTCAGCGCCGACGCGGCCGCCCGCTGTTCAGGGTCCAAATAGCGATTGCGCGACGACATCGCGAGACCGTCCGCTTCACGCACAATCGGCGCACCGACTATTTCCGTCGGCACGTCGAGATCCTGCGCAAGGCGCCGGATGACCGTCAGCTGCTGCCAGTCTTTCTCGCCAAAAACCGCGACATCAGCTTGCGCCTGCAGCAACAGCTTCGCCACGACCACCGCGACCCCGTCGAAATGGCCAGACCTCACGGCCCCGCACAGAGGCTCGGATACGCCCCTGACGCGGACCGAGGTCGCAAAGCCGGGCGGATACATCGCGTCCACCGATGGGGCGAAAAGCAGATCGCATCCGGCCTCGGCCAGCAGCCGCGAATCGCGCTCGCCGTCGCGCGGATAGGCGGCGAAGTCTTCATTTGGCCCAAACTGTTTCGGATTCACAAAGATTGTCGCGACAACGCGATCTGCTCGCTCCAGCCCGAGCCGCACCAGCGACAGATGCCCCTCATGCAAGGCGCCCATCGTTGGCGTAAGCGCGATCCTCTCCCCTCGAGCACGCCATGCCGAGACTTGCGCCCGCAACGCCGCTACTGTCTCAACACGTTGCAGCTCTTTCTTGGGCTGGCTCATACTCGTTTCCTCACCGATCTGTTGTCGCTTCCGACATCGCTTCAAACCGGCGTTTGTGCAACGCAAGATCTTACCCCTGAGCGGTCGCCCCAACGATATGCAGGTAAATCAGTGTGTTGTTCACGGCGACAGCCAAAGTGAGCGCGGCGATCGCCGCCATTGCAATCAGCGTCGCCCGGTTGGGGTACCACAGAACAGCACCGGCGAGACCAAAATGCGCCAGCATCTTGATCGCGATCCACCCCACGCCGGTCGCCCCCTGCAGCGCGCGAATAAGAGGGTTCGCTTCGTAGACCATCCCCGTGCTGAGCGCGATTTGGGTCGAAGCCGCGTCAACCCCTCCGGCGACGACCAACGCAACGGCGACAATGCGCGCCCAGAACACGCGCGAAGGCATCGCCCGCATCAACCGAGCCTCGCCCCAAATCGTCATCTTCTGGCGCGTCGCGCTCACCGCTTTCGGCATAGATGCTCCTCCCTGCAATTTCGCCAGGAAGGAGCAAAAGGGGCGCCCAAGCAAGGTTAACAGGCGCATAAATTCACCATCGGCGCGCCAAGGGCCGGCGCCGACGGCTTTATTTTAACAGAGCTGCCAGATCACCCGCGCGGCGTCGCCCATCCGCTCATTTCTCGCCCCGAAATCGCCGCGAGCATATCGATATGAGCGTCATCATCATTGAGGCAGGGAACATACAGGAAGCTCTCGCCCCCCGCATGCTCGAACGACTCTTTGATTTCCTCATTGATCTCTTCGAGCGTCTCGACGCAGTCGGAGGAGAATCCCGGCGCCAGCACAGCAATCCGCTTCACACCCGTTTTCGCCAGCTCCGCCACATGCTCCACGGTGTAGGGCTGCAGCCACTCCTCCGGACCGAATCGGGATTGGAATGTCGTCTGCAGCCGCTCCGCCGGCCAGCCCAACCGCTCCTGAAGCAGGCGCGAGGTTTTTTGACAGGTGCAGTGATACGGGTCGCCCTTTTCAAAATAGCTTTTGGGAATGCCGTGATAGGAGGCGACAAACACCTCGGGTTGTTGATCGGCGGCCAGCCCAGCCGTTGCGCGTTCAATCGATTGGGCGAGCGCTTCGATGTATAGCGGATGATCATAGTAGGCCGGAACGGTGCGAAGAGCCGGCTGCCAGCGCATCCGCATCAGCGCGCGGAACGCCTGATCATTGGCCGTCGCCGTCGTCGCCGCGGCGTACTGTGGATAAAGCGGAAAGAAAACGATCCGCTCACAGCCCTGATCCTTCAGCTTCGAAATCACGCTTGGCGTCGAGGGATTGCCGTAGCGCATGCAAAAATCCACGACAACATCATCGCCATAGGTCGTCTGCATCCGCTCCGCCAACTTCGCCGTCTGAGATTTGGTGATCGTCAGCAACGGGCTCTCATCCGCTTCTTTATTCCAGATGCCCTCATAATTTTTGCCGCTGGAAAAAGGGCGCTTCGTCAAAACGATCAGCTGCAGGATCGGCTGCCAGATCCAGCTTGGCCACTCAATCACGCGCTTGTCTGACAAAAACTCATTGAGATACCGCCGCATTGACCAGTAATCCGTCGCGTCCGGCGTGCCGAGATTGGCGATCAGCAGACCGGTTTTGGCGGGCGGAACCGGCGGATGATCCGCTGGCGCGTGAGCGAGGCGACCGTGTCCAGGCTTGTCAAACATATGCTCTCTCAAAATATAGCCGCGGCGCCGGCGGCGCGCTTCGGCGCGTGCGTTTCGTTGCGTCGCCGCATATGTAGCGCGAGAAAGCGCGTCGGAAATGCTGCGAGGTTTGGCGAAAACGACGCATTCACCCCGAAAAAGCGCCGAAGGACCAGCGCTTGGCGATGTTATCGAGGATCCTATGAGCTTTCTGTTTCGTCTTCTTTACGCGGCGCATGCATCCGGCTCCCACCATAAGCTCGCGCTGCGCGCGCTTGTGCGGATGGAGGCGGGGGACGCGGACGCGTGGCGCCGACTGTTTCTCAGCCGCGCGCGGCTGCTGCTCGAGGGATCGAAGGAGCCGGACAAGAGCTTTAAGGACTTCCAGAACCACGTTCTGCATCCCAGCGCCGAGGGCGGCGCCGAATTTGGCGGCGCGCCAGAGGCCGCGGAACGCTGGTATGGGCGGATGGTCGATATGCTGGAACAACGCCGGTGGGACGACGCCGTGCATGCCGCAGGCGTCCTCAGCCACTATGTCTCCGACCCGCTGATGCCGCTGCATACCGGCTCCTCCGATGCTGAAACCAAAGTGCATCGCGGCATCGAATGGACGATTTCGAAGGATTTCGAAGCGCTCTGGTCCGCAGCCGATCCAACCACCCCGCTTGCTGCGGATCGCGCCGAGGAAGATGGCTGGCTCGCAAAACTCATCCGCGAAGCCGCCGCTGACGCGCACGAATCATACACCGCGCTGATCGAGGCCTATGACCCGGCCCGCGGCGCCGCCACGCCTGAAGACGGGCTGAACGCCGCGGGGCGCGCCATCGCCTCACGCCAACTCGCCCGCGCAGCGACCGCGATCGCCTTCACCTTCGACCGCGCGATCATTGACGCAGGCATGACGCCGCCGGAGGTGAGCCTGACGGCCCGGACCGTCGTGGCGACCCTTGGAATTCCCGTGGCGTGGGTTGCGAAGAAGATGGAGAACGTCGCTGAACGCGCGGCGGTGCGGCGGATCTACGCCGAAGTTGAGAAAACGGGCGGGTTGGAGCGCAATATGCCGCGCGAATGCCGCGTGGTGCGCAAAGCGATCGCGGCCGCCGCCGAGCAACGGGCCCAGACCAAGCCGACCGCTCTCGAAGGCCGCGCCACGCGGCGGCGGCGGCTGACGCGAGACGCGCCGCTGGAGCAAGCCCCCTCGATCGGCCCGAAAACCGCTGCGCGGCTGGAGGCGCTGGGGCTGAAAACAGTGGGAGATCTGCTCGCCATCGACCCCAAAAGCGTCGCCGACGGCCTGCGCGATCGGCGGATCACGGCGAAAGTCGTGTCAGCCTGGCGCGCTCAAGCCGGCCTGCTGGTTCGGATGCAACGGTTGCGGCGGGCGGAGGCGGTTTTGCTCGTCTTCGCCGGATACCGGGATGTCGCCGCGATCGCCGAAGCCGACCCTGAGCAGTTGCAGACGAAGCTCGCCGCCGCCGCGGAACGGCCGGAGATGCAACGCGCCTTGCGCTCGGCCTCAGCGCCAACGCTGGCCGATCTACGCAAAACTGTCGCGGAAGCGCGGGAACTGGTTACCGCCGCCTGAGCTGAAAATATGGGGGGCGGGGAGCCAGCGCCAAACGGAACCGCTTTGTATTCATGATGTTGAAGCAGCTGAGCTCCCCTTGCCCGCCCTGCTCGCCCCGCATCCCCTAACCTTCGGGACTACAGAAACAATTTTCCTAGCTGTGCACAACAACCACACATTGCGCCCAGCTTTGCAACACAACGTCCGCGAGACTTCGCGATCTCTGCAAGCTTGCCTAAATTCCCGGTTCCGTCCGCTCGGCGCGCCACAAATCGCCCAGCGGGGGAATCGCCTGCGGCGCGCGATCGCCGCCGGGCGACGAGCGGAGCGCGAGGAAATGACGGGACAGCAAGCAACATATGCGACGGGGCGTAGACGACCGACGGAGCCGGCGCATGTCGTCGTGTTCGGCGGCGAAGCGCCACGAACCGGCAAGTCTCTGCTCGCGATTGAACTGAGCGTCGCTCTGCTCCGGCTGCGGTACAAAGTCGGCGTGATTGATCTGGACCGCCAACGTCGGACGTTGCTCCGGTTCTTCCAGCATCGTGCGCACACCAAGCTTTCCAACGGATATTCCGACTATCAACTGGGCACGCCCTATCTGGCCCACGTCTATTTTCGCCAAAGCGAAACGGCGGAGGCGGCGGAAACACGAGAGCTCGAGGGCTTCACCGCGGCGGTGCAGAATATCTATGAGGATTGCGATTTCCTCATCATCGACTGCGACGCGACGGACCGCTATTTGAACCGGTTGGCCCACGCCGCGGCGGACACCGTCGTTACGCCGATCTCCGAGGACGAGGCGGACGTGAATGTTCTGGCCCGGATCGATCCGATCAGCCGCGAGATTATCGGGCCGTCAATCTACGCCGATATGATCTGGGAATGCCGCAAGATCCGCACGGAAACCAGGCTTCCGCCGCTGGACTGGATCGTCGTCCGCCAATCGGACGATCCTGAAAGCGCGCCGCCGCCGCGGCCGTCCGCCGATCTCGCCACCTTGGCGGGGCGCATCGGTTTTCGCGCCGAAGTCGGCCCCTGGTTGCCGAAGCGGTATCGGGACTACCACCAATCCGGGCTGGCTCTGTTTGACATCAAGCTGGATGAGGACGAGCCGCGCGCCGTACACCGCGCATTTGAAAGCGCGCGCGATCAGGTCAGTACGTTGCTGGACGCGTTTAAGCTTCCGCTGCGCCATGCGGCGGCGTGACCCGCATCGGGCCGGATCAATCGCCGGGCAATTTACGCTCAGCCGCACCGAGCGCGTCCGCGAGCCGCACTGCCGCGGAGCCCGGACGCAGCGGCTGCGGCTGGTCCGCCGCCGGCGCCCACCCGGCGAGGTAGATGAGCTCAACGCTCGCCTTCAATTTGCCGTCCGCGCGCGCATGCCGCTCAGCATACAGCGCTCCCGCCATCGCAAACACGCGCGCGGGCGTAAAGCTTCTGCTGCGTTCCACCAAGCAATTCGCCTCGCCCATCGCCCGGATATCCGCCAGCAACGCGCTGAAATTGGGCTGCCAGATCTCAAGACGGTCCGCATCCGCGGCGGGCATCGCATAGCCGGCTCGCATCAAGAGCCCGCCCAAATCGCGCAGCTCAGCCATCGGCGCGACGCGCGGGCTCAAACCGCCCCGCACCGTAATTTCCGCCTCCGCCAACGCCGCGCGCAGCTCACGGAGCGTCTCGCCGCCGAACATGCATGCGAGCATCAATCCGTCCGGCTTCAACGCGCGCCGCGCCGCAACCAGCGTCCCGATCGGATCATTCACCGCGTGCAGCTCCAGCCCGATCAGCAGCAAATCATAGCGCCCCTCCTCAAGGGCGGGCGGATCGAGATCGGCGCAGCGCGCAGCGCTTTGCCGGGCGAGCGCAGGCGCTCCCTCCATCGCGTCAATCTGTTCAACGCCGAAACGCCCAGCGATCGCGTCTGCATAGACCCCATGCGCCGCGCCAAGGACCACGGCGTGCGGAAAAGCCCGGTTTACCGGCTCTAACCGCTCCACAAAACCGGCGGCTGCCGCCCGATGCAAATAGTCCGCGTCTGCGAAACGCCCGTCACGCGCCGCGCGGTCGCGCCGCAAGGCCCGTAAATCTCGATCAAAAAGGTGTGGCGGCGTCGTCATGCCGTCTCAGATAGGCTAGATTTCATCAACGCGAAATCCGGGGGCGACAAATGGCGCACGCACTGATCACGGCAGCGCTCGATTGGCTGTACCCGCCCAGCTGCATGGCGTGCGGCGCTCCGACCGAGCGCGCCGGCGCGCTCTGCGGGGCGTGTTGGCGCGACATGCGGCAGCTCGATAACAACGCCTGCGCGATATGCGCCGCGCCGTTCGCCTATGACATCCCGAACCTGCCCCCGCACTGCGCCGATTGCGCCGAAAGCCCGCGCGGCTGGCGCCGCGGCGCAGCTGTTTGCCTGTATGAAGGCGTTGGGCGGGACCTCGTCCTCGCCCTGAAGCATGGCGACCGGCTGGACGCCGCGAAATCAATGGGCGCATGGATGGCTCGGGCCGGGGCGGCGTTACTGGCGGCTGAGCGTGGCGAGGCGCCGATGCTTGTGCCCATTCCGCTTCACTGGACCCGACGCGCGAAACGACGGTTCAACCAATCGCTCGAACTCGCCCGCGCCGTCGCCGCGGCAAGCGACGCAACGCTCGCCGCGGATGTCCTGCGCCGCCCCCGCGCCACCCCCAGCCAGGGCGGCCTCGACCGAAAGGCGCGGCGGCAGAATGTCGACGGCGCCTTCGCCCTTCGCAAAAGCGCAATCGCGCGCATCAATGGCCGTCGCGTGGTGTTGATTGACGATGTCATGACCACAGGCGCCACGCTCAGCAGCGCCGCCAGCCATCTGCGCGCCGCGGGCGCCTCGCAGATTGACGTGCTTGTGTTCGCCCGCGCCGCCCGCGATCCTCTTGCGCTCGCCCTCAACGACGCCATATCGCCGCTCCATGAGCAAAACGCCGGGAACGGCGCCACTCCCCGCCAGTCCGCATGACCGGCGCGGCTGAAAGGCAAGGTCTATGAAACAAGTCGAAATCTATACCTCGCCCTTCTGCGGCTACTGCATCCGGGCGAAACGGCTGCTGGACGCAAAAGGCGTCGCCTATCGCGAGATTGACGTTTTCGGCGACGCCGAGGCGAAGGCGGAAATGGTCGAACGCGCGGAGGGGCGCCGGACGGTGCCGCAAATCTTCATCGGCGGCGAGCCGATTGGCGGCTCGGACGATCTAGCGGCGATGGAGGCGCGCGGCGCACTCGACGCCGCGCTGGCCAACTGACCCGCGCCGATCCCGTTTCGGGGCGTCTGTTTCATTCTGGCGCGCTCTCGCGCCAGCTGATTAGGCGCCGCCGCTTGCGCGCGCATCCATTGCCGCGACGAACCGTTCGAACAGATAGTGGCTATCCTGCGGACCAGGGCTGGCTTCGGGGTGATGCTGAACCGAAAAGATCGGCTTATCCTTCACCGCCAAGCCGCAATTGGAGCCGTCGAACAGCGAGACATGGGTCTCAATAACGCCGTCCGGCAAGGTGCTGGCGTCCACGGCGAAGCCGTGATTCATCGACGTCACCTCAACTTTGCCGGTCGCCATTTCCTTCACCGGATGGTTCGCGCCATGATGCCCGAACGGCATCTTGACGGTCTTCGCGCCCAAGGCGAGCGCCAGCATCTGATGGCCGAGGCAGATGCCAAAAACCGGCAGCCCCGCATCGATCAGCTGCTTGATCACAGGGCCGGCATGCGTCGCCGTCGCAGCCGGATCGCCGGGTCCGTTCGACAGGAATACGCCAGCGGGCTGCTCGGCCAGCACCTGCTCAGCGGTTGCGGTGGCTGGAAGAACAACAACATCACAGCCCTTGTCCGCCAGAAGACGCAGGATATTGCGTTTGGCGCCAAAATCGAGCGCAACGACCTTATGGCGCGGCGAGGCCTGGTCGGAATAGCCCTTAGACCACTCCCAGCGGGTCTGACGCCACGGATAGGACTTGTCAGTCGATACGCCCGACGCCAAATCTTTGCCTTCAAGGCCTGCGAAAGCCTGAGCTTTGGCGACCAGCGCCGCCGTATCGAATACGCCTTTCTCATCGTGCGCGATCACGGCGTGCAAGGCGCCCTGACGGCGGACAAGCCGCGTTAGGCGCCGCGTATCGACGCCGGCCACGCCGATGCGGCCGCTGGCGGCAAGCCAGTCATGCAGCGGGTGCGTCGCGCGCCAATTGGCGGGGGCGGTCGGCAGCTCACGACACACGAGCCCCAGGGCGACCGGCTTCGCGGCTTCGTCATCCTCAGCGTTGGCGCCAACATTGCCAATGTGCGGGAAGGTAAACATGACGATCTGACCATCATAGGAAGGATCCGTAAGGATCTCCTGATATCCGGTCAGAGCCGTATTGAAGCAAAGCTCGCCCGCGGCGACGCCAGAAGCGCCGAAGCCGCGGCCGTAGAAAATGTCGCCGCTCGCAAGCGCAATGCATGCGGTCGGACGACCATCGTCGGGCGCGCCGACACTCGACCCGCCGCCGGCGACGGCGGCGAGATCAGCGGAATTAGGCATAGCGGAGGCTCCGGTTATATGCTCCGGTCAAATCTTCGGCCTCTTAGCGCGTCCGCCCCCGCACCTCAAGCAGGACGTGACGCCATCGCGACGAAGATAACACAGATTGCGCCAAGTCTAAGAAACGTGTAGATGCGCGCGGAATCAAATAAGGGATCCGATATGCGGGCCAAACTGGCTGCTGCTCTTGAAGAAGCGTCAAAACTTGACGAGCAAACGCGCCTCGCCACGCTGCGCTTGATTAACGCCGCGATTAGAGATCGTCTTGCGAGCCGCAATGCGCCGAACGGCGAAGATGTCGAAACCCCTGCTGAAACCAGCTGGGACGCGGACGTTATGCAACTGCTCGGCACCATGATCGCGCAACGCGAAGACTCGGCCCGCGCCTATGAAGAAAGCGGCCGGCTCGAACTTGCAGAGCGCGAGCGGGCGGAAATCGCCGTCATTCGTGAATTCATGCCGCGCCCTCTGGATGAGGCTGAAACCAAACGCGCTATCAACGAAGTCATGCGCGCCCTTGGCGCCGACGGCATTCGCGACATTTCAAAAGTAATGGCGGCGCTGAAAAGCCAGTATGCCGGACGCATGAACTTCGGCAAAGCCGGCGTAATGGTTCGCGAATCACTGTGCAAGAAAGCCAAGATCGACGCTGAATAATCGCGCCGGCGCCGCCGCGGGCGGCGCGGCGAGGCGCTCGACGCAACCCCTAGGTTGCCGCTGACCGCGTGATCCTATAGAGCGCATCCCGGATGACGATAGCGCGGCGAGGCCGTGCGCAGACCGGGCGTATGATGGCCGCCGACAGCAAAAAAAAGAAAAAACCAACCCGCCCAAAGGCCGAAGCGCCGCGCGGGTTCCGTGACAGCTTCGCGGAGGAGTGCCTCGCGCGCCAAGCGATGCTGCGTAAGATCACCGAGACGTACCGCCTCTATGGATTTGATCCGTTGGAGACGTCTGCGATCGAGTTCGTCGATGCGCTCGGCAAATTCCTGCCCGACGTCGACCGCCCGATGGGCGGCATCTTCGGTTTTCAGGATGAAGACGAAAAATGGATGGCCCTGCGCTACGATCTGACGGCGCCGTTGGCGCGCGTCGCGGCGCAGTACCGGCAGGAGCTGCCCTCGCCCTACCGCCGCTACGCGGTCGGACCGGTCTGGCGCAATGAGAAGCCGGGGCCGGGGCGCTATCGCGAATTCTATCAGTGCGATGCGGACACCGTCGGCGCCCCCGGCGCGGCGGCGGATGCGGAGATTTGCGGCATGCTGGCCGACGCGCTCGAGGCCGCCGGGGTTCAGCGCGGCGACTACCAGATCAGAATCAATAACCGCAAAGTCCTGAACGGCGTGATGGAGGCGATCGGCCTGCTCAACCCGGAGGATCCGGACGGCGACGCGACGATGGTCGAGCAGCGGATGACGGTCCTGCGCTCGATCGATAAGCTCGACAAATTCGGTCCGGACGGCGTCCGGCTGCTGCTCGGCCCCGGCCGCAAGGACGAATCAGGCGACTTTACCGACGGCGCGGGCCTCTCCGAGGAACAGATCGAGCTGATTATCGGCTTCGTTGAGGCGGAGCGCGACAATGGCGCGGCGACCTGCGCGCGGTTGAAGGAGCTGGTCGGCGCTTCCGAGGCCGGACGCAAGGGGGTCGAAGAGCTCGAGGAAATCGCCGCGTTGCTGGAGGCCGGCGGCGTCGCGGCCGACCGCGCGAAGATCGATCCATCGGTCGTTCGCGGGCTCGGCTATTACACCGGTCCGGTCTTCGAGGCCGAGCTGACCTTCGAGATACTCGACGAAAAAGGCCGCCCACGGCGGTTCGGCTCCGTCGCCGGCGGTGGTCGCTATGACGACCTCGTCAAACGCTTCACCGGCCAGGCTGCGCCGGCGACCGGCGTCTCCATCGGCGTTGACCGTCTGCTCGCCGCCCTCGCGGCAAAAGGCGCGCAGGATACAGATCTGGCGCGCGGCCCGGTCGTGGTGCTTTCGCTCGACAAGAGCGCCATGACCCGGCCAATGGCGATGGTCGCCGAACTCCGCGCCGCCGGCATCCGAGCGGAGATGTATCAGGGCGGCGGCGGCAATATGGGCAAGCAGCTGAAATACGCCGACAAACGGCGCGCCCCCGCCGCAATCATCGAAGGGTCTGACGAACGCGAAGCGGGCGTCGTCCAGATCAAAGATCTCGCCCTCGGCGCGCAGCTCGCCGCAACGATCGAATCAAATGAAGAGTGGAAGGCGCAACCGGCGCAGTTCTCGGCGCCGCGCGACCAGCTTGTCGAAGCCGTGCATGAGCTTCTGGCCCGCGCCGCCGCACGTGACGCGGAGTTAAAGTGATGAGCCTGTCGGCCTCTTTGATCGAAGCCGCGCTGGTGCGCCGCGCCGCGCCAGACTATGCGCCAGAGGACTGGATCGCGCTCAACCGGGTGTCGTCGGAGCTCGCCAACGTATTTACCGAGGGCGGCTTTGTGCCGATCGAGCCTGCGGTGATGCAGCCGGCCGACCTGCTGTTTGAACTCTATGGCGAGGAAATCTGGGAGCGCGCCTTTGTCCTCGAGGACAATCGCAGCGAAAGCTGGTGCCTGCGGCCCGACTACACCGTGCCGGTATTGCGCGCCCATTTGAACAGCGACGGCCGCGGCAAGCCGGCGCGCTATGGCTATTTCGGCCCGGTTTTCCGCCGCCAGCGCGACGATGGCGACGGCTATCTACAACATGTTCAGGCGGGCGTTGAGATTCTGGGCGAGCCGTCCACGCCCCTGGCCGACGCCGAAATTCTGGAAACCTCGCTGCGTGCGCTCTCCCTGGCCGGCGCGCAGTCCTTTGACACCATCGTCGGCGATCTTGCTGTCGTGTCGGCGCTGATTAACGCTGCGGACATGCCTGAAAGCTGGCGCCGCCGGCTCACGCGGCGCTTCCGCCGCCCAAGCCAATTCGCATCGCTCCTGGCGTTTTTCAGCGGAGATCTGGAGGGCGAAGCCGCCGCCCGGATCGCGTATCTCAAAAGCGTCGGCGGGCTGAAGGACAATGAAGCCGCCGCCGCCGCAGCGAAGCTGAAGAACGCGCCCCAAATCGGCGACCGCAGCGCGGAAGAGATCATCGAACGGTTCTTGCGGCAAGCCAAAGACGCAGCCGCCCATCCGCTCGCCGAAGCGACGAAAAGCGCGCTTTCGGCCGCGCTCTCAATCTCCACGCCGCTCACGGATGCGCCGAAAGCGCTGCGCAAAGTGCTCAAGAGCGGCGCATTCAATGAAACTGAGGAGCTCAATACGGCGATTGAAGGGTTGGAAGCGCGCGTCGCCGCCCTCAAGGCGCAGAAGGTTGAGCTTGCCGGCCTGCGATACGACGCGGATTTTGGCCGCAACCTGGATTATTATGACGGCTTCGTCTTCGAAATGCAGGCGACCGACGCCTCGGGCGCACTCGCGAAACTCGGCGGCGGCGGCAGATATGATCAGCTCTGCCGCCTCCTCGCCCCGGAGGAGCAGCTAACCGGCGTTGGCGCGGCGTTGCGGCCGGAAGCGGTTCTGAAACTCATCGAAAGCGAAGAGGCGGCGTAATGGCGGATGCAGGTGATGCGAGCGGTCTCCGCTTTGGACTGCCGTCAAAAGGGCGTCTGCAAGCGCAGATGGCCGACTATCTGAAAGCGCGCGGCGTGGAGCTGGTCAAATCATCCAATGACCGGCGCTATGAAGGCGAGCTTGTCGGCGTGGACGGCGTCGAGTTGATTTTTCTGCAAGCGGGCGAAATTCCCGGCAAACTCGCGGCGGGGGACATTCATCTCGGCGTGACCGGCGAAGATCTGGTGCGCGAGCGCGCCGTCGACTGGACCCGGCGGGTGGAGCTGATCACGCCGCTTGGCTTCGGCCATGCGGATGTGATCGTCGCCGTGCCTGAATGCTGGATTGACGTCGCGACCACCGATGATCTGGACGATGTTGCGGCGGACTTCCGCGCCCGCCACGGCCATCCTCTGCGCGTCGCCACCAAATATGCGCGGCTGGCGCGCGGCTTTTTCGCGGAGCGCGGCGTCGCCAACTATCGGCTGGTTGATAGTCAGGGCGCGACCGAAGGGCTCGTTGCGGCCGGCGCGGCGGAGGCGATCGTCGACATCACGTCGAGCGGCGCCACCCTGCGCGCGAACCACCTGAAAATTCTCGAAGATGGCGTGATCCTGCAAAGCGAGGCGCATCTGTGCGCGTCATTGGTCGCGAATTGGACCGATGGCGCTCTGACGGCCTTGCGCGCCGTCTTGGACCGTCTCGGCTCCGGCGCGCCGCAAGGCCGTAAAGCCACGATCTCGGCGAAGATCGAGGCCGCGGCGCTCGCCCGCGCCGAGCCCGCCCTGAGACGCATCGGCGGCGTGATCGAGGACCGCCCGCTGGCCGGCTTTCCCGGCGAGGCGCGCTTATCCGCGGACGCGGCCCAGGCCGGCATGCTCACCGACCTGCTCGCCGCCGCCGGCGCTCAAAGCGTGGAAACAGTTCTGGACGCTCAGGACACGGAGCCAGGCCGCACCCTGTTCGAAAAATTTGTGCGGCGGCTTGAGGCCTGATGCGCGCTGGGGCGGGAGCCTAACATGACGCTGACGCCGCTTCTGCAAGCGACGCTGGCGATTCAGATCCACGTGATTGCGGCCAGCGTCGCCTTCATCCTGGGCGCGGCGCAGCTCGCGCTTCCCAAGGGCGGCGGCCGCCATCGCGCCATGGGCTGGATCTGGTCCGCGGCGATGGCGACGCTGGCCATAAGTTCGTTTTGGATCCACGAGATCAAACTCTGGGGCTCCTGGTCCCCCATCCATCTGCTGTCAATCTTGACGCTGGTTGGCCTGCCGGCCGCCCTCTACGCCGCTCGACAGCGACGCTTCCGCGCCCATAAACGCGGCATGCTCGCCCTGTTCGTCTTTGCATTGCTGACCGCCGGGCTCTTCACCCTCCTGCCAGGGCGGCTGATGCATCAGACCTTGTTTGGCGGCTAGGGTGGGAACTCATAAATCTGGTCGTCGCCAGCCCGTCAAACGCGCTTTTGGGGCAGGAAGCGGCGCGAGGGCGGTGTGGTTCCACCGGCGAGCGTCGCTGACGCACCCC
>JALEGB010000026.1 GCA_022760355.1 Neomegalonema sp.
CTTGACCGGGCAATCAGCCCGCTCCGCGCCCGGTGCGCAGCCGAGAACGGGCTAGGAAGCGCTGACGACGCCTGATGAAGGGGTTTCGACCCTAGGAGTTCGCACCCTAACACGCATCTCGGCCTCGCTTTTGCCGGCCTCTCCAGGCAAAACCCGCTTTGGTTAACAACAGCGGTTTGCGGTGGGGTCGAGAATGCAACAACAGTACGGGGCGGCGCAGAAACAGGGGCGGCGCGCCAGTCTTTGGCGTTGGCTGCGTCGGCAAGGCGACCGCAGAGTGTGGGAGGCGCGCGCGGCCGCGGATCCCACCGGCTTTCTTACCGACGGTTTCATTCGCCCGAGCATCGGGGTTGTCGGCGGGTGGATCCTCGGCGGCCTCTTGACGTTGGTGCTGTGGTTGACCCTCGAATGGGCGCCCAACGCCGCAGAACGCGCACGCAAGTCGCCGGATGCTTTGGGGGACGCCATAACCCCGGAGGGCGGATGGGCGGCGATCATCATCATCGCCATGCTCGCCCTTGCCGCCGGATGGGAGCAAACGATCGAGGCCTGGTTGGATGGCGCGCGGCGTACACGCGCCGCCCTTCGCGCTCAACAGTCGCGCCGCGCCCGTCGACGATCGGAAACGATGTCGATTGCGCGGCTTGTGCTCGGCGGCGCCTTCCGCGTTGTCTGGACGGCGCTAAAGTTCCTTGGCCGGATCCCTTCACGCGTCTTAAGCGTGGTCGATTGGTTGCTGGCGAAAGTGTTCGCATCCCTGGCGGGCGCCCACCGGATCGGCTACGGGCCGCGTTACCTTGTGCTCTTCCTTTGGATCGCAGCCGCCTTTCTCGCTGGTCTGCGGCTGACGCCGGGCTCGACGCTCCAGCAGCAGTTGGGACTCCCCGACCAAACGGCGCTGATCCTCATCTGTCTTGTCATGGTGATGATTATTGGCGTCGCCCGCCGCTGGGCGTGGGTGGAGCAGGATCGGGACGCGTTCCTAATTACGCGGACGGAGGAGCCTCGACCCAGCGGCGTTGTCGGCGACGATGCGCCGGCGCCGGTGCGCCGAATCGGATTTCGAGAGGATTTGAGAGACGAGGCGCTGACGGGGCTTGTCAGTCTCTTCGCCCTGATCCCACTCGCTCTGATGCATATTGAGCTGCTGACCCCCAACACCTTCGCCATTGAGGACGCGCCGAACCGTCCGCTCTCTCTCATTGGCTATCAGCTATCGGAGAATTGGACGCTCGACGGCGTCTTTGGCAAGGTCGCCCGCGACAACCCGCTCAGCTGGTACAGCTATTTTGGCGCGGAACTGGCCAAATCCGTGCCTTTTGTCGATTGGTCCGAAGTCTTTCACGTACCGAATGGCACGCCGATCAGCCCCGCGACACCGGCGGGCGCCTCTGTGGTCTTTGGCCTGCGCGCCGGGTTGGACCTGTTGGTTCTAGCGGCGGTGCTTCAGGCGATTTCCATCGCCGGCCGAACGCGGCAGGTGCGGGCGGCCTTCGCCGGTCGATTAATTGACGTGCTCGACCCGTTTGACGAACGGCTGTATTTCCGCCGCGCCGAAAGCCGGCGGGTCTTCAGCCCCGGCGCGCGCGAAATCGATCAGCCCGGCGTGCTTGAATTCACGCTGTTTGATCGCGCCCGCATCCTCAAACGGGCCTCGGGTCGCGATGAGTCGGCGCGGCCGGGCCGGCGCAGCCGAGCCGCTCAACGCGCGATGATGACCGTCGCCGCGCGGCAGATCGGCTCCGCGCTCCAAGCCGGCGCGATGCAAGATCCGCTCAATCTTCGCCGGACGGATCAAACGCTGCCGACCGCGGTCGAAGCGATCGCTGAAAGGCTGGAGCGCGCGAAAAACACCAAGCTTCAGCGCCACGCGCTTGAACTTTTTGGCGAGCTGGGGCTGCTCACCGAGGCTCAACGGCGCCGGCTCGGCGCCGCCGCGCTCCACAGCTTGATGGACCGCAAGCGGAGAGAAAGCGTGCGCGCCATGGCGGCGCTTGAGTTGGGGCGGCTCGGTCAGGCCGAAGCGGTCGACGCGCTGGCCGCGATCGCCTTTGCGGAAGACGCAACCTTGCTGGGCGCCGCAAGCGTTGTTGCGCTGGCCAAGCTCAATGATGGGCGCGCAGTGCAGATGGCCGAGGCGTTCCCGGACGCAGGGCTGCTCGGCGCCATGCGCGCCCATGCGCTCGACCTCATTGATGGCGGTGATCGCCTGCCCGTTCCGAAAATACGCCGGATCCCCGCCGGCGATTTCCTGATGGGCGCCCCGAGCGACAACGCCTCCGCGGAAAGGGACGATCAGCCTCAACATTCCCGGCGGGTCGCCGCCTTTGCGCTGGCCGAAACGCCGACGACCGACGCCGCCTTCGCCGCATATCGCCGCGCCGCAGATGCGCCGGCGCCGGAAGGGGCGGGCGATGGCGAGCGCCCGGCGATCAATATCAGCTGGCTGGACGCCCAAGCCTACGCGCTATGGCTCCGTACGGTGACTGGCGACCGTTGGCGGCTGCCATCGGAGGCGGAATGGGAATATGCGTGTCGCGCAGGCTCGCCCGCCGCCTACAGCTTCGGCGATGACAGCGCGGCGCTCGCAGAACATGGTTGGTTTGCGCAAAATAGCGGCGGGCGCGCACATGCCGTCGCCCGCAAGGCGGCTAATCCGTTTGGCCTGTATGATATGCACGGAAATGTTTGGGAATGGTGCCAGGATCAATGGCGGGACAGCTATCATGGCGCGCCGACCGATTGCTCCGCGCGCATTTCCTCCGCCGACACCGCGCTGCGGCGCGGCGGCTCCTGGTTTGATCAGGCCGAAAGCTGCCGCAGCGCCGAGCGTTTTTGGGCGCGGCGCGGACATCGCAACGTTACAACCGGCGTTCGCCTTGCTTGCGCAGTGATCGCATAAGCAAGGCGCGGGCGGCCCGGAGCGGATGGCCCGCGCGAAATCGGCGCGAAGGGCGCGCAGCCCTCACGCCGATGGCTGCGTTACTTATCGTTCAGCAGCTTGATAAGGCTTGACGTATCCCAGCGTCCGCCGCCGCGCTGCTGCACGCCGCTATAGAACTGGTCCACAAGCGCCGTCACAGGAAGTCGCGCGCCGTTGCGCTTTGCTTCGGCCAAACAGATGCCAAGGTCCTTGCGCATCCAATCCACCGCAAAGCCAAACTCAAACTCATCGGCAAGCATGGTCTTGTAACGATTAGACATTTGCCACGAGCCAGCCGCGCCTTGACTGATCGCCTCAACAACGGCTTCGCCATCCAACCCCGCCTTTTGCGCAAAAGCGAGGGCTTCGGACAGCCCCTGGACCAATCCGGCGATGCAGATTTGATTAACCATCTTCGTCAGCTGACCAGCGCCGGCCGCGCCCAAACGCTTGCTGGCCTTGGCGTAGGTCATGATCAGCGGCTCGGCCGCCGCGTAAACCTCTTCGTCACCGCCGCACATCACCGTCAGCTGACCGTTTTCCGCTCCTGCCTGTCCGCCAGACACGGGCGCGTCGACAAAACCAAAGCCGCGTTCTTTCGCCGTCGCATAGAGCTCGCGCGCTGCTTCAGCCGAGGCTGTGGTGTGATCGACAAAAGTCGCGCCAGGCTTCATACCGTCAAACGCGCCATCCGCGCCGATCGTCACCATCCGCAGGTCCGGATCGTCGCCAACGCAGGCCATCACGAAATCCGCCCCCTCCGCAGCGGCTTTTGGCGTTGGCGCGAAGCTTCCGCCATATTCCGCCGCCCATTTTTCCGCCTTGGCGGCGGTGCGATTGTAGACGGTTACCTCATGTCCAGCTTTTTGCATCCAGCCAGCCATGGGATATCCCATCACGCCAAGTCCGATAAACGCTGCTTTCGCCATAGGACACTCCTCCCTAAATCGATTAAGACGCAGTTTGTTTAACCTCTAAAAACGTCCTGAGCACAATGGCCGTTTGGCGCCGGCGCCCGTCAAGAACCGCTTTGCAAAAAGAAGCGCTTATCGCGAGTTTTCCAGCGGAACCAGCTGCGATATGAGACCGCAATCGCGGCGAGGAGCGGCGCGGATCAGTACATCTCTAAAGGGCAGTCACGATGCGCGCATTTCGAATGATACGCTGGTTGGTGATCGCAGCCGCCGGCATCGCCCTCATCGGCGTGTTGTTCCTCTATGTCCTGATGGCGCGCTCGCTGCCGGACTATAATGTCGAGCACGAGACGCCGGGGCTGAGCGCCGAAGTCGAGATCGTGCGCGACAGCCGCGCCGCGCCGCATATTTTCGGCAAGAGCGAACGGGACGTGTATTTCGCCCTCGGCTTCAGTCACGCGCAGGATCGCCTGTGGCAAATGGAGCTGATGCGTCGGATCGCTGGCGGCCGATTGTCGGAGCTGGGGGTGGACTGGGCGCTGCCCGCCGCGATACTCGGCGGCAAAAAAGACGCGCGGGCCTTGCTGCTGAGGATCGACGCCACGGCAAGAGCGCTCGACATCGAGGGGGCGTCGAAACGCTCACTCTCCGCCCTGTCGCCGGATGCGAGATCCATACTCAAAGCCTATGCCGACGGCGTGAACGCCTGGATCAAGGTCGTGGACCAAAACGCGTTAGGCGGCGGATCGCCGGAGCTGATGCTGCTGGGGGCGACGGTCTCGCCTTGGCGGCCCGAGGATTCGATTAGCGTGCTGAAACTCATGAGCGCGCTTTCCTCAAGCCCTTTTTTGACCGAACTGAAGCGCGCTCATCTTCTCTTGGCGGCCGGCCCGGCTCGCGCAGCGGATCTGCTGCCCGCCGGCGCGCCGACAACCTTTGTCGCCGTTTCCCAAGCTTGGGCGGTGTCAGCCGCTCGATCCGGCCGCAGCGCGCCGTTGCTCGCAGCGGATCCCGGCCTGCCGCTGCTCGCTCCTGGCCTTTGGTACGTCGCCCGGCTGGATTTCGGCGATGGCGGCGCAATCGGCGCAACTTTGCCCGGCGCTCCCGTTCTCCTCACCGGGCGCAACACCCGCGTCGCCTGGGGCTTCGGCGCCCTCGCAGCCGATACCGGCGACTTCTTTATTGAGAAGCTCGATCCCAAAGACCCAAGCCGCTATCGCACGCCGACAGGTTGGGAGCCGCTTGAGCGCCGCAAAACGGTGATCGGGCTCAGCGGCGGCAATGGGGTGGAGGTCGAGCTAATGCGGACGCGGCATGGCCCGGTCATTCCCTTGGATTGGCCGCAGCTCGCCAGAATTACGCCCGAGGGGCACGTCGCCGCGCTGAGTTGGACCATCTTGGCCGATGACGACACGACGATTGAAGCGATGCTGCGGCTGGCGCGCGTCAAATCCGTCGACGAGGCGCTGGCGCTGCGCTCAAAATTCATCGCCCCCGCGCAAATGCTCGTCGTTGCGGACCGTAAGGGCGTTGCGAACGTCGCCGTCGGCCGTATCCCGTTGCGCCGCGCAAGCAGCTTGTCACGCGGCAAAACACCCGGCTTGGGGTGGAAAGCGGAAAATGACTGGGTCGGCGCGCTAGCGTTGGATCAGCTGCCGACGGAGCGCGATCCGGTCAAGGGGTATGTCGTCGCCATCGGCGGCCGCCCCGCCACCAGCGCCTTTCCCCAACATCTTGGCTTTGATTGGCCTGCAACTTATCGCGCGCTTCGGCTGGAGGAGTTGCTGAGCAAGCGGCAATACCACTCGCCCAGTGGTTTTCAGTCGATGCAATCCGACGTCGCGTCGGAAATGGCGCGCACTTTGCTGCCGCTGATCGCCACGCCTTTGTGGAAGGGGGTCGAAACAGAACCGGAGCGGCGGCAGAAGGCGTTGGAAATGCTGCGCACTTGGTATGGCTCCGGCGAAGAGACCCTGATGGATGCGCTGCGCCCGGAACCGCTGATCTTTACCGCCTGGATGCGCGCCTTGACGCGTCGACTGACGGAGGACGAGCTGGCCGCCGCTGGTCCAGGCGTGATCGAAGGCGCGCTGCCGCGCTACCTCGAGCGGGTCTACAGCGATAAGGATGGCGCCGCCGGCCGCTGGTGCGATGATGTCAGAACCCCAACGGCCGAAAGCTGCATGGAGATTGCGCGCCTCGCGCTGGATGACGCGCTGGACGAGCTGACGAAAAGCTACGGGTCGACCATGACAAGCTGGCGCTGGGGCCGGGCGCATGAAGCCATCCACACGCACCCGGTCTACGGATCTGCGTCGGTTGCAAGCATGCTGTTCACCATCAGCCACGAGCTCGGCGGCGGCGCCCACACATTGCGCCGCACCTATTTCACCGGAACCGGCCCAACGCCCTATCAGACCGTCAGCGCCGGCGGCTTCCGCGCCGTTTATGATTTTGGTGATCTCGACCGATCCGTCTATGCGATCGCGACTGGGCAAAGCGGCCATGTCTTGTCGCGGCATTTCGACGATTTCGCCCCCCTGTGGCGGGCCGGCGGATATGCGCCGCTTTCCCTCTCGCGCCGCGAGGCGGAGGCGGGATCGATCGGCTTCACGCGCCTTAAGCCGACCGAATAGCCCTCATCCGCGGGTCAGGGTCTCGGCCACCAACGCGAGCTCCTCGGCCGGCGCGCAGGAGATCCGGATCAGCCGGTCGAGCCCCGGCGCCATGGGTTTGCGGACAAAAACCCCAGCCGCCAGCATTCGCTCCATCACTGCGACGGCGGCGGCGGCGTCTCCGCCGCAATCGATCGCGACGAAATTTGCCGCCGAGGGGAGCGGCGTCATCTGCGCGGCGCGCGCGATATCCGCAATTTGCGCCCGGCTTGCAGCGATTTTCGCTACGGTTTCATGCAGATAGGCTTGATCCTGCACCGCAGCCAAGGCGGCCGATTGCGCCAATCGGCCAACGCCGAAATGGTTGCGGATTTTCTCGTAGGCCCGAATCACCGACGCCTCGCCCAACGCATAACCGACCCGGACCCCGGCCATACCGTAGGCTTTCGAAAAGGTCCTGAACCGGATAACGCGCGGATCAGATAGATTGAGCGGCGGCAAAGGCAGATCAGCCGCGCATTCGATATAGGCTTCATCGAGCAGCAACGTCGCCCTTTCCGGCAGCCCAGCCAACAGCGCGTCGATCGCAGCAGGTGATTGTGTCGACCCTGTCGGATTATCCGGGTTGGAGAGGTAGACGAGCTTCGCGGCCACGGCCCGCGCCTGCGCCGCCAAGGCCTCAACATCCACCGCATCATCACGATAGGGAACCGCCTCCACGACGCCGCCAACCGCCGCCACATGAAAGTTGAAGGTCGGGTAGGCGCCGATGGACGTCGCAATCCGATCCCCTGGATCGAGGAAAAGGCGCGCTGTAAGGCCAAGCAGCCCGTCAATCCCTTCACCGATTAGAATATTTTCAACGCCGCACCCCAAATGGTCCGCCAGCGCCGCGCGGAGCTCATAGTTTTCCGGGTCGCCATACATCCAAGCGGCCCCAGCAGCCTCGGCAATAGCCTGCTTAACCGCCGGAGACGGACCGAACAGGTTTTCGTTCGCCCCCAACCGCGCGCGAAAAGGCGCGCCGCGTGCGCGCTCCTGCGCTTCGGGGCCGACGAACGGGATGACGCTGGGCAGGCCGCGCACCAGCGCGGAGAAGGGGCGTGTCTGGCTCATACGGCCGTGATGCCAAGCAAAAGCGCGCCTCGCAAGAGGCGAGGCGGCTCATTCTCGTCCACAGCCGGCGCCAGCGCTATTTTGCCGGCGTGACGCGCCAAAGGCCGCCATCCCCTTCATCGGTCAGCAGCCAAATCGCCCCCTTGGGACCGGAGGCGACGTCCCGAATTCGGCCTATGGCGCCCACAAACAGCTTTTCTTCGCGCAGGATCTTGTCGCCCGCCATCTCCAGACGCGCGAGATAGCGGAATTTCAGCGCGCCGACCAGCATACTGCCTTTCCAACTCGGGAACAGATCGCCGCTATAGAAGGCCAGACCAGACGGCGCGATCGATGGGTCCCAGTAATAGGCCGGCTGCTCAAAGCCGGGCGCTTTTTGCCCCCGGCCAATTTTTGCGCCGGAGTAATGCGTGCCGTATGAAATCACCGGCCAGCCATAGTTGCGGCCAGGGAGCGGTTTGTTGATCTCGTCGCCGCCGCGCGCGCCGTGTTCAACGGTCCATAGCGCGCCGTCGCTTGGCCGGATCGCCGCGCCCTGCGCGTTGCGGTGCCCAAGAGACCAGATTTCCGGCAGCACATCCTTCGCGGCCAAGAACGGATTATCCTTCGGGACCGCCCCAGTTGGCGTGATCCGCACAACCTTGCCCATGTGTGCGTCCTTGCTCTGCGCCATCGGGCGCTGGCCGCGATCGCCGAGCGTGATGAACAAGTTGCCGTCGGGCGCAACCACAATGCGAGAGCCGTAATGCCGCCCGCCGCGCACCGCCGGCTCCTGTCGAAAGATAATTTTCGCCTCGACCAAACGCGGCGCAGGCCCGCGCTTCAGGACAGCGCGCTGAACCACAGTCTGGGATCCACCGGCCGCCGCCGCTGCGTAGGACAGGTAAATGACGCCGCTCGTCTCAAAGTCAGGGCTTACGGCGACATCAAGCAACCCGCCCTGCCCGTAGGCGTAGACTTCTGGCGCCCCAGCGACTTCGATGATCTTGGCCGCGCCCGTTGCGCCGGGTTCCACCAGAACCAAGCGGCCGCCACGCTCCGTGACGATCAGCCCGCCGCCCGGTAAGAAGTCCATCCCCCAGGGGTGCGTTAGCCGCGCGACCCGCTCCAGCGTCACCTTGCCCGCGGATGTCGAGGCGGCGAGGGTCTCCGCGTTCGCCCAAGCGGCGGAAATCAGCAGCAAAGCGCCGCCCGCCATCGTCGCGGGCAATAAGGCTGGCAGCCTGCGCGCAACTGCGCGCCGCATGACGTCAAAGAAGGTTTGGCGGGCCATCGGAACTCCTCCGTTCGGCGCGGCGCAGCGTAAACGCCGCATTTACCGATAAAGGTAGGAGCCTTGCCGCCGCCGCCAACCTCGCCTGACGCAAGGGGGGGCGCAAATCGATCCGTCCTAACAGCCCTCAGGCCGCGCCGCGCCGCGTCGCGGTTTGGCGAGAAAAGCTTTTCGATAGGCGCCGCCCGGCCCCGCATCACACAGATCGATGCGAATTTCGCTCGGAAGCCCTGATGGCGGCGTGTCCGCCCACGCCCATGCGCGCTCAAACGAAGCCGTCGCCACGCCATGCGCGCCAAGGAACGCTGCGCCGCTGATTTCAGCGCCGTCAAACCGCGCTTTAGCGAGTTTCGCACCGGTGAAATTTGCGCCGACGAGGATCGCTCGGGTCATATCGGCTTTCCGCCAATCGCCATTCAGCGCGATCACCCCGTCCATCCGCGCGCCGACGGCCATCGCCCCTTGGGCCGAGACGTCGCGCATGTCGGTCGCCGCCAGGATCGCGCCGCTCATCCGCGCCCGCTCCAAAGACGCCCGCCGCAAAGACGCAGCGGAGAGATCCGCGCCCGCCAGCTTCACGCCGCCCATCTGAGCTTTGGTGAAGTTCGCCCCAATCAGCTTTGCTTTTGTGAAATCCGCCCCGGTCAGGTCCGCGCCGTTAAACTGGGCTTCGACCAGTTTCACATGTGCGAAACCGACCCCGCGCAGCTGCGCCGCCCGGCCGCCGACAGCGCCCAGCTGAATGCGGCTGAAATCCAGGCCGGAGCCGGCGAAGCTCAAACCATCAAGCGGTTCGCCGATTGCGAACAGATGCTCCAACGCCGCGCGTTCCGCAGCGCCGTCGACGCCGCGCGAGGCCAAGACCGACCACGCCAACAGCCGGTCATCGCCGGCTCTGCGCTTTGCGCCCGACTTTGAAACGCTGGGCGCCAGCGCTGCGGTCGATAGATCCACCGCGGAAGCGGCGAGCGGGCCAACATGCCCTGCGGCGAAGACGCCGACGACTAGAACCAGCAATGCGCGCGCCGACGCGCTGCGCAGAGTTGCCGCAATAGATGCGGAAATCTCGAAATAGCTACGAGACAGCTGCGAATTACCTGTCACAGCAAACCTCCAACATAGTAGCGCATGCGGCGGCCGATGCGCGTCGCTCTTACCCCTGGGCGCGCAAACTGCGCGCCACCCTTTCATTCGCGCTAGGCCGAGATGGTGATCCCGGCCTAGCTCGCCTCCGTTCCCCAAAGCGCGCCTCCCAATACGGCGCTTCGGCCCCACGCAAGATCGTTAATCGCAATTTTCGCGCCAAACAGTCGACGAGTCACATTTTTGCCGCCAAATCGGATAGGAGCCGCCCGATTGACTTGGCTGGCGGCGCTGGATCATTCGGGAAATTGTGTGCAATGCAACAAAAATTGTGCGACGCAGCAAGCTGGATCGCCGAACCGTGGTTTTGGGTCGCCGCATCTCTCTTCTGGGGAAGGGCGCTCACATCGGTTTACGGCGCGCCGCGCAAACTGGTCAAAGCCGCGGCGCAGGAGCCTGAGGCCGCCCGGCTCGGCTACGATATGATTCGATATCGGCTTGGGCGAGGGCGACTGCTGCCAGTCGGCCTCTCGCCGTTTCGCTGGCCGATCCTCGGCGCGGCGTTAGGCTATGCAATCGTCAAAGCCGCGTTGGGGGAGGGGGAGGCCCTTGTTATCGCCGCTATGCTCGGGCCCATCTTCGCCCTCGACGTGTTGATGGAGGATCGCGCCTACGCCGCCGTGTCAGACTTGCGCGAAGCAGGCGGACCAGAAGCGACGGAGGACGCGCTGAAAACTTTCATTGAGACCATCGCCGAACTCGCGCGCGCCCGCGTTGCCTCGGTGGTCGTCTCAGCAGTTCTTACTTTGGCGGCGCTGGCGGTGATGGCGGGGCGGACATAAGCGAATCCAAGCCGACGCACAGCCCAATAAACAGAGCGCCCGTCAGCGTCGCAGCCAGAAAGCGCATTGCTCCCGCCCGGAGCATGCGCTCAGACAAGCTGGCGAGAACCAGCCGCGCCGCAAAGACCGGCGCCAGCGCGCCCAGGCTGACGATGCTGGCGAATAAAAATACCGCCAGCGGCGTTTCCATCAACGGCGCCAGACGGGCTTTGCCGGCCGCAAGTCCCGGCCACGAGGCCTCCAACGCCGGCAACAACCACGCCCCGGCGCGATCGACGAGGCCCAAATACCCAATCTGATAGCCAAACCCGAACAGTATCGACGCCTCTGAAATCGAGGGGGCGCCAGGATCTGAGGTCGATCGACGGACGATTTCGCCGCCCATCCCCATCGCCAGGGCGCTTGCGACAATAAACCCACAGATGATGGCGACGACCGCGACAAAATTCCGCCCGCCCCCCATCGAGGCCCGCCCCGTAAGCGGAAGGGCGAGCAACGCGAAGCAGCCCGCGCTCAGCAATGCGCGGGTCTGAACCGCGCCGATGGCGCTGTCGGCAACTTCGAACAACCGCGCGACGGCGTCCGCAGCCACGGTTAGCGCCAGGATCTCCGGCGCCAGTGGCGCGATGCCTATGGCGCCGAAAAGTCCGGCAAAAATGACGCCGCCCCAACGCGCGATCCCGCCCAGCCGGCTCCTTGGTTTGCTCCGCATCACATCTCCTCGCCCGCAGCGCTCGCCCCACATGCGCGGCGCACATGCTTGCCCCCAAGCGGTTTACGGCCGCGCTTCATTCCCAGCGTTTCCACCGTTATTCGCGCCATTTCAACCGCCGGTCGCCTGGCGCCAGATCGCGGCGCTTCAATGACAATGCGCTCGCCCTACGCGACGCACTTTACAACAACCCAGCCGAGCGCGCATGTTCCGCGCCTATCGAAACGACCGCCGAGCGCCGACCGAGTCGACATTAAGGCGCAGAGGAGCGGCGAGACGGAGTGTCTGCGCGCATGGCTACTGATCAGGTTTTGTTCGAGCAGAAAGGCCGCCTTGGTCTGATCACCTTGAACCGTCCGCAAGCGCTCAACGCGCTGACGCCAGAAATGGTCGCGGCGATGGATGATCAGCTCAGCGCGTGGGAGACCGACGCCAACATCGCCGTCGTCGCGATACGCGGCGCGGGTGAGCGCGCGATGTGCGCCGGCGGCGATATTCGCCTGATCTATGACAATGGTATTGAAGGGCTGGCCGACAGCGCCGCCTTCTATCATCTCGAATATCGGCTCAACCGCCGAATCAAAGTCTTCCCGAAGCCATACGTGGCGTTCATGACCGGGGCGACCATGGGCGGCGGCTGCGGCGTGTCCGTCAACGGACGCTATCGCGTCGGCTCAGAAACGTTGAAACTCGCCATGCCGGAAACCGCGATCGGTTTTGCGCCGGATGTTGGCGGTTCCTTCTTCCTGTCGCGCATGCCGCGCAATATCGGCTTGTGGGCGGGGGTCACAGCGTCACAGCTGCGCGTCGCGGACGCCGTGCTTGGCCATTTGGTCGACTATTTCATCCGCGCCGAACGGTTTGAGTCGGTGATCGAGGCGCTCGCTGCGGCGGATTACAGCGATGAGCCGGACGAGGCGGTCTGCGAAATCCTCGCGATGAACGCCTCCGCGCCCGACGCGCCGGCGCTGAAGGAATATGTCGACGAAATCGACGCCGCCTTTGACGCCACGACCCTGGAAGGCGCAGTGGCGGCTCTGGAAGGCGGCTCAGATTGGGCGAAACAGCAGGCGGCCGTGATCAAATCCCATTCGCCGCGCGCCGTTAAGGTGGCGTTCGCCCTGATCAAAGCCGGCGCACAATCAACATTTGAGGAATGCCTGGCGCGTGAATATCGGATGTCTCTGGCCATGGTTTCGCATCAGGACTTCCACGAAGGGGTTCGTTCCAAGATTGTCGACAAAGACAACGCGCCTAAATGGGCCAATGCGTCGATCGCCGATGTGTCCGACGCTGAGGTGGAAGCGGTGTTCGCCCCGATTGGCGACAAAGAATGGACGCCAGCATAACACCCGACGAAGCCCGCCCCGCGCGCGCATGAGCGGGGGTGGCGATCTCACGCCCACGCCGGAGCGGCGACGGCTATAAGGGAGCGAACTCTGTCTGCGAATATGAAGGCGGCGGCCGACAAACGGCCGCTGGAGCCAGGCGTTGTCCGTGTTGGCGGCGCGCCGGAAGGGTATGACGCAATCCTCGTGGCCGGCCTTGTCGCCCGCGCTCAACAGGCGCGCGAGACAAGCGGCCCCGCAATCCATGTCGCGCGAGACGATCGTCGCGCGGCCGCAATGGCCGAAGCGCTGGCGGCGGTTGCGCCTGATTTGCCGGTGTTGCGCTTTCCCGCCTGGGATTGTCTGCCCTACGACCGGGTGTCGCCCAACCCTGAGATTGTCTCCGAACGGATGGCGACGCTCGCCGCGCTGGCCGAGGGCGTTGAATTTCCCGCCATCGTGCTCACGACCGTGAACGCCGCGCTCCAGCGCGTGCCGGAAAAACGCGCAGTCTACTCCGAAAGCTTCGCCGCCGATGTCGGCGGCCGCTGCGATTTGGACGAATTGCAAGGATATCTTACCCGCAACGGCTATCGGCGCGCATCAACCGTCGCGGAGCCGGGCGACTACGCCATCCGCGGCGGCGTGATCGATATTTTCCCGCCAGGCGGCGGCGATCCGCTGCGGCTGGACCTGTTTGGCGACGTGTTGGATGGGGCCCGACGTTTCGACGCCGAGACCCAGCGTACGATCGCTAAGACCAAACGGATCGAATTGGCGCCTTTCTCCGAAACGCCGATGGACGAAGCGTCGATCCAGCGCTTCCGGCGCGGCTACCGCGAATCCTTTGGCGCCGCCGGCACGCAGGACCCGCTCTACGCCGCGGTTTCCAGCGGCGCGCGGTTCCAAGGGCAGGAGCATTGGCTGCCGCTGTTTCACGATCGGCTTTCGACGCTGTTTGACTATCTTCCGGGCGCGCTGATCTGCCTGGATCACCAGGCGCTCGACGCCGCCGAAGCGCGGCATGAGACGGTGCAGGACCACTACCGCACCCGCTCCGAAGCGCTGGAGGAATCCGCCGCCAGCCAAGGCCTTCGCGCCGGCCAAGTCTACAAGCCCGTGCCGCCTGAAACCATGTTCCTGAGCGCAGACGACCTTAAAGGCCTGCTGGATGCGCGCCCGACGCGTATTTTCTCTCCGCATCGGCTGCCGCCCGGGCCCAATGTGATCGATTCCGGCGGTCAAATGGGCCGAAATTTCGCGGAGGAACGGCAAAGCTCAGACGCGACGCTGTTCCCAAGCCTCGCCGCACATCTGCAGAAGCTGCGCGATAGCGGCAAGAAGACCGTGTTGGCGACCTACTCGGACGGCGCCCGAGATCGGCTCGCCAGCGTGCTTTCGGACCACGGCGTCGGCCCGATTGTAATGAGCGCCAGCTGGAGCGCCGCGCAGCGCGGCGATGGGGCCGAGTTTGAGATTGAGGCTGATCCTGACGACGAGACTGCCGCGCCAGCGAAGTCTGGCGCGCCAATCGCCTTGTTGGTCTGGGGCCTTGAAGCCGGTTTCGAAACCGACGCGCTGGCCGTCGTCTCCGAGCAGGATGTGCTGGGCGATCGGCTGATCCGCCGAGCGAAGAAAAAACGGCGGGCGGACAACTTTCTGGCTGAGGCGACGAGCCTTTCGGTCGGCGATCTTGTCGTGCATGTTGAGCATGGCGTCGGCCGCTATACCGGCCTGCAAACCATCGACGCGATGGGCGCGCCGCATGACTGCTTGGCGATTGAATATCACGGCGGCGACCGGCTGTATCTGCCGGTCGAAAACATCGAACTGCTCACGCGGTACGGATCCGAAGAAATTGCCCAGCTCGACAAACTTGGCGGCGGCGCGTGGCAAGCGAAAAAGGCCAAGCTCAAGGAGCGGATCCGCGAAATGGCGGAGAAGCTCATTCACATCGCTGCGCAACGCGAGCTGCGCAAAGGCAATGCGCTGGCCCCGGGTCATGGCGCCTTCGACGAGTTCTGCGCCCGCTTCCCCTATCAGGAAACGGATGATCAGCTCTCGGCGATTGACGATGTGCTGAATGATCTCGGCTCCGGCAAACCGATGGATCGGCTTGTTTGCGGCGATGTCGGCTTCGGCAAAACCGAAGTGGCGATGCGCGCCGCCTTTGTCGCCGCATCCGCGGGGCTCCAGGTCGCCGTGATCGCGCCGACGACTCTGCTTGCGCGGCAACATGCGAAGAACTTTACCGAGCGCTTCAAACCCTGGCCGCTCAATGTCCGCCAGCTGTCGCGCTTTGTCACAACCAGCGAAGCCAAAAAGACCAAGGAGGGGCTGCGCGACGGCGCGGTGGATGTCGTCGTCGGCACCCACGCGCTGCTGGCCAAAGGCATTGAGTTCAAGAATCTCGGCCTTCTGATCATCGATGAGGAGCAGCATTTCGGGGTCGCGCACAAAGAGCGTTTGAAACAGCTTCGGGCGGATGTTCACGTGCTCACCATGACCGCGACCCCGATCCCGCGCACGCTCCAGCTGGCGATGTCCGGCGTGCGTGAGCTGTCAATCATCGCAACGCCGCCGGTCGATCGGTTGGCCGTAAGAACCTATGTCGCGCCCTTCGATTCCGTCGCGGTCCGCGAAGCTTTGCTGCGCGAGAAATATCGGGGCGGGCAGGCTTTCTGGGTTGCGCCGCGGATTAAGGATCTGCCCGAAGCTGAGGCGTTTCTGCGCGAGCAGATGCCGGAGGTTTCCTATGTCGTCGGCCATGGCCGCCTGGCTGCGGGCGAATTGGATGAGCGCATGAACGCCTTCTATGACGGCGCCTATGATGTGCTGTTGGCGACGACGATCGTGGAGAGCGGGCTGGACATCCCGACCGCCAACACCTTGATCGTGCAACGTGCGGATATGTTCGGGCTCGCGCAGCTCTATCAGATTCGCGGGCGGGTCGGGCGCTCGAAAACCCGCGCCTACGCTTATTTCACCACTGCGCAGAACAAAACCCTGACCCCGGCGGCCGAAAAACGGCTTCGGGTGCTCGGGAGCCTGGATTCGCTTGGGGCGGGCTTCACGCTGGCCAGCCATGACCTTGATATCCGCGGCGCCGGCAACCTGCTGGGCGATGAGCAGTCCGGCCATATTCGCGAAGTGGGTTTTGAGCTGTACCAAGACATGCTCGAAGAGGCGATCGCCAAGATGCGCGCCGGCGAGACTGAGTTTTCGGATGACGACGCGCACAGCTGGTCGCCGACGATCAATCTCGGCGTGCCGGTGCTGATCCCAGAAGGTTACGTCGAGGATCTCGATGTGCGGCTTGGGCTGTATCGACGCCTCTCGGACCTTTCGACCAAAGAGGAGCTGATGGCGTTCGGCGCGGAGCTGCATGACCGCTTCGGCAAACCGCCCAAGGAAGTAGAGAGCCTCCTGCGCGTCGTGCAGATCAAGGGCATGTGTCGGCGGGCGGGGATCCTGAAGCTGGATGGCGGCCCGAAGGGCGCAACGATCCAGTTCCGCGACGACCAGTTCGCCAATCCCGCGGGGTTAGCCGGGTTCTTGGCCAGCCCGAAGTCATTGGCGAAGCTGAAGCCCGACCATCGCCTTTCCATACGCCGCAATTGGGATGATCCAACCGCCCGCGTAAAAGGCGCATACGCGCTGGCGAAGGAGCTGGCCAAGCTGGCGGAAGCCAGCCCGGCTCCAAGCTAGGGTGCGAACTCATAAATCTGTCCGAGCCAGCGTTCGGCAGGCGGCTTTTGGCTGAGAAGCGACTGCAGCGCAGGGTGGATCCCTGCGCCAAGGAGCTGAACCAAGCCAA
>JALEGB010000027.1 GCA_022760355.1 Neomegalonema sp.
CCAACTTGATCGGCGAAAGCTCTAGGGTGGGAACTCAAAAATCTGGCCGTCGCCAGCCCGTCCCACCCGCGTTTGGGGCAGGAAGCGGCGCGACCGCGGGGGGGCGCCACCGGCGAGCGCCGCTGACGCACCCCAAAAGCGCGTGTGACGGGCCCGAAGGGCGTCCGGCAGGCGGCTTTTGGCTTGGTTCAGCTCCTTGGCGCAGGGTTCCACCCTGCTCTGCAGTCGCTTCTCAGCCAAAAGCCGCCTGCCCAACGCTGGCTCGGCCAGATTTATGAGTTCCCGCCCGAGTTCCCGCCCCACGCGCCGCGCGGCGCTCGCACTCCTGGCCGCGCTCCCCGCTCACACAGCCTTCGCACAGGCCTCGAAGGACGATGACGCCGGGCTCCGCCGCCTGCTGGCGGATTTCGAACCCGGCGATCTCAAGCCTGGCGCCGGCCTGGTGGGCGACGTTCCGCCCATTCTGTTTGGACTGCTTAAGCCCGGCGCAATCCGCCGACGCGTTCTGACGCATCTGTTGACGAAAGAACATGACGCCGCCCTCAAGCTTCGTTGGCCTGAGGATGAGCAGGCGCTGGACTATGCGCACCTCGCGGAGGACGGCAAAGCCGAAAATTCGGCGTTTGACGTCACCCCCGCGTTGATCTCCGCCTGGGCGCACAGCTCCAACATCGCGTTAGACCATAGACGTCCCATCCTTCTGGCGATCAGAGGAGCGACGATCACGGCGCAGAAAACGGGAGGCTTGCGGATTGCCCCAACCCGGCCTGATCTGAAGCAGTTAAGATGCGTTATCGGCGTTTGGTCAGCAGACACGGACGCGATCCGCGGTTTTCGCGCCTCGACAACCCCATCCGCGCTGCACACATACGCCCAGACGCGGCTTAAAAACGCCGGCAGGGTTTCGAGCCTGCTGCCAACCGGCGCGTTTTCATTGGCGCGCGGAACGTTGCGGACGGAAACAGCGGGCCCCCACGGCTCAGCGCTGCGTCTCGCAACGCCCGTCGCCGCCCTGCGCGATTATGGCCGCACCGCGCCCATTGTCTACGCTGCTGGCGGCGGCGCATGGATGCTTGATGGCGCGCCTCTGGCCCACGGCGTTCATGCAGCGGGATTTGATCAGGCCCCCTATCGCGGCCATTCGTATTTCAGCTCCTCTGGCTCTCTCACTGTCGGCGGCGCGGCCCCGCCGATGGCGCAGCCCAAAGGCGATTGGGCGGCGCTCATGCGGATGCTCGCAGCGGGGGGAGGCGCTGATCAGACCCATCAGTGCCTGCTGGTGACCGCCGAAGAGCTGCGCCGCACCGCTCTGGCGCCGAACGAACCGACGCTGCGCCGGCTGCGCTTGGGCGCGTCCGGTCCAACGGTGGCCGCGCTGCAGCGCGCGCTTGGGCGCACGGAGAACGGCCTGTTTGACGCGCAGACCCAGATTGCCGTGCTGCGTAAGCAACTCTGGAGCGATGACCGCGCCGATGGCGTTGTCACCCCTCGATGGGCGCGGGATCGCCTACGTTTGGCGCTGTAGCCGCGGCGTGCGCCAGCGGCTCGAGCGCGCGGTCAATCACCTCCAGCCCAGCGCCGGGCAAGCGCGCTTGATCGGTCAAGATCCGACGCCACGCCCGCGCGCCGCGACGACCGGCGAACAGCCCCAGCATATGACGGGTAATGCGGTCTAACCTTTGCCCACGGGCCAGTTGCTCGGCGATGTAAGGCCGCATCCGCGCGACAGCCTCCTCCGGTGAAACATCCGCGACATCTTGCGCGAAGAGGCGTCGATCGGCTGATCCCAGGATTGAAACCGGGTCGTGATACGCTGCGCGACCAACCATCACGCCGTCAAATCCCGCCGCCAAATGCGTGGCGGCCGCCTCCAAGTCCATCACTCCGCCATTGATCGCGACTGTCAGCTCCGGCCGACGCCGCTTCATCGCGAGCGCCAAATCATAATCGAGCGGCGGGATGGTGCGGTTCTCTTTTGGCGAAAGCCCCTTCAGCCAAGCTTTTCGGGCGTGAATGGCGAAGGATTCAACGCCCGCATCCGCAACACGATCGATGAAGTTTGGAAGCGTCGCGGCCGGTTCCTGATCATCGACGCCGATCCGACATTTGACGGTGATGGGCGGGCCTCCCTCCGCCGCGCTGGCCGCAATCATCGCCGCACAGCAGCGGGCGACGAGGTCCGGATCACGCATCAAGCACGCGCCGAATGACCCGTCGCGAACCCGATCCGAAGGGCAGCCGACATTCAAATTGATCTCATCATAGCCATACGGAACCGCGATCCGGACCGCATCGGCCAGCGTTGCGGGGCTTGAGCCGCCCAATTGCAGCGCGACCGGCCGCTCCGCGGCGGAGAAGCTGAGCATCCGCACCGGATCGCCACGCGTTACCCCGTCCGCCACCACCATCTCGGTATATAGAAGCGCACAGCGCGACAACTGCCGGTGCAGCATCCGGCAATGGCGGTCCGTCCATTCCATCATCGGCGCGACAGAAAGGCGATGGGGCGAAAAAGGACTGATGGTCATACTCGGTTCAAATGCGGGAGCCGTTCAAGCTCATATAGCGCGCTGCTTTACCGCCCAACAGCGCGAACATCTAGGGTCGCAACCCCTTCATCAGGCGTCGTCAGCGCTTCCTAGCCCGTTCTCGGCTGCGCACCGGGCGCGGAGCGGGCTGATTGCCCGGTCAAGAC
>JALEGB010000028.1 GCA_022760355.1 Neomegalonema sp.
GGCGCGAAGCTGAGCCTGCTTCGTTTCTTAATGCGACGTTGATCGCCGCTGTTGGGAACAAGATGCCGTTTAGCGCTTGCCAACTCCTTGCGAACTGTTGTTAACAAAAGGTGTACTCGGATTTAAATGCCAAGCATTTGTTCAACAGTTCTTACAAAATGCCGATAAAAACTGTCGAAAACTTCCGATAAAATTTTAGGCGACTTAATCGCGATTGGGACTGGTCGGGCCATCTTCACGCGCAATCACCTCATCCCAACCAATCATCTTACGGGTGAGCCAGAAATAACTCCGCGGGCGTAATAGTCGTAACGCTTTGAGAATGAATGCAAAACGACGCGGGAAGGCGATTTCGAAGCCGCCGCGTTTCAGACCGTCGACAATCCGTCCAGCCGCCTCGTCCGTCTCCATCAAAAACGGCATGTTGAAGTCATTCACGCTTGTCGCGTCCGTTTTCACGAAGCCAGGATTGACGACCGATATGCGGACGCCTCGGGGGGCGAGATCAAAAGCCAGCGACTCCGCCATCGCTATCAACCCCGCCTTTGTCGCCGAGTAGGCGGCGGCGCGAGGCAACCCACGATATCCGGCGACCGATGCGACAAGCGCGACGCAGCCGGTGCGGCGCTCCCACAGATGCGAAAGCACCGGCTCCAGGCAATTTGAAACCCCGGTTAAGTTCACATCAAAGGTCTGCGTCGCTTTCGCCGCCGTAAATTCAGGCGCGCGCATGGGGTGGTACACCCCCGCATTCAGAAGGCTGAGCGCCAACGGTGTTTTAGCGGTGATCGACTGAACGATCTGTTTCATCGCCTGCGGGTCCGTCACATCGCCAGGGGCCGGCTTGATGTTTCGGTCGAGCTGCGCGAGCGCCTCCAACTTGGCGGCGTTGCGCGCAGTGGCGAACACCGTCCAGCCCTCGTCCGCAAGCCGCAACACAGTGGCCCGACCGATGCCGGCGCTGGCCCCGGTGACCCAGGCGGCGCCATCTTTCGGCGCCGGAATGTAATCGAAACCGCTCACGCTGATCACCCCTCGCACGCCGCTCTATGCATTAAAGCGCGGCCCCGGAGCCGTTTGACGATAGCGAATGACCTCGCCATCGCGCGCGGGGAAGCTGCAGCCGCGCCATTCCCCCTGGGCGTCATAATCCAGCGTCACATCCACGTCGCCCCTGACGCTCCACCGTTCTCCGCCCGCGCGCGGCCGCTGAGCCAGCGACAGTTTCAGCAACTCGCCGGTTTGCGAACTGAACCATGGCGTCGGAGCCTTGCGCCAATAGCTGGTTGGCGCGCGATCCGCCGGCGCAGTCCCGCGAAAGGAGGATCCAGCGATCCGCAAACGATCGCCCCGGCGCTCAAGCCTGCAGAAATCCTTGTCGCCATCATCATTGGTCGAGGACACAAGCCGCTGCAGAGCACCGCCCTCCCACGTTTCGGTGTTGCGATGATCGTAAACAAAAGCGCGGATGCCCAGTATGTAGATCTGGATCAAGATCCGGATGCTCATTGTCTGCACGTCGCCGCGGGTCGACGAAGTCAGCGTATGCGCGCCGATCACTTTGCCCTTGCGCAGAATCTCAAAGCGCCGTTGGCCGTTCGCCGCCCGAGACGCGGAAGGGCCGAATATAACCGGGCTCGCCAACGCCGCCGCGCCGCCCAGCAAGAGGGCGCGGCGGTTGATCAAACCGCTATTCCGCGAACAAGTTAAGGGCTCGCCCGATCGGGCCGTTGAAGCGCAGCTTGCCGCTAACGACGATAAGGCAGTAGCAGATTTCATCGCCGATGATCTCCGGATGGTGGTCATGCTCAGGACCACAAAGCGCGATGTCGCCGGAGGTCAACATACGCTCGCCATCACGCATGGCGCCGGTCAGAACCAAGGTCGCCTCATCGCCGCTATGGGTGTGATCGGGCACACGTCCGCCCGGCCTCGCCCGCATCAGACTGATCTTTTCGCCGTTCGCATCCGAGATAATATGCTCTGAAATGCTCGGAAGCCGGAATTTCCACGGAATCGAATGGAAGGAGCGCCCGACCGCCCGCGCGACCGGCAATGGCAGCGGCCCAGCGTCCAACGCTCCGCCCGCGCCATGCGTGGCGACAGGATCAGGCCGCGCCGCGTCCTCCGCGTCAATTTCAGCGAGCAGCTCGTCAAAACTCATCGTCGATGAACCTGTCTCATCGGCTTCAATCGGCGAATCGCGCAACAGCGCCCCGCCCAGCTCCTCCAGCGCGCTGACATAGCCCCGCCCGGCGGGGGCGAGCGTCAGATGCGCTGCGCACAACAACGATAAGCCTGGCGATGTCTCGCCGGCTGCATACGCCTCCAAAAGCTCCTGCTGCGAGATGGTCATCAAAGCCGCCCTGCCACACCACCGATTTGAGCCATTATCAGGCCCCTTTCGCCTCACCTGCGCCGCCGCTTGGCGGCTGGACCGTCATTTTGCGCTCGTCCGCATTTACTGAATTACGATACGACTGCGCGAGAAGATCACGCGCCCGACGTTTTTTTTGCTATGCTGCGTCGCCACCGCCTAAGCTTGCCCTATGCATGGAAATAATAGGCTGATCGATCTTTTTGTCTACGGCACCCTGCGCGACGAGCAGCTCCGCCGCGCCCTGCTGGGAAACGCCGCGCCCCATCGGGCGACGCCAGCGCGCGCGCACGGTTGGATCCCCGCTCGCATCGCTGGCGTTGACTACCCGGCGTTGGCCCCAGCGCATGGCCGGTGCGCCGAAGGCGCGGTGTTGCGTCAGCTGTCGCCACGCGCAGTGCAGCTGCTCACGGAGTATGAGGGCGATGAATATGTGCTGAGCCAAATTTCGGTTGAACTTGGCGCCGCAAGCAGCGCCCAGGTCGCTGTCTACCTGCCGACACGGGCCTTGCTGGCGCGCGCCGGTCCACCGTTCGCCGAGTGGGACTTCGACACCTGGGCCCGATCCACGGGCGCTGCGCGCCGTCGCCGAGGGCGCAACCGGTTCTAAAGTTCCCGCACCGCGCAGAACTGCATCCTAATTCGGCGCGAAATCTGAGTGAAGATCGTCCGGAACATCGCCCCCCCTCCAATCTCAGGTTGATGCGGCCCGCACCGCCGCGCCATATCTAGCACGAAAACATCAGTGCGGCCGGCCGAGGAAATGAATATGCAAGTCTACCAATCTGTGCCTGACGCAGTCGGCAATACGCCGCTGATCAAGTTGCGCAAGGTCTCCGAGGAAACCGGCTGCGAAATCTACGGCAAAGCCGAGTTCATGAATCCGGGCCAGTCGGTCAAGGATCGGGCGGCGCTGTCGATTATCCGTGATGCGGAGCGGCGCGGCGCGCTGAAGCCCGGCGGCCTGATCGTCGAGGGCACCGCCGGCAATACCGGCATTGGCCTGGCCGTTATCGGCCGCGCCCTGGGGTATGATACGATCATCGTTATCCCCGAAACGCAAAGCATGGAGAAGAAAGCGGCGATCCGCCTTGCCGGCGCGCAACTGGTCGAGGTTCCCGCCGCCCCGTACCGGAACCCGAACAATTACATCCGCTGCTCAATGCGATTGGCGGAGAAGCTGAACGAAGCGCACCCGAAGGGCGTGATCTGGGCGAACCAGTTCGACAATGTCGCCAACCGCCAGGCCCATATTGAGAGCACGGGGCCGGAGATCTGGGAACAGACGAACGGACGGATTGACGGGTTCATCTGCGCCGTCGGCTCTGGCGGCACGCTCGCCGGCACTGCGATGGCGTTGCGGGACAGGAAGCCGAACATCGCGATCGGGATCGCGGACCCGGATGGCGCCGCGCTCTACAATTACTATGCGAATGGCGAGCTGAAAGCGGAGGGGGGCTCGGTTTCCGAGGGCATTGGCCAAGGGCGCATTACCGCCAATCTCGAAGGGCTGAACATAGACTACCCCTACAACATCTCGGACGCCGAAGCGCTGCCCTACGTGTTTGACTTGATGCGGGAGGAGGGGCTCGTTCTCGGCCTCTCCAGCGGCGTCAACGTGGCTGGCGCCGTGCGCTTGGCGAAGGATCTCGGCCCAGGCGCGACCATCGTGACGATCCTGTGCGATCATGGCGGCCGCTACGCGTCAAAGATCTTTAATCCGGAATTCCTGGAGGCGAAGGGCCTGCCTTGCCCGGACTGGTTAAAGGCGAAGCCGCTCGACCTTCCGAATTTTTTCGTCGACGCTTAGGCCGCCAGATTGCGGAGACGCCGGCGGCGCGCGCAGGATCGATCCGGGTAAGGCTGGCCCATCGATCGGCAGTCGGGGAAAGGGGATCAACCCATATGAATAAAGTCGCAATTGCGCAGTTCAGCGCCCTAGAAGATCGCGCGCCAGCATATGCGTTGGTGGCGGAGGTTGATCTGGTTGTTGTTCGATATGACGACAAAGTATCCGTGATGTACGGCCGCTGCCTACATCGCGGCGCCTTGATGTCTGATGGGTATGTCGATGGCGACAACCTGATTTGCGGCCTCCATTATTGGGACTATCGGCTGGATAGTGGCGTCTCAGAGTACAACAACTCCGAAGCGCTGACGAAGTTTACGGCATGGGTTGAAGACGACCAGGTGCTGGTCGACGAGGATGAGATCGCCGCCTGGGCGGCGAAGCACCCGCAGCCCTTTAAGCGCGACGACTATCTTGGCCTGTATGCCGACACCAGCCACGGCACCGCCGAAGAACCGCATACCGGCCTGATCCAACGTTATGCGCGCGAAGGCCTGGCGAATACCGGGCATCACGGCGTGGTGGACGCTATGGGCGTCCCGCGTGATCAACTTCCTGATTGGGACGACCTGCAGATCCTGACCGCGCAGCTGCACAAAGCGCCGCTGCTTGAAGATCACCCAGTCGGCGCCGAAACCATAATCGGACCGAACGCGCGCAAACCGCTGCGGTTGGAAATCCCGCTGTTCGTTTCGGATATGAGCTTCGGCGCGCTGTCCGAGCCGGCGAAGCTGGCGATGGCGCGGGGCGCTGAGCTGGCGGGGACCGGCATCTGCTCCGGCGAAGGCGGAATGCTGCCGGAGGAGCAGCAAGCGAATTCCCGCTACTTCTACGAACTCGCCTCGGCCAAATTCGGCTTCGACTGGGACAAGCTGGCGAATGTGCAGGCGTTCCATTTTAAAGGCGGTCAGGGCGCCAAGACCGGTACGGGCGGCCATCTGCCGGGCGAAAAGGTGCAAGGGAAGATTGCGGAAGTACGCGGGCTTGCCGAAGGGAAGGATGCGATCTCGCCCCCGCGCTTTCCTGAATGGACAGAACCGGCGCAGATTAAAGAGTTCGCTGAGGATGTAAGAAGCCGGACTGAGGGGATTCCGATCGGCTACAAACTGTCCGCCCAGCATATTGAGGATGATATCGATGCGGCGCTGGAGGTTGGCGTTGATTATATCATTCTCGACGGTCGAGGCGGCGGCACGGGCGCAGCGCCGCTGATTTTTAGAGACAATATCTCGGTGCCGACCATTCCAGCGCTCGCCCGCGCCCGTCGCCACCTGGACCGGCATGGGCGCAAAGACGTGACGCTGGTGATCACCGGCGGGTTGCGCAAACCGGCCGACTTCATCAAAGCGCTGGCGCTCGGGGCGGACGCAATCGCCCTCTCTAACGCCGCAATGCAAGCCATTGGCTGCATCGCGATGCGAGCATGCCAGACCAATAACTGCCCAGTTGGAATTGCAACGCAGAAGCCGGCGCTGGTCAATCGGCTGGTGGTTGAGAAGTCAGCCCGCCAACTGGCCAATTTCTTCTCCGCCTCTGTGGAGCTGATGAAAGTGATGGCCCGCGCCTGTGGTCATGATCACCTGTCGCACTTCTCCATCAAGGACTTGACCACCTGGAAAAGAGAAATGTCGGAGCTGAGCGGCGTCGCCTATGGCGGCGTGCGCTGACGCTAACCCGAAGTCTGGCTAAATGTGGACGCCGCGCTTTCTGAGCTCGGCGGCCAGATCCCGCCCGGGCGTCGCTTGGATCGCCGCCATACCGGCCGCCTCTGACGCCGCACAATTATCCGCGCGATCATCGAGAAACACCGCAGTCGCCGGATCGATCGCATACCGCTCAAACAAAATCCTGTAGATCTCAGGCTCAGGCTTAATGGCGCCAACATCGGCGGAAACGACTACACCGTCGAATTCGGTTAAAAAGTCAAAGCGCTCGCAGCAGGCGGCCCATTTCTCCGCCGAGAAATTCGTCAACCCGTATACAGGCGTCCCCCGCGCGCGGAGCAGGCGCAGCAGGGCGACATTGGCCGCGATCGGGCCGGGCGCCATTTCCATCCAGCGCGTGTCGTAAGCGCGGATCAGATCGCTATGCGTTGGGAACAGCGCAATGCGCTCCGCCACGGCCTCCGCCCAGCGGCGGCCGCGATCCTGCTCCTCATTCCACGCCGTCGTGCAGACCTGCTCCAAAAACTGCTCGACATGAGCCGCATCCGGCAACAGCTTGCGATACAGATGACGCGGGTCCCACTCGATCAGCACATTGCCAACATCGAACACGACTATTTCAGGCGCTTGCGCTGGCGACTTCATTCGATCCCCCGCTCTGACCACCACGGCGCGCATCGGGCTCGGCGCAATTGTTGGCCGAGCCCGGCGGGACTAAACAACTAGCGGACCGCCGCGGATTTGCGCGCGGCGACGCCTGTCGCAGCCTCCGCCACGGCGGCATGGTCGCTGTTTGTCGGCCGGGATGCGCCGGAGCCGTTGACGCTCGTCGCGGCAACCTGGCGCGGCGCCTCCGCTTCGCCGCCTTTGCTGTAGCTGTCCGAGTCGACCATCAACGCGGCGCGCTGGCCGGCGAAGTAGGTCACGCCATACTCAATTGGCTGACCCGCCATATCGAGGTTAAGCGCCTCCGCGCGCAGAACTGGCGCGTTGTCCGGCTGACGCAGCTTGCGCGCAATGGTGCGCGACGGCGCGACCGCAGCAATTCGGGTCCAGGCGCGAACATAGTCGATAACGCCATACCGGCGCAGCGCCGCCGTCACCGATTTCGTCTCGGTCATCACCTCAGCCAAATCCGGGAACCGCTCGCCGTTGAAATAATGCTCGCTGGCGCAGACCGGCGTATTATCGGCTTCGCCCAACTGCTCAATCATCACGACCGGCTTGCCCGCCTTAATCGCGAGCTTCTCCGCGATCCGCGGGTCGGCGGAGACCATATCGGCCGACATCAAACGCTGCGACGGCGTGCGGCCGAGCTCGGCCACATTCTGACTGAAGCGGGTCCGAGGCCCGATTTTATAGTCCAGCACGCCTTCCGACACATAGGCGCCGCTGCCGCGTCGCACAGCGATGATGCCGGCGAGGCTCAGCTCGGCCAGGGCGCGCCGTACGGTATGGCGATTAACTTCAAAACGCTCCGACAGCTCTTTTTCAGTAGGAAGCTTGTCGCCGGCTTTGAAGGACCCATCAACAACCTCCGCTCGCAAAGCATCGTAGATCTCTCGCCAGATCGGAGTTCTTGGCATTGTCATCCCTTTGTAGCACAGCGCCCCAGAGGCTCGTGGAATTTCCCGAGCCGCCTTTTTGCTCGATATCACGCAGCCAACCGCCCCCGCGCAGCAGACTCCGTCAGCGCATATTTTTTACCCAAGCGAAGAGCGCGCATCTGCCTCAGCACGCGCCCATCGCCAATTGACCGCGCAACGCTTACGCCAGAGTGACGCGCTCGACAACGCGTCGATGGGGGCGGACTTCCGCAAAAGTTGCCTTTGTCGCAGAGATTTACCGTGAACGAAGCCCTTGCGTCTCACAGGCGACTCAGATATGTATAGACAAGTTAACACTCATCAGCATCAGCACGCTGAGCCGTAGTTTGACTAGGGGGAGCCGCCATCGGCGGTCGAGGGCGATTTTATGACAGCCACACAGCAACCGGACGCCACTGCGACGGCGTCAGACTCTCCTCTTTGGCGAGAACGGGCCGTTTGGTTTTCCGAACTCGCGAAGGCGGACGGCGCAGCGCTCAACCAATTATGGGCCGATTTCGGTATTAATCCAGAGCATGAATTACTCCGAGCGCCAGAAATTGGCCTGGTGATGGCCCGCGGCCGCGTTGGCGGCGAAGGGGAGGCTTTCAATCTCGGTGAAGTGTCCGCGACACGTTGCTCCGTCCGCCTGTTGGGGAAGTATGCCGGCGTCGAAGGACACGCCTATGCGCTTGGGCGCGATCGACGCAAGGCCAAGATCGCCGCCCTATGCGACGCGCTGATGCAAACCCCGCTGAGCGAACGCGTCGCCGCCCAAATTCTGACGCCGCTATATGTCAAGCGACAGGCGGCCGACCGTTCCGCCGCCGAAAAAGCTGCGGCGACGCGGGTTGAGTTTTTCACCATGACGAGGGGGGAGGATTAGCCGCATGGTCTCCAGCCCAGCCCCAACCGCGCACAGCCCCAATCGCTCTCATATCGCAGCGGCCAACTTTCGCGCGATTTTGAACGCCCTCGCCCGCCCCGGCCGCGTCGAAACCGCGATCCCATTCCGGGCCGCGCCGGAGCCGCTTTTTCCGGCCGCCGCGGCAATCTTGACGACGCTGGTCGACACGGATGCGCCCTACTGGCTCTCGCCCCGCTTGCGGACGCCGGAGATCGACGCCTATGCGCGGTTTGAGACTTCAGCCGCCGCCGCCCAGGATCCTGGACAGGCCGACTTTCTGTTGGGCGACTGGTCCGAGATCGCGCCCATCGCCACGGCAGGTCGGCTCCGCATCGGAACCGCCGAATATCCAGACCGCTCCGCAACGCTCATTCTGACGGTCGAGGCGCTGGCGCAAACGGCTGATGGCGGCTGCACAGTTTGTGTAGACGGGCCCGGCGTCGAAACGCAGCACCGGTTTCAGCTCGCACTGTCTGAGCAGGCGGACGCCTTTTTCGCCTTCCTGGCGCGCAACCGCACCGGGTTTCCGCTCGGCGTCGATGTGATCTTAACCGCGCATGACCGGCTTGTCGGTCTGCCGCGCACCGCACGCGTCATGAGGGAGGCATAAGATGTATGTGGCGAGCAAAGGCGGCGAGAACGCGATCAACGCCGCACATAAGCTGATGGCCGAAGCGCGCCGCGGCGATCCGTCCGTCGCGGAGCTGAGCGTCGCGCAGATCCGCGAGCAGCTGCGGCTGGCTGTGGCCCGCGTCTGCGCCGAGGGGTCGCTGTATGATTTCGATCTTGGCGCGCTGGCCATCAAACAGAGCCGCGGCGATATGATCGAAGCCATCTTTTTGATGCGGGCCTATCGCGCAACCTTGCCCCGTTTTGGCTATACGCAACCGATCGATACGGCGCGCATGATGGTTGCGCGCCGGATTTCCGCAACGTTCAAGGATCTGCCGGGCGGGCAAATACTGGGGCCGACATTCGACTACACGCATCGGCTGCTGGACTTTAAACTCGCCGCCGAGGGCGGAGAAGCCGCGCCCGCGCAGACTGCGCCAGCGGACCCGACGCCGCCGCCGCATGTTCTGTCGCTGCTGAATCGAGAACAGTTGATCGAGCCCGCCGGCGTCGCCGCGCCAGAGGATCAGGCCGCGCCCCCGGATCTGACGCGCTCGCCGCTTGAGCTGCCGGCGTGCCGGGCGCTGCGCATGCAGGCCTTGGCGCGCGGCGACGAAGGTTTTCTGCTCGGACTCGCCTACTCGACCCAACGCGGCTATGCGCGCAACCACGCCTTCGTGGGCGAGCTTCGGATCGGCATGGTCGAAGTCGAGTTTGACATTCCCGAAATCGGACTGACGGTTTCCATTGGCGAGATCGAAGTGACGGAGTGCGAAACCGTCAACCAGTTCACCGGCTCCAAAACCGAACCACCGCAATTCACCCGCGGCTACGGGCTGGCCTTTGGACAATCTGAGCGCAAAACCCTGGCCATGGCGCTGGTTGACCGCGCGCTGCGCTGGCGCGAGCTGGGCGAAGACGATCTGGGCGCCCCGGCGCAGGATGAAGAGTTTGTTCTCAGCCATGTCGACAACATCCAGGCCAGCGGCTTCCTCGAGCACATCAAGCTGCCGCACTATGTCGATTTCCAAGCCGAGCTGGAGCTGATCCGGACCCTGCGGCGAGAGGCGTTTGAGCGGCGCACGCAAAATCAGGAGGCGGCCGAATGAGCGCCCAGGATCTTTCATCCGCCGCAGCGCCAGCGCCGGCAGAGGAGGAAGCGGACTACAACTTCGCTTATCTCGACGAGAACACCAAGCGCATGATCCGTCGCGCGCTGCTGAAGGCTGTCGCGATCCCAGGCTATCAAACGCCGTTCGCCAGCCGCGAAATGCCAATGCCCTACGGGTGGGGCACGGGCGGCGTGCAGGTGACGTCGGCCTGCCTGACCGAAAGCGACAGCTTGAAGGTGATCGACCAAGGCGCTGACGATACGACCAACGCCGTCTCAATCCGAAAATTTTTCGAGCGCACGGCGCGCGTGGCGACGACGACGCGCACCGAAGAGGCGACGATCATTCAAACACGGCACCGGATCCCCGAGACGCCGCTCACGGAAAATCAGATCCTCGTCTACCAAGTGCCGATCCCGGAGCCACTGCGCTTTTTGGAGCCGCGCGAGACCGAAACGCGGAAAATGCATGCGCTCGAAGAGTATGGGTTGATGCATGTGAAGCTGTATGAAGATATCGCGCGCCATGGCCATATCGCCACCGCCTACGCCTATCCGGTGCAGGTGGGGCGGCGCTATGTCATGGACCCGTCGCCGATCCCCAAATTTGACAATCCGAAATTGTCAAACTGCCCAGCGCTGCAGCTGTTCGGCGCCGGGCGCGAGCAACGGATCTACGCCGTGCCACCCTATACGGAGGCGATCAGCCTGGATTTTGAGGATCATCCATTTGATCCCGGCGGCGTGGATCAGCCCTGCGCCCTTTGCGGCGCGACCGGGGTCTATCTCGACGAAGTCATCACCGATGATCAGGGGACGCGAATGTATGTGTGCTCCGATACGGATCACTGCGAAAAAACGCGGGCGGACGCGGAGGCGGCGCAATGATCGGCGCGCCTTTGTTCAAACTGTCGGGCCTGACCAAGCTCTATGGCGCGCGCGTCGGATGTCGGCACGCATCTCTTGAAGTCCGCGCCGGCGAAGTCCTTGCGGTTGTCGGCGAATCCGGCTCCGGCAAATCGACGCTTCTTTCCTGCGCGTCGGGCCAGATGCTCCCGACCTCCGGCGGCGTCCTCCATGGCGCGACAAGCCCGGACGGGCGCACCGTCTGGCGTGATATTTATCAGGATCTCAGCGAGCCGGAGCGCCGCAAGCTGCTGCGCTCGGAATGGGCGTATGTACATCAGGATGCGCGCGACGGGCTGCGCATGAGCGTGAGCGCCGGCGGCAATATCGGTGAGCGGATGATGGCCGCGGGCGCCCGGCGCTACGGCGCTATTCGACGCGAGGCCGAAGCATGGCTGGCGCGGGTTGAGATTCCGACGGATCGGCTGGATGACCGCCCGACCGCATTTTCCGGCGGCATGCGTCAGCGGCTGCAAATCGCCCGCGCGCTCGCAACCGGGCCAAAATTGGTGTTCATGGATGAGCCGACCGGCGGGCTCGACGTCTCGGTGCAGGCGCGACTGTTGGATCTGGTGCGCCGCCTGGTCGCCGAATATGACTTGGCCGTGATCATCGTCACCCATGATCTCGCCGTCGCGCGGCTGCTCGCCCATCGAATGGTGGTGATGAAACAAGGCCGTATCGTCGAAAGCGGACTGACCGATCAAATCCTTGACGACCCGCTTCATCCCTACAGCCAGCTGCTGGTCAGCTCGATCCTGCAGACATGACGCGCGGAACCTTTTCCTGGCCCCGCTTCCTGTCCCCCAAATCCAAAGGCGGCCCCATGGCGACAACACGCTCAGAACCTGATCGAACAGACGGGCGGGGACCGGTTCAGATCGATATCTCCGGTCTCAAAAAGTCATTCCACCTCTTTGGCCAAAATGTCTCAATCCCCGTGATGGAAGGCGGGGAGCTGTGCGTTCACGCCGGCGAGTGCGTGGCGCTGATCGGTGAATCCGGCGCCGGAAAATCCACCTTGATGCGGATGATTTACGGCAATTATCGCAGCAATGGCGGCAAGATACGCGTGCGCTGCGTCGCGCAAGGCGGGCCGGAAAAATGGATTGACGTCGGCCTGCCGCATCCCCACGAAATTATTGAGATGCGGCGCGCCACCCTTGGCTATGTCTCGCAGTTCCTCCGCGTCATTCCGCGCGTCTCAACGCTCGACATCGTCGCGGAACCCGCCATCGCGGCCGGCGCCGCGCCGGAGGAGGCGGTGGCGCGGGCCAAGCAGCTGCTGTCGCGCCTACGGGTCCGCGAAACATTGTGGGGGCTTTCGCCGCTGACCTTCTCGGGCGGCGAACAGCAGCGCGTAAATATCGCCCGCGGCTTCGCGCATCGCTTTCCGATCATGCTGCTGGACGAACCGACCGCCTCCCTCGATGCGGTCAATCGCGAAACCGTCCTGCAATTGATTGAAGAGGCGCGGGACGACGGCGCGGCGATTATCGGCATCTTCCACGACTCCGCCGCGCGCGCGCGCATTTGCAGCCGAGAGATTGACGTGTCGGCCTTTACCGCGCAGGCGGCCTGAGCGATGTCCGCGCCCGCCCCAATACCACCCGCGCCGCGCCGCAGCGTTCTGCATCTCGTCGTCGGCCCCTCAGGCGCGGGCAAAGACACGCTGATCGACGCCGTGCGCGCCATACGGCCCGATATCCTGATCGGCCGGCGGGTGATCACGCGGGCGGAGGATGCGGGCGGCGAAGAGCATGAGGCGATCTCGGAGGAGGAGTTTGAGGCGCGCCGGGCGGCGGGCGGCTTCGCCCTCTGGTGGCGCGCCCACGGCTTAAGCTACGGCGCGCCGGCGGCGCTGATCGACGCGCTCGACCGGCCGCAGCATGTGCTGCTCAATGTCTCGCGCCGGATCGTGGCGGAGGCGCAGGCGCGTTTCGCGCCCGTGCGCGTGCTGCAGATTTGGGCCCCGCAAGAAGTGCTGGCCGCTCGGCTCGCCGCTCGCGGCCGCGAAAGCGAAGCCGACATTCTTGAGCGGCTGCGCCGAAAGGCCGGCGCAACGCTGGAGGACGGCCCGAATTTGTTCCGAATCGACAATAGCGGCGCGCGGGAAGACGGAGTCGCCTCGATGCTCAGCGCGCTGGCGCCGCGAATACCGCCGCCCCTCGATTTCAAGCGCCGGAAAAGCGATGTCGGCTGAGGATTTTGAACGCCGCCCCTTCTTTGCGAATGCCGAACAGCGCGATTTCCTCCAACAGAAATGGATCGGTCAGTGTCGGCGCAAAGATCGGCGCAAGCTGCGCCGCCAGGCGCTCGGCCTCTTGCTGCGGCGTCCAACTGCTGAGGGTGAAATGGAAATGAAACCGCTCCTGCACCCACGGATAGCCCCAGAGCTCCAGCAGCTCCCGGCCCCGCTCATCGAGCGTCTCCGGCTTGCGTCGCGCGCGATCCTCGTCGCTCAGCGGGGCGCGAAATCCGTCAAACGCCTGCACAATTTCGAATGCGCGCGCGTTCAGCTCCGGCGACGGCCCGCCGCATCGCAGCGCGACGAAGCCATTGTCCGTCGTGATCCGCAGTTGTGGCGCGGCGACCGGGCTGCGCGCTGCGGCGAAGGCGGCGATCGCCATATCCAGCGCCTCAACGGTCGCCCCCTCCGCCAAGCGGAAGGGCGATTTGAGCGTCCCATGGAAACCATAGCGCGCCGGCGTCCTGACCAGCGGCTGGATCTGAGCGTCCGACAGCCCCAGCGCGGCGAAGGCGGGGCGGTCGGGCCCCAGCAGCCATTCGGAGCCCAGCGCAAAAAGCGCGCTTTCGGCAGGCGGCACGGCGTAAATGGCGTAGCGCGCCCATCCCTCAAACGTTGCGTCTGTCTGCCGCCCGATCATCTTCGCAGCCCCCTTAGTGCAAACGACGCCCGCCTCTTCACGCGCCGCGTCTTGCAGGTTACCAGTGCGCTCGCCTCGCGAACGAACAGCAGCTAACAAAGCCGCGCTTCCGGCGAAAGAACGAAGGACCAGACATGATGGCAAGTGGCTCCGAAACCGTGCTGGCCAATGCGCGAATCGTTGCGCCGGATGAGGTGTTTGACGGCGCCGTTTTGATCCGAGACGGCGTTATCGAGGATGTCTCGCGGGGGCCGACGAACGCATCCGGCGCACATGACTGCCAGGGCGACTATTTGTTGCCGGGCCTGGTGGAGCTGCACACCGACAATCTCGAGCGACATCTACAGCCGCGCCCCGGCGTCGAATGGCCCCGCCGCGCCGCCGTCGCCGCCCATGATGGCGAGTTTGTTTCGGTTGGCGTGACCACCTTGTTTGACGCGCTTCGGATCGGCGTGATGGACGCCGACGGCATCGGCGATTATGCGGCCGGCGTTATCGACGCCCTTAATCGGCTTCGCGACACTGATCTGTTGAAGGCGGACCATTTCCTGCACTTGCGCTGTGAAATCTGCGCCCCGGAACTGCTCAAAGAGTTCGATCAGATCGCTGCGGAACAGCGCATTCGACTGATCTCGCTGATGGATCACACGATCGGCCAACGGCAATTCCGCCGCGAAGACAAATATCGCGAATATTACCAAGGCAAAAAAGGCATGTCCGACGATGCGTTGGACGCCTTCATTGTCCGCTCGCGCGAGATGCAGGCGCTTTATGCGGAGCCGCATCGCGCCGGGCTGATCGATCGATCAACCCAACTGCGCGCTGAGCGGGGGGCCTTCGCCGTCGCCAGCCATGATGACGCCGATATTGCACATGTGGATGAAAGCATAGAGGCCGGCGCGACAATCGCCGAGTTTCCCACCACCCAGGAAGCGGCGCGCGCCAGCCGAGAGCGGGGAATGGCCGTTATGATGGGGGCGCCGAACCTGCTGCGCGGCTTTTCGCACTCTGGCAACGTGTCCGCGTTAGAATTAGCGTCGGAAGGGCTTGTGGACATCCTCTCTTCAGACTATGCGCCTGCGTCGTTAATGCTGGCGACGTTTAAGCTCGCCGAGGAAACCGACTATGGTCTGCCGCGCGCTGTGTCTTGTGTGACCCGCACCCCGGCCCTGAGCGTTGGATTGAGCGATCGCGGCGCAATTTCGCCAGGTTTGCGCGCAGACATGGCGCAGGTTTATCGAGCGGAGCGGCTCTGCGTAACACGGGCCGCTTGGCGTGAAGGACGGCGCGTCGCCTAACCCTTAGCTGGGGGGAGACCGTCAGAGCGCGACGCCGACGGGCGGCGTCGCGGCGCGGATCGTTTTGGGCAGCAATGGCGAGCGCTTGGCCCGCCCTTTGCTTCAGGCTGCTGGAGCGCACGGTTAACGAGCCGCTCAGCGCAGTTAGGACGATCGGTGGTTGGCGGTTTGTGACGCCGGGCAAGGACAAACACGGGAAGGTGGGCGCGCGATGAAGAAGCTCCTCATCACGCTGGCGATTACGACGCTCGTCGGCGGTTGTTTAGAGACCAAGTCGGATGGCCCGGGCGAACCGTGGACGACGGACACCCCAGCGCTTGGCGCGCCGACCGACAGCGCGAAAAAAGAAGGCGCGCCTAAAGACGGCGCCGAACCAAGCGCACCGGTGCGGAAAGCATCTGCGAAAAAGGACGAGGCGGCCAAAACGCCAGACCGCGCCGAAGGCGGCGGCCTGCGTCGTGGCGACCCGACCTATGTGCGCAAAAGCCTGTCGGAGCGCAAAGGATGGGATCCGCGCTTCCGCAAAGGATGTGAGCTGTTGATCCGCACCGTGTGGGCCGAAACCCGGCGCGGCCGCTACATCATCGAAGCTCAGTCCAAAACCGAGAGCTGCGTCGATATCGAGCTCAGCATCGCGATCCGAGCGCCGAACCAGCGCGTCATCTATCGCTCAAACTACAAGGCGGCGGAAGTTTACGGCTTCACCAAGATCAAGCGCCCAACAGACATTCGCGGCGCACTGATTGATTGGGCGACCAACTATGGATCGCTCAACAAGAGATCCGACCGCCTGCCTTACTGGCCGCGCGGCGCCAGAACGCCAACCGTTCGCGGCAAATACCCCTTCACCGCGGACAAGACATGGGATCGGCCGAGCTATCTCGAACTGCGGCGCGCCAAGCTGCCCGTCTACTGCCATGTGCATGACCTCGACAGCATGAACTGCGTAATTCTCAATGACTTTGAGCAGAAGGTGCGGCCGTTGGGCGTTCAGAAGTTCCCGACGACGACCGAAAAGTCGTAGGATCGAAAAGTCGTAGGGCCGAAGCCGCCAGGGCCGCCTTGGCGATTTCAGCTCACGCGCGCCCACAGCGAATGGGCGCCCCGAAACGCTATGGCGCGAGCACGATCCGAAAGGCGATCGGCGCGCCGGCCGATTGCTCCGCGTCAACCAGCGCGGAAGGGCGCAGGCCGCGCGGCGCCGTCAGCGTCGCCCGGAAACCACCGCCCGCCTGGCGGTTCGCCGCCATCGCCCATACCGGCCGTCCCGCCGCCGCCGCGCGCAACATCTCGATATACGCCGCGTCGCGCTCCGCCGCAGCTGCGCCGCCATCGCCTTCAGGAAACCATCCGAGCGCGATCAGCGCCGCGGGCCGTTCCTCCAAAGCAACCTCGAGATCGAGGCGCGCAGCCGCCTCCGGCCCAACCGACGGCGCGCCCACCGCTACGGCCCGCCATCCGAGCCGATGCGCGCAGCCCGCCGCCGCGCTCTCGGCTCGCATCAACCGCGCCCGCTCCGCGCTTTCGGCGACCAAATGAAAGCTGCCTTGACCCGGCGCGCGCCGGTCCCGCCGCACCGGCTCGCCCCGCGCCGTCGCCACGCCCGATGGCGCGATCAACTGCAGCCCCTTCCGACGCGGCTCAACCGCCGCATCGCGCGCCGCCGCGTCCGCCCCTTGGAGCAGCGCGATCGCCATGTCGAATAAGGCGGCGCGATTGGCGACCGTCATCATCTTCTCCCATCTCAATGGATTACCGATATTTCGCCCGCCCGATCCCTTGGCACGCCCGGTCGCGACGGGGCAAGCCGGCTTTGCATTGCCCGCATCTCGTCTTATTTCTTTGGTGTAGAAAGCGACAACGCGCCGCGCATGATTCTCCGCCAAATAGGCCACAGGCGCTGTTGCGCCGCCGCCGGAGGGTGAGAGCGCCCGCAAAAACGTTGCGCCCAGCACGCTGAGGCGCGGCGATGTTAGTATTCGCGCCAGAGGAACCCGAGCCATGACTCAGTTTCGCCCCGCCGCTTGTGCGCTTAGCACGGCGTTGATGTTCGCCATCGCCCCGATCAGCGCGTCCGGCGATTTGACGGAAACGAGCTTTGGCGTCGGGACGCCTACCGCGGCCGCCCAAACAAAAGATCCGCGCGCCGGCGATCCGGCGTTTGAGCGCAGCCGCAAACTGTTCGGACAGATTCGCAAGATTCTCGATGAAGCCGCAAAGGTGCGCCTGAAACAGGCGACCAAGCCGGACGGGGCGGTGGAAAATTTCTTCTGGCGCCAATTCGGCGTGGATGACGCGCGCCGAGTGAAGGACCTTTTAGGCGCCGCGTTTGAGATGGCGATCGACGCGCCCGTGGTTCAAATGCAGCGCGAGATTGAAAAGGCGCGCGAGCAAATCGATGTCATGCGCGGTCAAATCGCGGAGCTGTCGGAGCGGCGAATCGCAGCGCCGAAAGATGGCGGCATGTCCGCCTGGCTTGGGCTCGATGAGGATCAGCGGACGCTGAGCCGCGCCATCGATGAGCTGAAGCGCCGGATCAAGGCGCAGGAAGACAAGATCGCCGCGATCAAGAAAAGATTCGCAAAGGCGATGGCGGCCGCCGGCGCGCCGCTGCCGCCAGCTCAGATTGACCTGCTGCTGGACAGCGTTACGGGATCTGACATCGTCGAACTCGCGGCGGCGTACGAAGCCGTGCGCGGCGTCAGTCGTCAGCTGCGCCAGCTGATGGACAAGAGCGGTGAAGACCTCACCTATGCGCGCCGCTATTACGGCATGCATACCGTGCTGATCGCGCTGCTGGTCGAATCGCAAACGCGGGTTCTGCACCGGATCGACCGTTCCTACCTGCCGAAGCTGAAAGCGATCGAGAACGATCTTAAGGCGGCTGCGGCGGAAACGGATCGGCTGCTGAAGAATAAACCGACCCCGGAGCAACGCCGCGTGTTGCTGTCGAACAAGAAGAGTCAGCGCATCGCGCTGGATGCGCTTCGGCTGTATCGCAAATATCTGCTGCGCCAACGGGAGCAAATTGGCTTGGCGCGGGCGCGCACGGTCAAAGAGCTGGAGGTCGCAGACAACACCTTGAAAACCGTAGACGCCTCCTTCCAGCTGAAAGAAGTGATGGACAGCGCCGCCGCCAGCTTTGACGCCTTGATGAAGCTTGAAAGTCCGGGCTTTGAGCGCTTGTTTAAAAATGAAGAGCTGCGCCGCGAGTTCCAGGATCTGACGGATAAGATCGCGCCGGGCAGCTAGAAACAAAAGAGGCTGGGATGACTGACGAAAAGATCGATCCAACGACGCGCGAAGCGCTGGAGGCCGCTGCATTTCGGCGGCTGGTGGCGCATTTGCAGGAGCGCACTGACGTCCAGAATATCGACATGATGAATCTGAGCGGCTTTTGCCGGAACTGCCTGAGCCGGTGGATGGCCGAGGCGGCTGCAGAGCAAGGCGTCGCGCTCGACAAAGAAGGCGCCCGCGAGCTGGTCTACGGCATGCCGTACGCCGAGTGGAAAGATCGGTATCAGACCGAAGCCACGGCGGAGCAACAGGCCGCCTTTGCGGCGACCCACAAGGATCACTGAGCGTTGGAACTGCGAGAGCGCGCGCATCGCGGGATGGCTTTGCGCGCGCCGCCAGCCGATTGATCCGAAATCTCTTCAGGAAACGCCCCACAGAATCCGCGAAGTTTTCCACAAAATATTTGATTGTCAGAGCCGCCCCCCACAGAATATTGTGTTAACTTCTGATGGAGAGAGAGAAGGGCGCAGGAAAACGTCATGGATGACGCGGCATTCGCAAATCCCGCCGGCTTTGACGCGACGACCGATACCGCGGAAGCCATGGGCTCTGATTCGAGCCACGCCTTCTCCAAAGGGCAGCTGAAATCCGTTATCGAGCGGGTTGAGCGGCTTGAGGAGGAGAAGAAAGAAGTCATGGAGCAGATCAAGGAAGTTTACGCCGAAGCCAAATCGAACGGCTTTGACGTGAAAATCCTACGCAAGATCGTCGCCCTCCGGAAGAAAAGCCCGGGCGAACGCTCAGAAGAAGAAGCGGTGCTTGAGACATACCTTATGGCGCTGGATATGGCTTAAGCGGGCGCCCGCCACAGAAAATTGCAACTGCGTTGTCGCTCCGGGCGCTGTATGAATGCTCCATCTGCGCATTCTGGGATGTGATTGCGAGCCGCAATGGATGTCGCCTTCAAAACACGCGCCGCCATTCGCTTCGGCTTTGGGTTGCGCCCTGGCGAGGCCGCCGCGTCGGATGGCGATGCGGTGCTCGCCCAACTTGGCCGCGCCGGCGAAACGCCGCCTTCATCCGTTGGCGGCCCGGATATGGGCGAACGGGCGCGCCTGATCTCCGACCTTCGCGACCTCAGGAAAAGCGGCGCGTCACCGGATAAGCTGCGCGCCGCGCGCTATAAGATCCGCGATCTGTTGCGCGACGATATCCATCGGCTGATCAAACATACCGTCGAGAGTCCGAACGGCTTTGGCGAACGTTGGATGATGTTCTGGGCCAATCACTTCTCGGTCTCCGCCCGCAACCTCGCCCTCCGCGCCGTTGTCGGCCGTTATGCGCCCGACGCCATCCGCCCCTATATGGCGTATCGCTTCGGGCTGCTGCTCACCGCGGCCGCAACTCACCCGGCGATGTTGCTCTATCTCGATCAAGCGCAATCGATGGGCCCGAACAGCCGCGCCGGCGTTCGCCGCGGTCGGGGCCTGAATGAGAATTTCGCCCGCGAATTGTTGGAGCTCCACACGGTCGGGGCCAAAGGCGGCTACACGCAAAAAGACGTGCGGCAGCTGGCGGAGCTTCTTACCGGGTTGGGGATTGATCGGCGGCGCGGGACGTTTCGCTTCTTTCCGAATCGCGCGGAGCCAGGCGCGGAAAGGGTGCTGGGCGCCGAGTATGGCGGCGAGTGGCGCGCGTCTTTCGCCGATATCGCCGCGTTCTTTGAGGATGTCGCCGTCCGGCCCGAAACGGCGTCTCATCTGGCGGGCAAAATCACCGCCCATTTCACATCCGATCAGCCGGACGCGAAGCTGGTTGAGCATCTGGCCAGCCGATGGCGCGCAACACGCGGCGATTTGCGCGCGGTCGCCGCTGCGCTGATCGAGCACCCGGCGGCTCACGCCAGCTTCGGCGCCAAGGCGAAAACGCCGTTTGATTTTATCGTATCGACATTGCGCGCGGCGGACGCGCCGCCCGCTGCGACGGAAACGCCCGCCAAAGGGATGAACCGTTTCTCCGCCCGTCCGTTGCGAGCCCTTGGACAGTCGCCCTACCGCGCCCCGAGCCCGGCCGGCTGGTCCGAAAAAGCAGGCGATTGGATCACGCCGCCGGGGCTGGCGGGGCGGTTGCGCTACGCCTCTCTCGTCGCGCGCAAACTGACAAAGAACGTCGATCCTCGCCGCTTTCTGCAGGGCGCGCTGGCCGACGCCGCCCGACCAAAGACAAAATTCCTCGTGACCGGCGCCGCCGAGCGCTGGGAAGGCGTTGCGCTAACCCTCGCTTCGCCCGAGTTTAATCGCCGCTAAGGAGGCGCCGGAGATGTCGTCAGAGCAGGTTTCCCCGTTCGCAATAAGCCGCCGTCAGATGCTGGCGGGCCTTGCCGGTTGCTCCGCCGCCGCGTCGCCGCTGCTCACGCCGGCGTCCTTTGCGCGTACGCCCTCGGAACACCGGCTGGTTGTTATCCTCCTGCGCGGCGCCATGGACGGGCTGTCCGCCGCCGAGCCCTATGGCGACGCTGAGCTGGCGCGGCTCCGTCCTGGGCTCGCCTTGGGCGGCGACGCGCTGATGGATCTGGATGGGCGCTTTGGCTTGCATCCCGCGCTCTCGCCTGTCTCCTCGTGGGTTGGCGAAGGCGCTCTGTCCATCGCTCATGCTGTCTCAACGCCATACCGGGACGAACGCAGCCACTTCGACGGGCAGGATGTGCTGGAGACGGGCGGCGGCAAGGGCGCAAGCCTTCGCGATGGCTGGTTGAACCGGGCGGTGGCGCGGATCCCCGGCGCATCGCTGCAAACCGCGGTTGCGGTTGGCGGAGCGCCGCTGCTGATTTTGGACGGCGCCGCCGACGTCACCGAATGGTCGCCGCGCGCGCGCCTGAAGTTGCGGCCGGACGCGCGGGCCATGCTTGATCAGCTCTATGCCGAAGATCCGTTGTTTGACGCGGCGTATAAGGAAGCCGTCGCCCTCGGCAAGATCGAACCGATGCGCGGCAAGGACGCCGCCGGCGTTCGCGGGCTGGCCGGGTTCGCGGGCAAAATGCTGTCAGCCGAGGCGCGCATCGCGGCGTTCTCCATCGGCGGCTGGGATACGCATCGCGCGCAAGCCGCCACGATCAAACGCCCGCTGGGCCAGCTGGCCGAAGCGATGACCGTGCTGCGCGAAACTCTGGGCGCGGTCTGGCGCAAAACACTGGTGATCGCGGTGACGGAGTTTGGCCGCACAGCGCGCGAAAACGGCGTCGGCGGCACCGATCATGGCACAGCCGGCGCCGCGTTCCTGGCGGGGGGGATGCTTTCCGGCAAGCGGGTTCTGGGGCGTTGGCCAGGACTGAAAGACGGCGATCTCTATCAGAACCGCGATTTGGCGCCGACCGAGGATGTTCGCCGCTATACCGGCCATGCGCTGCGCGCGCTGTTCGGCCTCTCAACGGCGGAGATTGAGCGCGATATTTTTCCAGGCGTCACGCTCGGGGCGGAACCGGGGATGCTGGCTTAGGGCTCGTTGAGAGGCGGAGGCGGAGGCTGATGCGGCGGACGACGCCGCCACATGCAGCTGCACGGGCGGTCCCGCCCCCAGCCATATTGCGCGCGCGCCTCGACTCAGGCGATGTCGCGCACCTCAAGGCCGAACTCGCGCACCTTTCGATAGAGGGTTGAACGACCAATGCCGAGACGGCGCGCGACTTCAGACATGCGGCCGTTATATTTCCGGATCGCCATCTCAATCATCTCCCCCTCCATGTCCGAAAGGGTCCGCATCTGCCCTTCGGAGTTAAAGGGCGAGAAGCCCACCGCATGGGTCGGGCGCGGATGCAGGCCCTCGCCGTCCAGCGAGGTGCTCGCAGGCGTCTCAAACGCTTCCTCTTTCACCATTTGGCCCATGAGCCGCTCAACTTGAGGGAAGTCCTGCAATGTCAGGATCGGCCCATCCGAGAGCACGACGGCCCGGTAGATGACATTCTCCAACTGGCGGACATTGCCCGGCCACTCATATTCGACCAGCACATCCTGAGCCGACGGCTCAATGGCGCGCACATCGCGTCCTTCTTCCGCAGCGACTTTGCGGATGAAGTAATCGACCAGCGCCGGAATGTCCTCCGGCCGCTCGCGCAGGGAGGGCACGCTGAGCTGGAAGACGTTGAGCCGATAGAACAAATCCTCGCGGAACTTGCCCGCGGCGACCAAGTCCTCAAGATCGCGGTTCGTGGCGGAAATCAGACGAATATCGACCTTGACCGGGCGCTTGCCGCCGACTGGATCGACCTCGCCTTCCTGAATCGCGCGCAGCAACTTTACCTGCATGTCGAGCGGAAGTTCCCCGACCTCATCGAGAAACAGCGTGCCGCCGTCAGCCTCCTGAAACTTGCCCAGCCGTTTGTCCGTTGCGCCGGTGAACGCGCCCTTTTCGTGACCGAAGAGGATCGACTCGACCAGGTTTTCGGGGATCGCGCCGCAGTTTACAGCGACGAACGGCTTGCCGGACCGATCCGAACCGCCCTGAATCGCCCGCGCCATCACTTCTTTACCGACCCCGCTCTCGCCATCGATCAAGATTGGGATATTCGACTGCGCCGCCTTCTTCGCCTGATGAATGGACTGACGCATCGGCAAGCTTTCGGCGATCAGATCATCGAACTGCAGCGCCCCGGTCGCCTTCCGCTTCAGCCGGGAGTTTTCCACCACCAGCTGATTGAGCTTCAGCGCATTTTTCAGCGAGACCTGCAAGCGCTCCCGGCTTGCGGGTTTGACGATAAAGTCAACCGCGCCCGCCTGCATCGCTTGCACCACGGCCGTGACCGATCCGTTCGCCGTCAGCACAATCACCGGCAGATCTGGCCGCTCCGGCTTTAGCTCGGCGATCACGTCCATCCCCGATTTGCCCGGCATGACCAGATCGAGAAGCACCGCGTCAATCGATCGGCCCTTGCTGCTCGTTAACAATTCAATCGCAGCTTTGCCATCCTGGGCCAACGTCGCGCTGTAGCCTTGCGCCGTAATAACCGACTGAAGCAAACGCCGCTGCGCAGGATCATCGTCTACAATCAATACATGATGCGGCATTTGCCCTATCGCCCTTCTCTCAATACGTCGTGCGCATCATTCGCGCACCTCCAGCATCTCGATTTGATACAGCCTCCGACCCCTAAAGAACGGGTTAACGCGCGGGTGGCTTGCGGCGAAAACTTGGCAAAAAGCGTTATTGAGACCAATTGACGTCAAACACTTTCGCGGCGCGTCACAGTCTGAGATAGCTATGCGAACCCCCTTCGCGCGCTGCGCTAACTTGCCGAGGAGATGCACGTTGCCAATCGATCCGCGCCCCTTTACGTCCACCCCTTCCCCACGCGCCCCTCGTGATCCGCGCGACGCCGCAGGCGCTGATGGCGAGCCGCTGGGCGCGCTGCCTGTATGGGATTATTCGGGCCTGTACGCGGAGCCAGCCGACGACGCGATCGCCGCTGACATCAAACAGATTGAAGCGGACGCCAGCGCCTTCGCCGACGCCTATCAAGGCAAACTGGCCAGCCTTTCCGGCGCCGCCTTTGCTGAGGCGATCGCGAAATATGAAAGCGTGAATGAGCGTGTCGGCCGCGTGCTGTCCTATCTCGGGCTGCGCTACCGGCAAAAGGCGGACGAGCCGGCGCGCGCGAAAGCCTATGGCGACGCGGACGCGGCGATCACGCGCGGCACCGCGCCAATGGTTTTCTTCTTGCTGGAGCTGAACCGAATTGACGACGCCCGCCTGGAGGAGATGCTGGCGGAAAGCGCCGAGGCGGCGCGCTATCGGCCCTGGCTCGAGCGCTCGCGCGCTTTCCGCCCCCATCAGCTGTCTGATGAGTTGGAGCGGTATCTGCACGATAAATCGGTTGTCGGCTCTTCCTCCTGGGTGCGCCTGTATGACGACACGACTGCAGCGCTGAAGTTCGACGTTGTGCTGGATGGCGAGACCAAGACCCAGAGCCTCGAAGAAACGCTGACGCTGATGTCCGACGCCAAGCCGGAGAAACGGGCGGCCGGATATGCGGCGCTGACCAAGGTGTTCCAGGACAACATCCAACTCTTTACGCTGATCACCAATACATTGGCGAAAGAGAAGGAAATTGACGATCAATGGCGCAAATATCCGCAGCCTGAATCCTTCCGCCACCTGGCCAATCATGTCGAGGCGGAGGTCGTTGACGCGCTGCGCGATTCAGTCGTCGCGGCCTATCCGCAGCTCTCGCATCGCTATTACCGGCTGAAAGCGAAATGGCTCGGCGTCGAAAAGCTCGAGATTTGGGATCGGAACGCGCCGCTGCCGGACGAAGACGACCGCCAGATCCCCTGGGACGAAGCCCGCGACGTGGTGCTCGGCGCCTATGGTGATTTCGCGCCCGAGATGGCCGACATCGCGCAGCAGTTCTTTGACAAAAACTGGATCGACGCCCCGGCCGGCAACGGCAAGGCGCCCGGCGCTTTCGCGCACCCGACGGTCGCTGCGGCGCACCCGTTTGTGCTGCTGAACTACCTGGGCAAAACGCGCGATGTTTTCACCCTGGCGCATGAGCTGGGCCATGGCGTCCACCAGGTTCTGGCGGCGGGTCAGGGCGAACTGCTCTCCCACACGCCGCTCACCCTGGCGGAGACGGCGTCGGTATTCGGCGAGATGCTGACCTTCAAACGCTACCTCGCCGCCGAGACCGACGCGAAGAAGCGCAAGGCGATGTTGGCCGGCAAGGTCGAGGACATGATCAACACGGTCGTGCGCCAGATCGCCTTCTATAGCTTTGAAAGCCGGGTGCATCGGGAGCGGCGCGAAGGCGAACTGACCGCGGAGAAGATCGGCGAGATCTGGATGCAGGCGCAGAAGGACAGCCTGGGCGACGCCTTCAACTATCCCGACAGCTACGCCAGCTTCTGGACCTACATCCCGCACTTCATCCATACGCCCTTCTACGTGTACGCCTACGCCTTTGGCGACGGGCTGGTGAACGCTCTGTACGGCGTTTACGAAGAAAGCGTCGCGAAGGGGGAAGCAGGCTTCCAGCAGAAATATTTCGACCTGCTCCGCGCCGGCGGCACTAAGGGCCATAAGGAACTGCTTGCGCCGTTCGGCTTGGATGCGACCGACCCGACCTTCTGGAGCAAGGGCCTCAACCTCATTGCCCAGATGATCGACGAGTTGGAGGCGATGGAGGGCTAGCGGACTCCCCTTCGGCGGCGGCGCCAGGCGGCGCCGCCCTACTCCAGCGCGTCAATCGCCGCTTCGCCTAAGGCGACGGCGATCAGCTTGCGCAATTTGTCCTGTTCGGAATGCCCGCCCGCAAACGCGGCTTCGGTTGACTTTCGCAGATCCGAGCCGATGGCCCGCGCACCTGAAGCGAGCAAACCACGCGCCGCGCGCCAGGTCTCATCACGGCGCCCGGGATAGGAATAGGCGTAGCGCAGGATCCAAAGCTCCAGCATCACAGAGCTCGATCGCTCTGACGGGTCCATGCGCCAGGCCGCATCGAACGTTCGATCAAGCATTTGCGCACCGCGGCCTTCTCTGCCCTGTGCGAACAAGCCTCTTGTTTCCCGCAACAGGGTGCCGACGTCACGCTCAGCGCCATCACCCCCAGCGTTCGATCCGTCCGCGGCCGGGTCCGCGTCGTCCGCTAAAACCTCCTCGGCCTGCTTCATAAGGTCGCTCAACTCGAGCCATCCATCGTCGGCGTCCGGCAAAGGGTCGTCGCGATCCGACTCAAGGCGGCTTGCTGCGCGAACCAGCACTTCAGCCAAGCGCTCAATGTCGATGTCAGCATGATCTTGCGCGCCCTCCGCCACGGTTTCCGGCTGCGGCGCCGCTTCTGGCGCCTTGTCCGACGGTTCATCCTCCTCCCCCGTTTCAATCGCCCGAGAATAGGCGTGCAGGGAGCGCCGCAGGCGCTGGCGCCGGCCCTCCGCTGTTTCAACCCAGCGCGCAGGTTCAGGCTCCGACCTACGTACAGCATCCCAATTGATCACCGGCGGCGCCTCTGGCGGCGGAGGCGGGGGCGGCGCCTCTTGGCGCCTCAGCGTCGCTAAGCGACTCTCGATCTCAAATTCCAACCCCGAATGGGCCGCCCCCCGCTGCACGACCTCTAGGAAGCGCTCGATCGTCGAGATGTCGGAACCGACGGCCAAGCTGCGCCAGGTGGCGCGGAGATCTTCGTGAGCATGCAGCGCCGGCTGAGCGGGCGACAGTTCGCGACCCAGGCGGCCGCCGAGATCACGCAGCACGCGCCGCCAATTGGCGTGTGCGGCGTCGCCCGACCAATCAGTCAGATCATAGTAGTTGATATCGTTCAGATAAAAGGGCTGCGCGTCCGGGACGAACGCCTCCAACCGCACCGCGATCAAACGACCGCGATCAACTGCAAAGCGGCATTCCTTCTTGCACCAATCGCTTTGAAAATACGCTGGCGACCAGCAACACAGCACCGCCGTCGACGCTTTCAGAGCGCGGTCCAAAATATCCGGAAACGGCTCCCGACTATCGATCTTCTCGATGTCGAAAAAAATATCGAGATCGAACTCCGCAAGCCGTGCAAGGATCGGCTCAACGCGGCTGCGCTCCGTCGTTCGATATGAAATGAACACGTCCACCATCGCCGCCTCCGCGCTTCGCCCGCTGCAAGATATGGCTCCGCCCACGCACAGGCAACGGCGCAGCGCCCGCGCGCGCTCGGCCGGGGGCAGCTGCTCGCGCCTTCAGATCGCGTCAGCCACGACGCCGACAGGCTTGGCGCCGCCGCGCCAAGCGCGTAGGGCAGGCATGTTGAATTTCTCGAGGGGTTCCAGATGCCAATCGCCAAAACCGGCCTGACGACGGGCGACTTCGCGCCGCGTTTGCAGGACCTTCCCGCTTGTCTTGATATGTTCGAAAAGTTCGGCGTCGACAGCGTCGAGCTATCGATGGCGGCGTTCGATACGATTTGGAACGGTCGCGCCGCCCCGAACCGGGCCGCCGAACTCAAGCGGATCTGCGCGGACCGCCCCTTTGGCTTCACGGTGCATGGCCCCGTGACCTCGAGCTTCACCGATCGGCGCCATATCGACATTCAGAAGGACGTGTGTCGCGCCACTTTGGACGTCGCGGCCGAAATTGGCGCAACGGCGCAGGTTCATCATGGCGGCGCGGTTCCGGTGGATGACAAACTCGAAGCCGCCCGTCTGCGCGCTTATGAGACTGAAGCCTTCGCCGAAATGGCGCACCACGCCTCGGAACGGGGCGTGGTCCTATGCGTGGAGAATATTTTCGCGTTTGATCCCAAAATTGAGATGGCCGCCCCGCATGAGCTGGCGGAGCAGGTGAAGGCGGTGAACAGCCCATTCCTGCGCGCGACGATTGATTTCAGCCACGCCGCGATCAACGCCGGCAATCGCGGTTTTGACCTCATGACCTCGCTCGCGGCGCTCGCGCCGGTTGCTGGGCATCTCCACATCCATGACAGCTTCGGCAAGCCGAAGACGATCGAAACCTTCACCTATGGGGAGATGGTGAATTACGGCATGGGCGATCTGCATCTTCCGCCAGGCTGGGGCGCTCTTGATTGGAGCGCAATTGCGGCCTTGCCGTACAGCGATGTAAACATTGTCGCCAATCTGGAACTCGGGAAGAGGTTTGAAGATCAAGTTCCGGCATCCATTGAACATGTGCGCAACATGATCGCAAAATCCGGATAGATACGGCGCGAGCTGCGCAGCGTGCTTCCATTACTATTCAAAATTTAGTTCAGGCGCGCCCAACTGCGCCTGAATGAGTCGCCGAGACAAGGCGATTCTATTAAGCGAGGCTCGGCGCAGCGTTAAGTTTAGCATCCTCGCGAATGCGTTTGACGCCTCCGTCCGCTTCCGCTGCGCGCGCCGCCATAATCGCCTTCAGACGCGTAATCGCCGCAGTCCGATCGCGCCCAATCTGCGCCACGATCAAATCAAGCGCACGGCCGACAGTGCGGCAGTACCAAGCGCCGTCCGGCAGATCTGGCAGCTTTACGCCCAGCTCAGACGTGACGGTTGAGGGGAAGACCCAATGGAAGCTGAGATCATAATCGCCCGGCCGCGACAGATCGAACCGACGCAAATCTAAGCCGTCTGATGCATGTTGGATTTCTTCGCCCACGCTTCTATTGAGCGTATCGCAAATGTACTCTCGCAACATCTCACGCAATGCTTCTGATCTATTAAACATCGTCACCGCACCTTGTTGTCTCATCAAGATTTTACCAGAAGCCTATTAGGAAGCGATCAGAAAACTCTGCCCCCAAACGGGAATCTTTTCTGATCACACAGCTCCGAGACGCCTACAGGCAAGTGAGATACTATGCGTCAACCCACCGAAACACCAACCAGCCCGGCCTTGAATAAATTCACAAACCGTTTTATTGAGTGATGACGTCACCGCGCTGAGCCTCCGAAGCGATGAATACTCTACTTTCCAGCAACGCTCAATGCGTGCAGCCGCCGAATTAGGTCCATTCACAAATTGAGTATTTCGGAAAGCCGGCGCCATCACGGGATACGTTCAGAGATGCGCATAGCGGCCGCACGTTCGGCCCAACGCCGCTTTGGGCGAGCTGCGTCCGCGCTATTCCCCGTTTTCGAGAGACTTGCCGTCTCGAACCGGCTTAACTGTGAACTGGCGTCAGTTTTGCGGAAGCCCGAACAAACAATATGGAGGCGATGCGCATGGAAAGAGGGCTGATTAACGCCTACACGCCCATTGACGGAGTCGAGATCGGGTGCGGCGTACATGGACCAACAGACGGCGCTCCGGTGCTGCTGGTTCAGGCGGCGATCGAACGGGCGCGGATCTGGCGCTGGGTGGCGCCAACACTGACGGCGGATCAATGCCGCGTTCACTGCTTTGAGACGCCGCTTTTCGGTGAGACCACGCCGCGCGACTTCGCCCGGCTCACCGAGCGATTGATGACTGCGCTCGGGCTTGAAAGCGCGCACCTGGTCGTGCGCAGCGGGCGCGTCGCCGCTCAACTTGGCCCACTGGCCGGCGAGCGGATCAAATCACTGACCCTCATCGAGACCGGCGCGCCGGCGCCGGAACTGCGGAACTGGGCGCTGGCGCCAGCGGCTGTCGGCGCGATTGCGGGGGATATTTTTGAACCGGCGCCGCCGCCAGAGACGCTCCGCGGCGAACGCCGCACCGAAGCGGCGGAACGGGCGGAGGAGCTTTCGGCTTTCTGGGCGACCCCGGCCCAGATTATCCGCAGCACCCGGCTCACCAGCCAATCCCATTGGGTGCGCGCCGCGTTGCCGGAAGCGCGCCTGCGCGCCCTTGAAGGGCGCGCGCTGGATGACCAGCCGGAGCGGGTAGCTGAGCTGACGGCGTCCTTCATCCGCAACCTGAACTAGGACCGCTCAAGTCGGAGCCCCCTGGCTGGGGGCTCCGACGCCTGAGGCGTCAAACTTGGCTAAGCCGCATCCTTGCGGCGGCGGATCTCCGCAAAAACCGCAGCGGCGTCCGCCTCGGCCATGCCCAGCGCGTGTTTCAAGGACGGCTCGCCAGCGCGGAGAAACGGGTTCGTCGCCAGCTCCTTGCCTATCGTCGTCGGGATCGTCGGCTTATCGTCGGCCCGCAGTTGCACAACTTCCTCCGCACGCTGGCGCAGCGCGGGGTTGTTTGGGTCGATGGTCAACGCGAAGGCCGCGAGATTTTGCGTATATTCATGTCCGCAATAAACGCGAGTTTCCGGCGGCAACTCAGCCAGTTTTGACAGCGAGTCCCACATTTGCGCCGCCGTACCCTCAAACAGCCGCCCGCACCCGAGTGAGAACAGCGTATCCCCCGCGAACAGCGCGCGCGCCCGCGGGAAATGATAGGCGATATGCCCGATAGTATGGCCTGGCGTCTCAATGACTTCGACGGTCTGGCCGCCAAAATCCCACCCGGTTTCCGCCGTCACCGCCGCGTCGAGCGGCGGCAGGCGTTTCGAGTCCGCCGCCGCTCCGGCGATTTTGGCGTTGTAGCCGCCCGCCAAGCGCTCGGCCCCAGCGATATGGTCGCCGTGATGATGCGTGAGGATAATCCACTCCGGCCGCCACCCGAGCTGCGTTAGCGCGGCCTCCACCGGCTCAGCTTCGCCAGGATCCACCACGCCAACCGTCTCCGTATCGGTGTCGCGCAGTATGTAAGCATAGTTATCAGTGAGAACCGGAACCAAATGAATTTCGAGTGCGTCGAGCGTCGACATGGCGCGGGAAACCTCAGTGCATTACGTTTCTGATTCGCGAAGTTTACGCGGGACAGGCGATAGATGCATCTCGACGCGACGCTATTACGCGATTTCTACTACGGCACGCCGCTGGGGAAACTGGCGCAGCAGCGCCTTCAAATTGCGCTTGGCGAGATTTGGCCAAGCGTTGCGGGGCTCTCTGTATGCGGTTTTGGCTTCGCCGCGCCGCTCTTGCGCCCCTTACGGAGACAGGCCGCCCGCACCTTGGCGTTGATGCCCGCCGGGCAAGGGGTGATCCAATGGCCACGCGAAGGCCCAAATGTCGCAGCGCTCTGCGAGGAGTATCTGTGGCCTTTGCGCACCGGCTTTCTGGATCGGCTGGTGCTCGCCCATGGGCTGGAGGCGGCCGAACGGCCCGCGCGCCTGCTCGATGAATGCTGGCGGGTTCTGGCCCCAGAAGGGCGGCTGATTGTCATCGTCCCCAACCGATCCGGCCTGTGGGCGCGGCGCGACGCCACCCCTTTTGGGTTCGGCCGCCCCTATTCGGTTGACCAGCTGCACAACCAACTGGAGGCCGGCGGCTTTGGCGTCGAACGCTCCGAAGGCGCATTGTTCTTCCCCCCCAGCAGCCGGCGCTATTGGCATCAAGCCGCAAATTTGGCCGAGCGTATCGGCAAAAGGCTGGACTTGCGCCGATTGGCGGGGGTTTTGTTGGTTGAAGCGATCAAACGTGTGCCGGCGCCGCCCTCCGGGCGTCCCGCCGTCGCAGCCCAACCCGTTGGCGCGGGGGTTTGGCCCGTACCTGCGACGGCTTAGGCATAGAAATCAGCATCCGGCTCCACTAAGTCGGGCGCTGGTCAGCCGGGGTTGACGCGGGTCAGTCAGATCTATCATTTCCGGCGCTGGCCGCAGATTGGGTAGAATGAGGCGAGTTCTGATGTCGAAAGGGCGAAAAGGCATGAGCGCCAATGAGATCGTCGGGACAGGTATAGCGCCGGAGCCAAATCCATGGCTCGCGCAAATCTCCCCTTATGTCGGCGGGGACGCAGGCGCGCCGGGCGCGCGCCGTATGATCAAGCTGTCCTCAAATGAAAACCCAATGGGGCCGTCGCCGCGGGCGATTGACGCGTTCCGCCGCGCCGCGGATCGGTTGGCCATATATCCGGATGGCGGCGCAACGCAGCTGCGCGGCGCAATTGGCGCGGCCTATGGGCTCGATCCAAACTGGATCACCTGCGGCGCAGGCTCGGACGAGCTGATTAGCCTCCTCTGCCTCGCCTACGCCGCGCCGGGGGATGAGACGATCCACGCCCAGCACGCATTCGCGATGTATCGGATCTCAACGCTGGCCGTCGGCGCGCGCCCCGTGATCGCGGAAGATGCGGGCCTGGGCGCCAACCCTGACGCAATCGCTGCGGCAGTCTCCGATAAAACTCGGATGATTTTCTTGGCCAATCCCAACAACCCAACTGGGACGCTGCTGTCGGGCGACGCGTTGCGGCGAATGCTGGATGCGGTTCCTCTGAACGTCATGGTCGTTTTGGACGGCGCCTATGCTGAATATATGCGCGATCCGGATTATGAGCAGGGCTTCCGCCTGGTTGAAGAGCGGCCGAATGTCGTTGTGCTTCGCACTTTTTCGAAGATTTACGGCCTGGCGGCGCTCCGCCTGGGCTGGGCCTATGCGCGCCCGGACGTGATTGACGCGCTGAACCGTGTGCGCGGCCCGTTCAACGTATCCAACCCTGCGCTCGCCGCTGGCGAAGCGGCCATGGCGGATCAGGAGTATGTGGCCCATTGCGCGCTGCAAAATGAAGTGTGGCGCGACTGGCTTTGCAAACAGCTGGCCCGCGCGGGCGCGCCTTCGCCCGAGACGCACTGCAATTTCGTGCTGCCTTATTTCGGCGAAGACGGCCCTCGCTCGGCCCCAGCGGCGGACGCGTTTTTGCGATCACGTGGACTGATCGCGCGCCGTCTCGAAAGCTACGGCATGCCAGGCCATCTCCGCATCACGGTTGGCTCGCCGGATGACGCATCCGCCGTCGCCGCCGCGGTCGCAGATTTCATGCGCGCCCCGTCGCCTGACGAGAACGGCGCGTGACCGACGCCGCGCCGGCCCCGCGCTGGCGACGGCTCGACAAGCCGCTGTTCGAGAAAGCCGCCCTGATCGGGCTCGGCTTGCTGGGCTCGTCCGTCGCCCGCGCGATCCGGCGCAGCGGAGCAGCCGCAACAATCGTGGGCGCGGAGCCGAACGACGCCCACCGCGCCGACGCCGAAAAGCTCGGTTTTTGCGACGCGGTTGTCGCAAGCGGCGCCGAAGCCGTTATCGATGCGGATTTTGTCTGCATCTGCGCGCCTGTGGGCGCCGCCGCCGCAATTGGCGCGGAGATCGGCCCGGCGTTGGCTCCAGGTGCCATCCTATCCGACGTCGGCTCGGTGAAAGGCGCAGTGATCAAAGCGCTGGCGCCACATGTGCGCGAGGATATTTGTTTCGTGCCGGCGCACCCGATCGCGGGCACCGAACGGTCCGGCCCGGACGCCGGCTTCGCGGAGCTGTTTGAAAATCGTTGGTGCATCATCACCCCGACCGAAGGCTCGCCGCCAGAGGCGGTTGCGAAGGTGGCGGCGCTCTGGCGCGCGTTCGGCTCGGACGTCGATGAAATGACCCCGTCCCACCATGATCGCGTCGTCGCGGTGGTGTCGCATCTGCCGCACCTGATCGCCTATACGATCGTCGGCACGGCCAGCGACCTGGAAGAAGTCACTCAGTCTGAGGTAATCAAATTTTCCGCCGCAGGTTTTCGGGACTTCACCCGAATAGCGGCGTCCGATCCGGTGATGTGGCGCGACATATTCCTGACGAATAAAGAAGCGGTGCTTGAGCTTCTGGGCCGTTTCACCGAAGATTTGGTGCGTCTGCAGCGCGCGATCCGCTGGGGGGAGGGCGACACTTTGCACGAGCATTTCACACATACGCGGGCGATCCGCCGCGGCATTATTGAGCAAGGTCAGGACACGGCGGCCCCAGACTTCGGCCGCCGCGCCAGCCCTGATCCCGCAATCAAAGCCGAGCCGGACGAATGAAACGCTGGGCGCGGGCCCTCGGGTGGCTGTTGCGCCAGGTGGTGACCGCCGCAACCGCCGCGGTCGTCATTATCGCAGCCGCGCCCAGCGACTGGTCGTGGATCGATCACGTCGATCGTGCGGTCCGCCCGCCGGCGCCCCCCGCCTCCGTCGCCCTGGTCAAGTCAGGTTCGCGCGAGCTTGTGATCGCGCCTGCGCCACTGCGCCCGACATCCGCGCCGCCCACAACGCAGACCGAGCGCCGGCCGGTTCTGATCGATGCGCATATGGAGCCGGAAATCGCGGCCTTTATTCTCAATGATACGCCCGCCTGGCGCGCAGCGATCCAGAAAGCTGCGAAAGAAGCCCGCGCCGCGAAGAAGGCCGACCCTGAGCCGACAGCACAGGACGAAACGGCGCCGACGCCCGGCCCCGCCATCTCCAAACCGACCATCGCAGAGCCGGCTGCGCCCAAGCCCGCCGCGCCCAAGCCCGCCGCGCCCAAGCCCGCTGCGCCCGAGCCCGCTGCGCTCGAGCTCGAGCTCGAGCCCGCTGCGCCGACTAAGCCGGCTGCGCCCAAATTACCGTCCACAGACGCGCTGACGCCGAAGATCCGCCCAGATCAGCGGATCAGATCGAAATTTCCGCGCGCCAAAATCGCGCGCACGCCGCCGCCGCGCCGAGCTGCGGACCCCAATGCGCCAGCGCCGATTCCCGCCAAATCGCAGAAGAAGCCGCCCAAAACCGCAGCGCCGACCATTGCCGCGCCGCCGGCGCCGTTTCCGAGCATCATCTCAACCGCGCCGCTCCGCACCCCAACGGCGCCGCGGGCGGCGGACCCTGCGAAACCGACCGAGGAGGCGCCGATCGACGCGCGACCACGGCAGCCTGAGACTGAGCCTGAGCGAAAAGCCTCGCCGCTCGAGGGCGCGATGCCGCTTGGTGAAAATGCGCCGCCGCCGGATCCTGAAACTGCAGCTTCCCGTTGCGCCAGCGCGGCGCTGATTGGCGTGGCGATCCCGCCGCTGACCGATCCCAATGAAGCGCTTTGCGGCGCGGCGCGGCCGATCAAACTGACTGCGATCAAAACGGGGGATCGTCAAATTCGCCTGTCGCCAGCGCCCAAGCTGGCCTGCGACGTCTCGCAGCGGCTGGCGGTCTGGATTGACAAGGTCGCAGCGCCCGCCGCTCTCGAGGCCTTTGGCGAGCCGCTGGTCCGGGTCGCAACGGCGCAAGGCTACTATTGTCGGCGGGTGAATTTTGGCGACAAGACCAAGCCGATATCAGAACACGCCAAAGGTAACGCCATTGATATTTCAGCATTTATACTACAAAGCGGGCGACGCATCACCGTTTTGAAAGGCTGGCCCGGCGCGCCGGAGGAACAAGCCTTTCTACGCAAACTCTGGAAAGGCGCGTGCGAGATCTTTGGCACCGTGCTGGGGCCGGAAGCTGACAAATACCACCTGAACCACTTCCATTTTGACGCGGCGGCGCGACGCCGAAGCGCCTATTGCCGTTAGGGTGGGAACTCATAAAGCGCCCGCCGATAGGCGGCGGGGGTGACGCCCAGCCGTCGCCGCATCTGCGTCGTTAAATGCGCTTGAGATGAGAAGCCGCATGCGACCGCGATCTCCGCTGCGCCAAGCCGGCTGTCCGCCAACAGTCGCCGCGCCCGCGCGATTCGCTGATTCAGCACATACTCATGCGGCCCGACGCCAATCGCCGCTTTAAAGGCGCGCGACAGAAAACCCGGCGAGAGCTGTAGCGCCTCCGCAAGTTCCGCAACGGGAAGGGGGGCGTGCAGCCGAGCCTCAATCACCTGCTGGATCCGCTCAAAGCGCCGAGCCGTCATCCAACGCGCTTCGCGCGGCTCCTCCGTTGGCGCGCCGATCACAGCGTCGACAAAAGCGCGCGCCTGTGCGTCAATTTCGAGCGGCTCCGCTGCCGCCTCCTGCAAGATCAACCGCCGCAGAGCCTCCGCCGCACGGACCGCCCGCATTCCAGCACGATCATTAAATTGGCGAACCGCTGCCGCCGCCTCATCCGCCGCAAGGCGCAGTACAAGATACTCGCCACCCTGCGCCGAGCTGGAGAACACGTCGCATCCAGCCGGCGTATAGGCGACACTGTTCGGGCGGGTGCGAAACGGACGCTCTCGATCAGAAGCAAAAGCGTGCCGCCCCACCTGCCCGTCGAACGCAAACCCGACAAGCGCGCGATCCGGCGTATAGCGCGCCTCATAACCACGAGCAGGCAGCAGCGTCAGCTCGCCCAGCTCCGTGACAATGGCGGAGACATGAGCCCGCCGTGAATTTCTCGCCCGTTCCACCATTTCACATCACGATTCTGAAATCGTCGCAGCCCGCCCTGCGCCAGGATCGGCTTCATATAAGGAGCCCATCATGCCGCTATTCACTCTAGACGAACTTGCCGACGCCGTCGAAATCATCCGCCCGATCGTTGCGCCGACGCCGACTTATGCATGGCCGTTGCTGGCGCAGCGGATCGGAGCGAAGGTTTTTGTCAAACACGAGAACCACACGCCGACCGGCGCATTCAAGATCCGGGGCGGGCTGGTGTATGTGGAAGCGCTCCGGCGCGCGAACGCCCTGCCCGCCGGCTTCGTGACCGCGACGCGCGGCAATCACGGCCAATCCATTGCCTACGCGGCGACGCGTGTCGGAAAGCCCGCGATCATCGTCGTGCCCGAAGGCAACTCCGCGGAGAAAAACGCCGCAATGGCGGCCTGGGGCGGCCAGCTGGTGATCTCCGGGCGGGACTTTGACGAAGCCCGCCCTGTGGCGGCTCAAATCGCTGCGGACAAAGGCTATCTGCAAACACCGGCCTTTCACCATGAGCTGGTGCGCGGCGTCGCCACCTATCCGCTGGAGCTGTTTCAAGCGGCTGAGGATCTGGACGTCGTCTATGTTCCGATCGGCATGGGCTCCGGCGTCTGCGCGACCATCACCGTCCGAGATCTGCTCGGGCTGAAAACCGAAATTGTTGGCGTCGTGGCGGAGAACGCGCCCGCCTTCGGCCTTTCTTTCGTCGCGGGCGAGGTGGTTCGCGGCGAGAGCGCGAACACCTTCGCCGACGGGATGGCTTGCCGCGCGCCCTTGCCGGAACCGCTGGAAATTCTCCGCGCCGGCGCTTCTCGCGTGGTTGCCGTGAGCGACAATGAGATCGCCGAGGCGATGCGGATCTATTACTCAGACACCCATAATGTCGCTGAAGGAGCCGGCGCTGCGCCGCTGGCCGCGCTCATGAAGGAGCGCGGAAAATATGCGGGCAAGCGCGTCGGCCTGGCGCTGAGCGGCGGCAATGTCGACGCCAGCCACTACGCGCACATCTTGAGCGGCCAAACACCCACGGTCGGCTGAGCTCGCCGCTCCAAGGGCCCTGTCGCCGCCAGCGCGGCAAGCAGCCGGATCCAAGCGGCTTGGGCCCAAGCATCGCGCAGCGGCCTAACGCCGTTGGACGATAAAATCGGTGCCTTTGCCCGTTTCGCGACGGAACCCCCCGTCTGAGACGATAATGGTCGACCCTGGGCGCAGCAGCGATTCAATCCAGTCCCGGGCCGGCGCCGGGATGGAGATCCGATCCAGCACGGATATGGCGTCCGCACCGTCAGCGCCCTTTGCGTCGTCAACGGTCAACACCGTCCAGCGGACGGACGTGGCGACACCTGGCTTCCGTCCCGGCTCGAAGCGCATCGCGGTGAAAACATGGGTTCCGATCCGCCCCTTTGGGTTCCGGAACGTCACCGGCGCATCGAACACATCCTTGTAGCCGCGGCGAATGAACAGGTGGCCGTTGGCCCGCTTGATTTTGGAGAGCCCGTAGAGCGCCGCAAGAGTTTCCTTGTTCAGCGTACCGGTCCGCGGCAGCCCCTTCGCGCGCTGGAACGCCAACACCGCCTTGGCGGTCCGCCGACCGTAGGCGCCGTCCGCTTCGCCGACATCATAGCCGAGCCCGGCCAGAATTTTTTGCGCCGCCGTAACCGGCGTATCTTTGGGGCCGGCCAAAATCAGCACGCGCAATCGCTGATCCGACGCAGGCAAATGGAGAAAGCCGCGATCCGCGTCCAAATCAATATCGAACGCGCTCGCCCAGATCAGCGGGCCGCGGCTCGGCGCCGGGCTCTCGCGCCCAACCGACGCGGGCTCGATATCCACCGTTGCGAGCGAATGCGGAAACAGGGCGTACAGCAACTTGCCGACTTTGGGCGCTTTCGAAGCTACGGGCGCGTCAGAAAACCGGGCCGGCGCAACATGGCGGAACAGCTTCGGGTGCGCGATGAGACGCGGCGCTTGCGTTTTCGGCGTGATGATCACACTCGCGCCGACTGTGGTCATCCTGAACAGGCGACGAGCGAAACTGCGCGGCAGCCGCACGCAGCCATGCGACGCGGGCCGCCGGGGCACACGCCCCTGATGGAGCGCGAGGCCCGACCATGTAATCCGCTGCATATAGGGCATCGGCGCGCGGTCATAAATGTTGGAATAGTGCCGCCGGCGCTTCTCAAGAATGCTGTACACGCCCCACGGCGTTCGATGACCAGCTTTGCCCGTCGATACGCGGGACGAGCGGATCAGCACATCGCCCCGGTATAGTTTCAGCGTCTGGCTGCGCAGCGAAATTACAATCTGGAGCGGGTCCGGCGACGGCTTCGCCACCGCTTCCTTCGCCCCAACGCCCGCCGGCGCGATGATGGTTGCCGCCAGGAATGCCGACGCGATCCGCCAGCGGCCCAATATGCTCAGAGAACTAGAAATAACCGCCTCCCTCAAACTCCCGGCTCGACAGTAGGGACGGTAGGTTAACGAAGCCAGCACAGGCGAAAACAGAACTCCCCGAGCAGGGAAGGCTGTTGAAAGAAAGCTGCATTCAACTGGGAACTGGCCAGGGCCCCGCGGCTTGGTCGGTAAAGTCAACCGGAGTGAGCGGGCGCGATGCGCCGCTCGGCGTGCCTGCGAAACACCAGGAGGCATAGCCCCCCAAACACCGCCTCAATCGCGAAAGCCGCAAGGATCGAAGCCGCGGGCGCGCCATCGAGCATGAAACTAACGCCGCGTCCCATAGCGAAGGCCAAAAACACCAGCGCGCCAAGGCCCGCTGACAGCCGTGTCAGCGATGCGCGCACTGCGCCGGCCACAATCAATGCGCCCAACGCCGCCAAATTGAGCCCTGGCGCGCGCAGCTCGCTCATAAGACTGGCGTCGCTCCCCAGGGAGATCCCATAGCTCGCGTAAAAGCTGTGGGGCGCCAATGCGATAGCGGCGCCAATAGCAAGCGCGGTCGTCCCTGCGACGCCCAGGGTGGCCCGTTCAAAGATGGTTGCAGTCATGCGCTTTCCCTTCGAGCATGAGCCGGCCGCCGCGCCGGACGAATAGCAGCGGCGCCGCGCTCGTCTTGTCAACGCCGCCCATTTTAGGCGTAGGGCCTGGACGCGGAACGCCATTGGGTCCAATAGTTTTGCCTGATCGTCCAGAATACTCGCAAAGGCGACGATACGGATTGCATGGTCACGATGAGCCAACCACTCCCGTCATCCCGCGCGCCCATCACCGCAATTGCGCAGGCCGCCGGCGATCCGCTCGGTGAAATATTGCATCTGCTCAAACCCACCGGCGTGTTCTATTGCCAATCCCGCCTGCGCGCGCCTTGGGGCGTCGCCGTCCCCGCCTTCCCCGGCATGCTCAGCTTTATCGCGATCACCCACGGCGCCTGCTGGGTGACGATGGCGGAGCGCGCGCCGATCCAAGCGCGCGAAGGGCAGCTGGTGTTGATGACCACCGCGGCGCCAGCCCATTATCAAAGCGAACTGGATGCGCCCCTCACCGACCTGGCCGCCCTGCCGGTTCGCAAGGTGACTGCGCTTTATGAGACGCTTGAGTTCGGAGGGGATGGCCCTGAGACAACCTTCACCTATGGGCTGGTTCGAATTGATCATGCCGCCTCTGAGATGCTGCTTGCGCTGCTGCCCGACCTGCTACAGATCGATTCAAAGGACGACGGCGCGGATGACTGGCTGCGGAGCACGTTCGCCTTTATCGGGCGGGAAGCACAGGAGCTGCGCCCCGGCGGCGAAACTGTTATCACGCGCCTGGTCGATATTATCGTGATCGAAGCAATCCGCCGCTGGCTGAGCCGCGCTCCGGAGGCGGAGCAAGGCTGGCTACGCGCCGCGCGCGATCCTCAGATTGGCCGCGCGATACTGGCGATACATCGGGACCCAGCCGCGAGCTGGACCGTGGCGTCACTGGCGAAACTGGCCGGCATGTCTCGCTCCTCTTTTTCGGCTCGGTTTTCCAATCTGCTGGGCGCGCCCGCAATGCAGTATGTCACGACATGGCGCATGAACCTCGCGCGGGAGCAGCTTCGAAATTCGCCGCATCCCGTCGCCGCCATCGCTGAGGGGTTAGGCTATCAGTCCGAGCCAGCTTTCAGCCGCGCTTTCAAACGCATTAATGGTGTGTCGCCGGGTCAATATCGCGTAACCGCGCGACAGGGTCGACGTTGAGGCCGAGACGTCAGCTTTGCGCGCCTCGATCGCGACGGCGACGCCCTTCGGTCCAGCCTTCGCTCACGCCAGGAGCCGCGCCCCAAGGCCGCCACCTCAAAAACCGGCGACGCCAACGGCCCTTGACCGTGCGGCCGCACCGCCCGCGCGCTGCTTCCTGCTCAGACAAGCCCAGAAAACGGGCTGACAACAGTCGAATTGATGAGATGCGCCCCAGCCGCGCCGAAATCGAAGCGACCGCGTCTGGTCAACGGCCTGGTTCTTCTCGCCATGCGAGGGGGGAAGAGATGTCTTTCGCAGGAAGATCATAGACTTCCGGGCTGGAATACGGCGCCAGCATATCCTCCTTTCCCAACGCGTTCCGATGCTGGCCAGCCGCGCTGGCGTCCTGAGCGGCGATGAAAAGACCAAGTGGCGCGCCAAAAATCCGACATATCAGTCATTCATCCATACATGATCAACTTTTTGCGCGCTTTCTGATCATTTGCGTAGCAGGCAGCACTAAACATCAAGGATTTGAGGCCAGGATACGCCCATCCGAAGGAAGCGCTTATCCAGAGGGGCCGATACAAAATGGTCGAGAACCACAGCGTCGAACATCCCGAGGACGCACTCGACAGCGACTTCGCAGCCGCCTTGTTGGAACGAAAGCGGATGAGCTCGCCGATCGGCGAAGTCGACCTCTATAGCATGAGCGTCGTACTGCAGCCGATGTATGAGCTCCGCTCAGGCGCGCTGTACGGATTTGAGGCTCTGACCAGAGGGTGGCGCGAAGCCGGACTGAATTCGGCGCATCATTTGTTCGACTGCGCCTATGAACAGGGCGGGCTTATCGAGCTGGAAGCGCGTCAGATCGAGCTGGCGATTGAGCTCTTCGCGAAATGGCCGCATCGCGAGCAGCCGCTGCTGTTTGTCAATATAGACTCGCGCATCCTGAAAGCGCCGGCGGACTTTCTGGTGCGCATCAACCGGGCGGTTACAGCAGCGGGGATTGCGCGCCGGCAGCTATGCTTTGAACTATCCGAACGGCATGAGAAAACCGACTCGCTGGCAATTGAAAAGAACCTATCCAAGGTGCGCTCAGCAGGATACCAGGTGGGCCTTGACGAATTCGGCGCCGGTGTATCCGATATAAAAGCTCTGTACAAATATGATTTGAATTTCATAAAGGTCGGCGAATTCTTTATTAAAAACCTGGAACGCCATCCAAGAAAGAGGTTTTTCGCCAGCAGCATGATTGAATTGGCAAAAATGCTGGGCCTTACAGTAATAGCGCCGGGCATCGAGCGTGACGAAGAGCTGGCGGCTTGTCATGAACTGCGCTTCGACGTCGGGCAAGGCTTCGCCCTTGGTGTTCCACAACCGACGATGCAAAATGTGCCAGTTAAGATTACGCCGCCAACATCCGAAGCGTCTGTACGCCTGAACAGCGATACGCTGTCACCCTATCTGATCGATCTGCCATCTCTCGATCACACGACGCCGATGCCCGAAGTCATGATGCGGTTCGAGGACCCGAACGCCCCAGCAATATTTCCTGTCGTCGGCCCACGCAACGAACCGCTTGGCCTGCTGCGCGAGAGCGCGCTACGCACACTGGTGCATTCACCCTATGGTCGCTCACTGACGCGAAATCAGCGTTCCGGTATTAGCCTCAACCAGTTTATCGAAAAGTGCCCGATCGTCGACGTTACAACCTCCGGCAGTCATTTGGTGCAGCACTTCCTTCACGAAGGCGTTGACGGCGTTATCGTTACGTCAGACATGAGATATCTGGGCTTTTTGCCCGCGGAGAAGCTCGTTCAACTGAACGCCGCGCTGCAAACGAGAGCAGCCCGCGAGGCCAACCCGCTTACCCACCTTGGCGGAAACGGCGTCATTAACGCGTTCATCTCAGAGAGCGCCAACAATCTGAATGTCGACAGGCTATACTGCTATGTCGACTTTGATAACTTCAAGCCGTTCAATGACCGCTACGGATTTGCCGCGGGTGATCGCGCGATACTCTTGCTTTCGACCCTACTTCGCCGGTATTTTTCCGGTGGGAACTATGTTCTTGGCCATATCGGCGGCGACGATTTCTTCATCGGCGCAACACATGCCGAGCTTTCCGAGTTTGAAGCCGCTTTACAGGAGCTGCTGACGTGTTTTGAACGCGATGCAGAGAGCCTGTACAGCCAAGAAGATCGCGAGGCTGGCGGTCTGCGGGCCTTGGATCGCGATGGCAAGCCGCGTTTCTTTCCGCTTCTTCGTTGCAGCGCCGGGATTTTACATACGCCACCCGGTGTGGTGCTGGCGCAAGAACCGATTGCGCGCAAATTAAGCCGACTGAAAGGACGCGCTAAAGCCTCGCCAGATCGCATTATTGTCGAAACCGTCGGGGCGGCGACGGATATATCAGCGGCGGAGCGGCCTTTAGGCAATACCGCCTGAATACTGGCGGCGCTGTCGACGCAAAATATCAGCCCCCAATTTTTTCGCGCGCATCATGACGCGCCCACCTTGATTACTTGTGCGCGGCTTTGGGATGAAAGCGAAAATGCCCGACAATGCGATAAGCAAACAACGCATCCTCCACGCTCGGCGCCGGTCCGATATTATGCGCAATCATCGGCGCGCCGCTCCGACCTAGGCGGGATGTGACAATAGCGATATGCGGCCGACCACTGGGAAGCCGATAGCTGACCACATCGCCGGGCAGATAGTCCCCTGGTTTTCGGCTAATTGGACGCGCGGCGCCCTTGCGCTTAAAGAATGTTTCCAGGTTCGGAACGCGTCGGTGGTCGATATTCGCATCAGGGCGACGCAGGCCCCAGTTTTTCGGGTAAGCGCTAAAGTTGCGGCGCATGTCCTGATGCACCAGCTGCTGCAGGTCGACGCCAAGCGCCCGATAGGCGCGGACGACCAGATCCGTACACACGCCACGCGTCGGGGACACGTCTCCCATCGGATAGCCGATCCGCTGGTAGGAGCCGTCATAGATCACGCCTTTGCCAATCCGATCCGCGGCGGCGACGGCGAGGCGCAGCCCGAAACCTGGCTTGCTCGGCTCAGCCAAAGCGGGCGAGAACGCCCCGCAAATCAGCCACGCCGCCACCGCCCAGCTCAATCCCCGCATCGCCACCATTTGTATCCTCCTTGAGTACCGACGAACCGCCCCTCCGCGATCCAACGGCGCGAGAAGGGCGCCCGAGCGGGCCGCCGCCTCGTCTGGGGGCAGGCAAAATCAGCTTGCGCCCTGCTCGCCTGAAATCGTGCAGCCAAGATCCCGCAAGCGCCCATCCTTCAGGCCATACATCAACCCGTGGATCTGAACCTGACCGCCCAGCGCCCAGGTCCGGCGAATAATCGGGGTTTGCGCAACCCGACGGACGCCTTGCAGGACGTTCAATTCAGCCAACCGGTCGCGACGCTCCTCGGCTTCGGCCAAACGACCGAGCGCATCATGGTTATCTTTCACCAATCGGCGAATAGGCTCCAACCAATGATTGGCCAGACCATGCGAATGATCATCGCGCGTCGCCGCCTCCACGCCGCCGCAGCCATAGTGGCCGCAGACAATAACGTGGCTGACCTTGAGCACCTCGACCGCATATTCAAGCGCGCTCAGCAGGCTGAGGTCAGAGGAGTGAACAACATTCGCAACATTGCGGTGGACAAATACTTCGCCAGGATCAAGACCTGCGACCATGTTGGCTGGAACGCGGCTGTCCGAGCAGCCGATCCAAAAGTAGTGTGGCGCTTGTTGTTGAGCCAGCCGCGGAAAAAAATCCGGATCCGTCTCATCAATTCTGGCTCGCCATGCGACATTGCCGTCAAAAAGCTTGTCTACGCTGCCTGATGTCATCGGATACTCCACCTGATACGCCGCGCAGCATTTCAGATTGAGCGGCGACGCGAAACCCGCATGCTCAGAAAAAACTTCGTCAAGCAGATATGCTGGCGAATCGGCACTCCCTCAAAGCGGCGCAGGACGCCCAAACCAATCGGAATGTCGCATCTCGCCCTCGCCCTGGCTTCAGAAACCGCTAAGAAGACGCGAGGAACGGTTTTCAGCCTGCTACGGAATGAATATGTCGCGCTTCATCGTTACACTCACCACCCAGGATCGCCCGGGCATCGTCGCCGCCGTCGCAGGCGCGCTACATCAGGCTGGCGCGAACATCATCGACAGCGCGCAGTTTTTTGACCCGGCGCCGGGCGCCTCGGCCGCCGACGGCGATGGGCGCTTTTTTATGCGCGTCGAGATCGAGGCCGGCGCCCGCAATAGCGCCGAGAGCTTGTCTGAGGCGCTCGGCGACGCCAGAGTGGAATTCAATCTCGACCTCGCGATTGTCCCGGCGGATCGGAAGGCCCGCCTGATCGTGATGGTCTCCAAGTTCGACCATTGCCTTCAGGATTTGCTCTATCGCTGCCGCATCGGGGCGCTTAACGCGCAAATCATGGCGATTGTCTCCAATCACGAAGACAGCGCCGAGACCGCCGCCTTCTATGGGCTTCCTTTTCACCATTGGCCCGTCGACCCGTCCAACAAGCCGCAACAAGAAGCCCGCCTGCTTGATCTGGTTGAGAAAACCAAGGCCGATCTCGTGGTCCTCGCGCGCTACATGCAAGTGCTGTCGAATGAAACCTCGCAAGCGCTGTTCTCACGCGCGATCAATATTCACCACTCCTTCCTGCCGGCCTTTAAAGGCGCCCGCCCCTACCAGCAGGCGCATGACCGTGGCGTGAAGCTGATCGGCGCAACCGCGCACTATGTGACGCCGGACCTCGACGAGGGACCGATCATCGAACAGGACGCCGAACGCGTAAGTCATGCGTCAACCGGGCGGGAATTGGTGGCGAAGGGAAGAGATATCGAAGCGCGGGTGCTGGCGCGCGCAGTGCGCTATCACATCGAACGCCGCGTCTTCGTACATGGCCGCAAGACGGTCGTATTTAGCTGACGCCGCGACGGCGGCGCCAGCTCACTGATCAGTTTGCGGTCAAGCCGTCCGGATCCGGTTCGCCCAGGCTCCGCGCACAGGCCGTGACAGTGTTCGCAAGCAGACAAGCGATCGTCATCGGGCCAACGCCGCCAGGCACCGGCGTGATCGCACCGGCCACCTGTTTCGCGGCCTCGAAATCAACGTCGCCCACGAGACGCGTTTTCGGGCTTCCATCGTCCTTCAAGCCCCGCTCAGGGGCCGGGACGCGATTGATGCCCACATCGATCACCGTCGCGCCTGGTTTGATCCAGTCGGCGCCGACCATTTGCGGACGCCCGACCGCCGCGATTAGAATGTCGGAGCGCGCCGCCATCTCAACAGCATGGCGCGAACGGGAATGGGCGATCGTCACGGTGGCGTTCGCCTGGAGCAAGAGCTGCGCCATCGGTTTGCCGACGATGTTCGAACGCCCCAGGACCAGCGCGTCGCGCCCTGAAAGATCGCCAAGCCGATCCTTCAGCAACAGAATACAGCCCAACGGGGTGCAAGGCGTCAGCGCCTTTGCGCCGATGCTGAGACGACCGACATTGATCGGATGGAAGCCGTCCACATCCTTGGCGGGGTCGATCGCCGCCAGCACCTTGTCGCTATCGATATGCGCGGGCAGGGGCAGTTGCACCAACACGCCATGGATCGCCGGATCCGCATTGAGCTGCGCGATCAGCGCGAGCAGCGCCGTTTCGGCGACATCGTCCGCCAGGCGATGCTCAAAAGATCGCATGCCCGCCTCAGCCGTTTGTCGCGCCTTGTTCGCTACGTAGACCTGGCTTGCAGGATCGTCGCCGACCAGAACCACCGCCAACCCTGGCGTCACGCCCTTGCTTTTGACCAATGCGGACGCCGCAGCGGCGATCTTGACGCGCAAATCCGCCGCAAACGCTTTGCCATCGATAATTTCTGCCGACATCGCAGGCTCCTCGCATGTTTCCGTTCGGCGACGACATCGCCGCGCATATCGTAACTCTTGTCGTTTCAACCGCTTTCACTCTGCGGGAAACGCATAGCGACCTTGCTCCCGCTGCACTGCACAAACCGACCTCCCGACCATATGTTGCAGCGCATCAAGTCACAGGAGTTCGAGATGGCTATCACTACGACCAACCACACGACCACGGTCGCCACCGGCGAGCCGACTATTCTGGGTCGGCTGATCGCGTCGGCTCGGTCCTATTTGCTGCGCCGTCGTCGCGTCAATGAAACGATTGCGGAGCTAGATGCGATGACCGACCGTGATCTGGCCGATATCGGCATTTCGCGCGGCGACATTCGCCGTGTGGCGGAAGAAGCAGTTTAATACCCGCATCTCAATACGCGCGTCTCAATACGCGCATCGACGAGAACGCGCGACGGAACAGGGCCAGCATGTCTGGCCCCGTTCATTGACCATGTGCGCAATCGGAAGCGGCGCCTACAGCCGCGGCGCCATCTGACCCGGCGCCACACACCCCTCAGCTTCGATCATGTGGTAGTAGTCGGCAAGGGTGCGCCCCCGCTCAGGCTTAAAAGCAGCGCCAAGCTCGGCGCGCCGCATCCGATCGATACGGAACATCCGAAATTCACTCCGCAACTCGCACCACGCGACCAGAAGCCAGACCTGCCCCCAAAACCAAAGACCGAGTGGCCGCACTGTTCTTTGTGTGGCGCGCTGATCGGCGTCTGAGTAGGCCAGCTCCAGTTTCAAGCGATGTTCGATCGCCGACTCAACCTGATCAAGCCGTCGCCGATCGACCTCGGAGAGCGCGCCAGGCCAGGCGTCGATTGCAACCTGCTCCGCCTGGCGCTTGCCGCCAGCGGGCAAAACGGCGGTAATCTTGACCAGCGCCTCCTCCGCAGCCCGCGCCATTTCGACCCCGCCCCAGGCCCGCACGATGCGCGCCCCCGCGACGAGCGCAGCGATTTCATCGCGTGAAAACATCAATGGCGGCAGATCAAAACCGTCGCGCATTAGATAGCCCACCCCGGCCTCGCCGTCGATCGGAACGCCGCAGGCCTTCAGATCGGCGATATCGCGATAGATCGTCCGTTCGCTGACTTCGAGCCGCTCCGCCAGCGTCGCCGCCGTCATCGAGCGGCCGCCGCGCAGATGCTGCACAATCTGGAACAACCTATCTGCGCGGCGCATCAGTCAATCTCCTGGACGAGGCCGATAGCGCGCCAACAGGGCGAGCGCATACCGGCTTTCAGTCGAACGCCCAGACCGTAGGGCGCTCACAGCGGAAAAATCCAACTTATTCTGCGATCGCCTCAAGCGGCGAATTCAAACAGGCTAATTGAATTTCCCTCACTATCAATGCAGTAGGCGAAGCGACCACATGAAAGCGCGATCGGCTCCGACACGACCCGTCCGCCCGCAAGCCGAACGCGCGGCAGAGCCGTTTCGAGCCCGTCCGGGATTACAAAATGCACGGTCGGCCCAGCCCCCTCCTGCGCCGGCGCGCCGGGATAGAGATTGCCGGCAGTCCCGCTCTGCGGGTCTTCAACCGGGAAATTTGCGACGGGATTTGGGCCACTGTCGTCGATCTTGAGATCAAGCTGGAAAACAGCGCTGTAAAAATCGACCGCCCGTTGCAAATCTGCGCATGGGATCTCAGCCCAAATCGTAAAATTCTTGGGGATGAAGGACATGATCGGAACTCCTGCTGAATTGAGGTCCGATCTCTCTCGCACGCCCCTCCCGCCACCGTTCCGTCAGGAGCGAAAGGCCGGCGACAAGTTTAATCGCGCAGCGGCCGATCCTCGAAGGCGAAATGCTCCGGATAAAACGCCACCAATCCCTTCAGCTCCAAGGCGAAGGCGAGCGGGGCGCCATAAGTCCACGCCGCTTTCGCCACTGCGATATTCCCGTTCTCATCCAGTAAATCGAAGTAAGACGCGTCGCCCTTGAGTGGGCAATGCGTTTGCGCGGCGTGGGGCGCCAACGACGCGAGCAGATCTGATTGCGGCAGATAAAACGCAGGCAGGTAAAAATCGCGCCCAACTTCTTGCAGCAGGCGCGGTGCGCCGCAGTCCGCGACCAGCACATCGCCGCGCCACACTCGAATCCGTCGTGAGAGGGTGCGAATCCGCATAAAGTGCCGGGGATCGGCCGGGTTGTGAATCGCCGCGGCCGCATGGGTGATCTGGGATTGGCTCATCGCTTCCTGCTCATCAAGGGCTGGCGATCACCGCCCGGCGGCGCCATTCAGCAGATTGCGCTGGTACCACCCTGGCCGCTGTACATCCGCCAGCCAATCCGCCTCCGGCTGCCGCTGCGCGCGATCATCCGAAATCTCGACCTCATCAAAACCAGCGGCGCGGGCGAAGGCGAACTGGTCGGGGATCAAGCCGCCAGCGGCGCGCAGACGCCCCGTATAGCCCGCATCGCGCAAACGGCGCGCTAGGCTGAAGCCGCGACCGTCGGCGAAATTCGCAAATGGCGCGACGATCAGAGCGAGCACATCGAAATAGGGCTCGAGCGTCGAAACTTCCGTCGTCGGAGTGATTTCGACGCCAAGCGGCTTCGGCGCCCCATCCGCCCGAAACTCGCCCAACCGCTCAACCGGCGCAACTGCGTGCGCGCAAAGCGGCGCGCCCTCCTCGAGCCGGCGCCACGCGTCGGCCGCAAAGCCCTGATCCGTTACGATAGGCATCAATCGCCCCCTGTTAGCTTGCGATCTGACGATCGAGCGGGCCGGAATCGTCCGGCGCGACTCGCACAATCTTGCCGTCGATCACGTGAATGCCGCACTCTGTTTTCGCCGAATTGCGCCAACGTCCGGCGCGCGGATCTTCGCCCGGTTTAATTGGCGACGTGCAGGGCTCGCAGCCGATCGACGGATATCCTTGCGCGACCAGCGGATGCGCAGGCAGATCGCGGGCCGCCATAAACGCGGCCACATCATCCGCCGTCCATTTCGCCAGCGGATTTACTTTGATCCGGCCCGCCGCGTCGCTTTCAACCGCGGCCATGGCGCTCCGCGTGCGTGACTGGCTGCGCTTGCGCCCGGTGAACCACGCGCTGAACGGCGTCAGCGCGCGCTCCAACGGAACAACCTTCCGAATGTGGCAGCAGCTGTCTGTATCGCTCTGATTTAGAACGCCAGCCGGATCGCGGCGCGCAAGCTCAGCCGGCGCTGGTCGAATCACCTGCACGTTGCGCAGCCCCAACCGTTCGATCAGGCGGCGGCGATAATAGCGCGTCGCCTGAAAATGCATGCCGGTCTCGCCGAACAGCACGGGGGTCGACCGATCAACTTCCGCGGCCAACGCCAGCAGCACAGCCGACTCGGCGCCGAAAGACGACACCAGCGCAATTTCCCCGGGGAAATCCTGCGTCAGCGCGCGCTCCAGCGCATCCAGCGCCGAGAGCTCTTCATAGATCGGCGCCAGCTCGGCCGCCCGCGCGGCCGCCTCGGCCAAACGCTCCGCCGAGGGAGCTGGCGCAGCGTGATCGTCACGCGCGCTTGGCGCCGGCGCGGCGCCGGCGATGTTAAGCTGCGTCACGATCTTTCTCCTCATAGACCGCCGTCTTAAAGGGCTCGACGCCCAAACGGCGGACAGCGTCGACAAAACTCTCATCCGGGCTGGCGCGATGGGCGAGGTACGCCTCGACAATCCGCTCGACCGCCGGGCCCACATCCTCATAATCCAGTCCCGGCCCAATACGTTGACCAAGCGCCGCATTTTCCGTCGCGTCGCCGCCAAGCGTGATTTGGTAGTTTTCCTTGCCGGCTTTCTCCAGGCCCAAGATCCCAATATGGCCGAGATGGTGATGCCCGCAGGCGTTGATGCAGCCCGAGATCTTGATCTTCAGCTCGCCAATCGCGCGCGCGGCGTCATGGTCTTTGAAGCGGTTGGCGATGTCCTGCGCCACAGGTATCGAGCGCGCAGTCGCAAGGCCGCAATAGTCGAGCCCCGGGCAGGCGATAATGTCGCTCGCGAGGCCAAGATTCGGCGTCGCCAGCTCATGCGCAACCAACGCGGCGTGCAGTTTGGCCAGATCGCCCTTCTTCACATGCGGAATGACGATATTTTGCTCATGGCTAACGCGCAGCTCGCCCGCACCATAGGTCTCCGCCAGATCGGCCAAGGCCCGCATCTGATCCGAGGTCGCATCGCCAGGCGCTTCGCCTGGTTTCTTCAGCGTGACCGTGACGATCGCATAGCCTGGCGCTTTATGGGCATGGGTGTTGGTCTCCACCCACGCCTTCAACGCTGCGTCCGCCGCCTTTGCTTCGTCCAGCTCAGGCGACAGGTTCGGCAGCTCTTCGAAGGACGGCGGCGCGAAATAGCGTTCGATCCGCTCCAGCTCATCCGGATCCGGGGTTAAGCTCGGCCCCTCCATCGCGGCGAACTCCGCCTCAACCCGTTTCCGGATTTCCTCAATCCCCTCTTCATGCACGAGGATCTTGATGCGGGCTTTGTACTTGTTGTCCCGCCGCCCATAGAGGTTATAAACGCGAAGAATTGCTTCCAGATAGGCGAGAAGCTCCTCTTTCGGCACGAAATCGCGCAGAACAACGCCGACAAATGGCGAACGGCCGAGACCGCCGCCAACCACAACTTCAACGCCCACGCGCCCGTGCGCATCCCGCTTCAGCCGCAGCCCGATATCATGCGCCTTAATCGCGGCCCGGTCGTGCTCCGCGCCGGTGATGGCGATTTTGAACTTCCGCGGCAGGAAGGAGAACTCTGGATGCCCCGTTGACCAATGGCGGATCACCTCGGCGATCGGACGCGGGTCTTCGATCTCGTCGGCGGCGGCGCCGGCGAAATGGTCAGCGGTGACGTTCCGAATACAGTTGCCGGAGGTCTGAATCGCGTGCATTTCGACATCAGCAAGCGCATCCAATATCTCTGGCGTGTCTTTGAGCACCGGCCAGTTGAATTGAATGTTCTGACGTGTCGTGAAATGGCCGTAGCCCTTATCCCATTTATCGGCGATCAACGCCAGCTGCCGCATCTGCCGCGAGGACATGGTGCCGTAAGGGATCGCGATCCGCAGCATATAGGCGTGGAGCTGCAAATAGAGGCCGTTCTGCAGTCGCAGCGGCCGGAACTCTTCTTCGCTTAAGCGTCCATCGATCCGGCGCTGCACTTGATCGCGAAAGCGCGCGACGCGATCGCGGACGAAAGCATGGTCAAATTCGTCATAGCGGTACATTACGCAGCTTCCTCATCCAGCGATTTGCCCTCAGCCTGCTTGCCGAGATCGGTGCGAAAGGTCGGGCCCGTGGTGCGAAAAATCTCGCGGAAATGGGTCGGCTCCGGCCGCCCATCGTCACCCAAACGGGTGGGCGCGAGATAGGCGCCGACGATGGTGAGATGATCGGCCTCAGCCGCTTTCAGCAGCGCTTCGGCCGCTTCTTTCGTGTGGGCGACGGCAGCTTCGCGATGCTCACGCGTCCAACCGCCGGCTTCGGTCCGATAGATGACGTCGCCTAGCAGCAGATCATTCGCCGTGACGATTTGAGGTTCGAACGCTTTAGCCATCAGAGGGCTCCCATCGCTTTGATCTCTTCAGGGTCGGCGGCGTCCAGCGCCGCCAGGGCCCGCCGCGGGCTGAGGCCGATAAATAGAATTGCCGGCCCCTTGGCGCCGGCGGCTTCGAGCGCTTCTGGCAGGCGCTCCAACGTAGTGGAGACGACACGCTCATCAGCTCGAGATGCGTTCTCAACCGCCGTCACCGGCGTGTCCGACGCCCCGCCATGCATCAGCAATCGCCCCTGGATGAAGCGGGCGGCGCGCAGGCCCATGTAGATCGCCGTGACCTGGCCGGGGCGAGCGGCGGCGCGCCAATCCTGCTCCGCAAAGCCGGCGGCGTCTTGCCCTGTGATAAAGGTGATCGACGCGTTGCGGCCGCGACGGGTGAGCGATGCGCCGATCCGCGCGGCGGCGGCGGCGGCGGAGGTAACGCCGGGCGCGACCTCATAGCTGATCCCTGCGGCGTCCAGCGCGTCGAGCTCTTCCTCCAGCCGGCCGAACATGCCCGCATCGCCGGACTTCAGCCGAGCGACGAATGCGCCGTCGCGGGCCTCGGCGATCATCAGCGCTTCGATATCGCTCTGGCGCCAGCTGGGGCCGCCCGGCGTTTTACCGACCTCGACGAATTTCGCCTCCCGCCGCGCCAGCTCCAGCACGCGCGGATCCACCAGCCGGTCATGCAGCACGACATCGGCCTCATGCAGCAGCCGCCGCGCCCGCAGCGTCAACTCCTCCGGATCGCCAGGTCCCGCGCTGATCAGCGCCACCCGGCCAGGCGCCGCCGTAATCGTCAGCGTTTCCGCCAAAAGACGCTCCAAGGCGGGCCGCAACCCGGCCTCGCCCTCCGCCGCCAGCGCAGCGGGACCCACCTCATCATAATAGCGGGCCCAAAAGCGGCGGCGCGGCGCGCCTTTAGGCGCTCTCTCAGCCTCAGCGCGGAACGCCTGGCCGGCGCGCGCCAGCACGCCTAAATCCGCCGCCAGCATTTCCTCAACGCTTTGCTTGATCCGTCGCGCCAACACCGGGGCGGCGCCTTCCGTGCCGATCGCCACCACAACCGGGTCCCGATCGACCATGGCCGGCGTGATGAAATCGCTCTGCTCGAGATTGTCGACGATATTGACCAGCGCGCCGGCGCGACGGCCGATCGCCGCGACCCGCGCATCTTCCTGCGCATCGTCATTCGCCGCATAGAGCATCGCGGCGCAGATCGCGTCGCCCTCCTGCAGCGGCCGTTCTATCAACGTGATCCGACCCGCCTCGGCCCAACCGCGCACATCTGCATCCGGCGTCGCGCCATACACGACGATCCGCGCCTTCAGCTTCATCACCAGACGCAGCTTCGCCGACGCGGTCCCCCCCGCGCCGGAGATCAGCACCCGCCGCCCCGCTGCGTTTAGAAATACCGGATAGCATCGCATGACGTCTTCCAAACCTCTCAATCGCCGCTGCGGCGCGGCATGCCGAGATTATGGGGCGAGCGGGAAATTTTTTCCATGCACGCGGTGGTTTGCGGATATAATAAGAGATATCGTCGCCCCCAGCGGCCCCAAGCGGAACAATATCCCATGAACGCCAGTTCTTCAGAAACGCCCGCAAGTTTGGACGAGCTCGACAGGAAAATCCTTCGAGAACTACAGAACGATGCGACGCAATCGCTTGAATCTTTGGCGGATCGGGTCGGCTCCTCCAAGACCCCGGTATGGACCAGAATCCGGCGCATGCGCGATCAAGGCGTGATCACCCGGCAGGTCGCGCTGCTGGATCCGGACAAGGTCGGGTTCGACCATTGCTTCTTCGTGCTGGTGCGCACCTCGCGACACGAATCTGGTTGGCTGGAGGATTTCATGGCGGCTGTGCAGGAGCTGCCGGAAATTCAGGAAGCCCACCGGCTGGCGGGCGAAATCGATTATATTCTCAAGGTCCGCGTGCGCTCGACCCGGCATTTCGACGAGTTCTATAAGCGCCTCGTCGCCAAGGTCGAGATTTTCAACGTCACCTCCTTGCTGTCGATGGAGACGATGAAGATGAGCGCTTCGGTGCCGCTTTAGGCCGCCAGCTCATAAATCCGGCGGCGTCAGCTGCGCTTGACGATTGGGCGAGCCGTCAAACGAACGGCGCGTCCGCTCCTAACCTTGGAGAGCGCGTCAAGCCGCCTGCTGGACGGCGACGTCAAAGATGATCGACGCCCGCTCGCCCTCTTGCCGGCGCTGCGTCCGCACCTCGACCTTATCGCCATAATGGCGCGCCGCTTCGGTGAACAGGCCGGTGGCGATATATTCCAGCCGACGGCAGTGATCGTAGCTCAGACGCACGGCGCGGGAGTCGCGCTCCAACACATCAACCTTCGGCGCATCGTTTGGATAGAGGCCGCGCAGCATTTCGTGCAGCTTGCCGTCAATCGCCGTCAGCAGATCCAGCACATTGTCATACGCGCAGAAGAACTGAGGATCCGCTTCGGAGAAGCGCCGGCCGAGATGGCGGCCAAAGGCGTTCAGCAGCGCGCGGTGGGAGATTTCCGCAACCCCGGCCGCGGCGGAGACCAGCGCGGTCATCTCGCTGAACTGATATGCCCCATCGCGGACATAGTAGCCGCCGCTCGGGGCGTTGGCGGCGCTCAGTACGTCTTCCAGCGCGTCGCTGCCATACTGATCACCGAAAAAGTCGAGAAATTCGTTGAATACCAGGCCGTACATCGAGCTCACCTATTTGCGTTTTGTTGCAATCAAGGATGCCCGTGCGCCATTAACGGCCGTAAAAGAGAGCTGGTTAAAAGCTAAACACCGTCCGGTGGATTAGTTCAAATCTAATCTATTCCGCATGGAGCGACGACGGATGTCGCCCTCAGCGCGTTTGCTCGGTATCCGCATCGTGAGGCTCGCCGCTAAGGAGCGAGGAAAGCATTCGACGCTCCTCGGCCCGCATCCGGGTGGCGCGCGCATACCGTCAGCCCTTCTGCTCCACCCCTCTCAGCTCGCCTCAAACCGCCGCAGCGACGCATCAATCCCGCCGCACCTCTTCATTTGGCGTCGCATAGAACTCCTCAAACGCCGCAACCACCGCTTGCTCGCCGGCGTCATCGACGTCTCGATGCACCACGAGACGGCTCTCCCCCGGATGAAGGCTCAAGGCGACGCCTTGGGCCGCCGCATAGTCCCGCAGCGGCGCGCAATCCGCATCGGCGATCTGCGGGAAGATCATGTTCGTCTCCACCGCAGACAGATCGACCGCGAGCCCCTCGATCGCCGCCAGACGCTGCGCGATGCGTTTGGCGCGCGCGTGATCCTCCTCCAGCCGCTCAACTAAATTTTCCAACGCAAACAGCCCCGCAGCGGCGATCACGCCAACCTGCCGCATCCCGCCGCCCAGCATCTTGCGATAGCGCCGCGCCTTGGCGATCGTCTCCCGATCGCCCACCAGAACCGACCCGACCGGCGCGCCCAGCCCCTTGGAGAGGCAGATCGAAATACTGTCAAACGGCGCCGCCAGCGCCGCCGGCTCCACGCCGAGCGCCGTTGCCGCATTGAAGAACCGCGCCCCATCCAAATGCGCGCGCAGCCCCGCCGCCCGCGCCGCGGTCACCGCCGCGTCAATCTCCGCCAGGCTCTGAACGCGACCGTAAAAGCTGTTCTCCAGGCACAGCAAACGCGAGATCGGGAAGTGCGGATCATCCGGCTTAACCGCCGCCGCGATGGTTTCACGGGAGATCGCGCCGTTCGCCGCCTGCTCCAACGGCGCCACAGCGACCCCGCCGAGCACCGCCGAACCCAAGCCCTCATAGCGAAAGATGTGATTGCGCCGCCCGATCAGCGCCTCCTCCCCTCGGCCGCAATGGCTGAGCACGCCGAGCAGATTGGTCTGGGTGCCGCTCGGGGCGAAGATCGCCGCTTCCTTGCCCAGCATCTCAGCCGCCAACGCCTCCAACCGCGCGACGGTCGGGTCCTCGCCATAGACGTCGTCGCCCACCTCCGCCGCAGCCATCGCCGCGCGCATCGAATCGCAGGGTTTCGTCACCGTATCACTGCGCAGATCAGCCACGATTGCGTGCGTGCGGCTTTCGAGATCGTACATGCGCGCCCCTTTCCTTCACGACGAGATGAGAAGCGCCATATTGCGCGATGGCGGCCCGGCGCCTAGGCTCAAAGGAAAATCAAGGAGGAAGCGAGGAATGGACGCGACCGCGCCAAAGCTGATCGACCCGTTCGCCCGCGCGATTGAGTATCTGCGCGTATCCGTGACGGACCGCTGCGACCTGCGCTGCGTCTATTGCATGGCCGAGCATATGACCTTCCTGCCGAAGAAGGAGCTGCTGACGTTGGAGGAGCTGGACCGGCTGTGCTCGATCTTCATCTCCCTCGGCGTAAAAAAGCTGCGCATCACCGGCGGCGAGCCGCTGGTCCGACGCGAGGTGATGACCTTCTTCCGATCCATCGGCCGCCATCTGGACACCGGCGCGCTGGAGGAGCTGACGCTCACCAGCAACGGCACGCTGCTGCGCCGGCACGCAGAGGCGCTCGCAGCCGCCGGGGTGAAACGGATCAATGTTTCGCTGGATACGCTGGACGCCGCGAAATTCGCCGAAGTGACGCGCTGGGGACGGCTCGGACAAGTGTTGGATGGGCTGGATGCAGCCGCCGACGCAGGGCTGCGGATCAAAATCAACTGCGTGGCGCTGAAGGGGTTCAATGATGTCGAAGTCCATCAGATCGTCGAATGGTGCGGCGCGCGCGGCTACGACTTGACCTTTATCGAAGTGATGCCAATGGGCGAGATCGGCGAGGGGGACGCGGCGCGGCTGGATCAATATTGGTCCGTCAAAGATCTGCGCGCGGAGCTGGAGACGCGTTGGCGGCTGGAGGATATCCCGTTCCGCACCGGCGGCCCCGCTCGCTATGTGCGCAATGAAGATACGGGCATGAAGATTGGCTTCATCACGCCGCTGACGCATAATTTCTGCGAGAGCTGTAATCGCGTCCGGCTGACCTGCACGGGCGAACTGTTTATGTGCCTCGGCCAGGAAGACCGCGCCGATCTGCGCACGCCGCTGCGAGACGGCTCCAGCGATGAGGAGGTGGCGGACGCCATCCGCGCCGCGATCGCCCGCAAACCGAAGGGCCATGATTTCGACTATTCACGCCAGTCGGTCGCCGGCCGAATGTCCCGCCATATGAGCCACACCGGCGGCTGAGGCGTCTGATCTTATTCGGTTAGACGCCTCCGGCCCGACGCTCTATCAGCCCACCCTGGCGCCGGCCGTCGCATGCGCGGCGCCGTTCGCCTGCTGACCAGCCCTGGAGGCGTCAATGAAGTTGCCAAGCCAGTCCCTGCGCCGTTCGGCCGCCGCGCTGCTCTGCGCGATCGCGCCGATCCTCTCCGCCAGCGCCCAAACGCCGGATCCCAAAGCGGCGCCGGAGCCCCCCAGCGGTTTTGAAGCCAAGCCGACCGTTTTCGGCGCCAAGCATATGGTCGCCGCCGCAAACCCGCACGCCGCCGAAGCGGCGCTCAGGATCCTGCGGAAGGAGGGCAGCGCGATCGACGCCGCGATCGCCGCACTCATGGTGCTGAATGTTGTGGAGCCGCAATCCAGCGGCATCGGCGGCGGCGCATTCGCGCTTTATTTCGACGGCGGATCAAAAAGCCTCAGCAGTTGGGACGGGCGCGAGACGGCGCCGATTTTGGCGACGCCGGATTTGTTCCTTGAGCCGAAACCAGCCGATCCGCCGGAAACAGAGGCGCCAGCCCCAAGCGCGGACCCGACTAAACCAGCGACCGAGGCGCCGACGCCCGTAACACTGCTGAAGCCGATGTCGTTCCGCGATGCGGTGATGGGCGGCGTCAGCACCGGCGCCCCGGGGCTGGTGCGAATGTTGGCGGAGATGCATGCGCGCCATGGCAAGCTGGATTGGGAGGATCTGTTCGCCGACGCGATCCGGCTGGCTGAAGAAGGCTTCGAGGTGTCGCCGCGGCTCGCGAAACTGCTGGCCGCGCATGCCGATCGTTTGGCGCGGGATCCCCAGGCGAAAGCGATTTTTTTTGGCGCCGATGGCGCGCCGTTGACAGCCGGCGCCGTGCTGAAGAACCCCGCCTTGGCGGAAACGCTGCGCGATATCGCTGATGACGGCCCCTCCGCATTCTATAAGGGCGACATCGCCGAAGCGATTGTCGCCCGCGTCGCGCAGGATCCACGGCCGGGGACGCTATCGCTCGACGACCTGGCCTCCTACCGCGCGGTCGAGCGCAAGCCCGTCTGCATGCGCTATCGCGTCAAATATGAGGTCTGCGGTATGGGCCCGCCCTCCTCCGGCGCGGTCGCTGTCGGGCAGATTCTCGGCATTCTGAACCATTTCCCGATGCACACGCTGCGGCCAAACCAAGCGCGGGCGGCGCATCTTTTCTTCGCAGCCTCGCGGCTGGCCTATGCGGATCGCGCCCGTTATCTCGCCGATCCCGATCATGTGTCGCAGCCGACAGCCGGGCTCCTCGACCCTGCCTATTTGCTGCTGCGCGCGCAGCTGATCACGCCGGGTGAAGCGCCGGAAGGCAAGGCGGTGGCGGGCAATCCGCCCTGGCGCGAGGGCGCCGTGAAGTTTGCGCCAGATCCATCGCTCGGCCGCAAAGGGACGACCCATGTAACGATTGTCGACGCCCAGGGCGACATCATCAGCCTAACTGCTTCGGTCGAAACCGCCTTTGGCTCGGGCCGGATGGTGAAAGGCTTTTTGCTGAACAACCAGCTCACGGATTTTTCGTTCCGACCAATCATTGACGGCGCGCCGGTGGCGAATGCGCCCGGGCCGCGCAAACGGCCGCGCTCATCAATGGCGCCGACGATTGTATTTGAGGTGATGGATGAGGGGCGGCGCCCGATCCTCGCGCTCGGTTCTCCGGGCGGCTCGCGGATCATCGAGTATGTCGCCCGCACCATCGTCGCGGTGCTGGATTGGAAGATCCTACCGGGCGACGCGCTGGCCCTGCCCCACCTCTCCCACCGCAACGGCGCGGCGGCGCAAATTGAGCTGCGGGCCGATGCGGATGGGCTGGCCGCCGGCGCCGCGCTGCTGGGATGGACGGTGAAACGCGCGCCGATGACGTCCGGCCTGCATCTGATCGCGATCGCGGTTGACGGTTCACTGGCTGGCGCCGCCGACCCTCGTCGGGAGGGCGTTACGCTGGCGGATTGACAGAGGCGGGGCGGCGCATGTCAGGCAGGCGCCGCCCCGTCCTCTCCCGTCCTCTTCCAACCGCGCGGGGCGGCCGTTCAAAGCCCGGAGGAGATCAGCCGCTTATAGGAATCAACCAGCGACGTGTAGGGCGGCACAAAACGCTTCCGCACGCGCCCCTTTGAGTCCTGAACAACCAGTCGGATCTCAAAGTGCAAATGGATCGTGGTCGGCGTACCGCCAAAGAAGTTCGACACCAAGCCGATCCGCTGACCGCGCTTCACCCGCTGCCCCCGACGGATCGCCAAACGCCGCATATTCAAATGCAGATATCGATACTCCCGCCCGCTGGCGCCGCGCAGCGTAACCGTGTAGCTGCCGAGGTGGGTGATCGTGCCATCCTCGACCGCGACGGCCCAATGCTTGTCCTTCTTACAGGTGCCCGGACGAATATCCTGCCCCTGATGACCCCGGCCGCCGCGGCAGAAGCTGTTGGAGCCGGAGCGGGTTTCACAAAAATTGTCGCGCCATGGATAGCGGAAGTTCCGCTTATCGCACTGACCGCCACGCGGGCCGCGAAAGCCGCCGACGCCCCAGACCTGGCTGTTCGCGTAGGCCGGGCTGCGTTCAATCGGGAAGCGCATGCCCGGCGCATAGACTGTTCGATCGACCACGCCGCGGCCGCTTCCCGGCAACAGGCTGCCTACGGGGCCGAAGAACCCTTTGAAGTCCGTGTCCGCCGGGTCCTTCGTCGGGTCTTTCGTCGGATCCGTCGCCTGCGGCAGCACCGTCACCTCGATCACCACCGAGGCCCGATTGCCGGCCGCATCCGTCGCCGCGATCCCCACTTTCGTCACGCCGATGGGGAAAACGCTTCCAGGCTGGATGCGGTATTCGATTTTGACCGGAGCGCCGGAATTGTCGGTCGCCTTGGCCTCGAAATCCACTTTAGCGCCGGCAGGGCCAGTCGCGCGCACCGGCGCAGGATTTGAAATCAAGATAACCGGCGGGATGGTGTCGACAACCGGATCAGGTCCGTCAGTCGCCGTCGCTGTCACCGTCACAGTGAACGTCGCCTCAGGGCTTTCATTGCCCGCCTTGTCCGTGGCTTTGAAGCCGACAGTGGTCACCCCGATCGGAAACTTCGCGCCGGAGGCTAAGCCCTGGGTCAACACCGGCGTGATCGCGCCATCGACGATATCAGTCGCGCTCACCTCGAAGGTTGCGACCGCGCCATCTGCGCCCGGGGCGGCCTTCAATGCGAGAGACGCCGGCGCCGTCACGGCGGGCGGCGTGGTGTCCGTCACGACAATTTTGAGCGTCGCCTCGGACGCGTTGCCTGCGGTGTCGGTCGCTTTGACGGATACGTCGGTCGAGCCAACTGGAAACACTGCGCCAGATTGCGCGCTTTGCTCCAGCTTAATCACGTCGCCGGAATTATCGGACGCGGCAATGGTGAATTCGACGGGCGCGCCGGTGGGCCCGACCGCCTCGACAGGCTTGGGCGCCTCAAGCTTGATCACGGGCGCTTCTTTATCGACCACCGTGACGGTAAAGGTCGCCTCGACGCTCTCATTGCCGGCCTCATCCTTGGCTTTGTAGCCAACGACGGTTGCGCCAATCGGAAATTTTTTGCCCGACAGCAGACCGCGCGTCAGCGTCGGCGTCACGACGCCGTCCCGCGCATCCTCAGCCGCCGCCGCATAATGCACAATCGCGCCGTCCGATCCTGCATCGGCGCCAACCGTTATGTCTGCCGGCAGGGTGACGACAGGCGGCGTTTTATCCGGGAAAAGAAAGTCGCGCAGCCCTTTGGGATTGGTAACGGCGAGCGCAATGACGCCCACGATAGCAAAACCGACTATTCCGGCGCCGAACGCGCCCCAGCGAAAGCGCCGACCGGCTCGGCTTTGCGTTTCTGGATCCGACATAACATCCCCCTGCACATACCCATCTGCCCGACGCGCCGCAGCGCCCGCAGAGTGGGCGCCGGACTGAGCGGACGAACCGAACCGCGGCCAAGTACCGTTACTTTACCAGCTCCATCTCGGCCGCCAATCGCCGCACTTCATCCTCCTTGGCGCAATGCGCGTCGCCGACCGGGTCATCGCAGAAGATCGCGATGCTATACATGACCCCGTAGCGCGGAAAGCTCGCCTCGATGCCGTATTCCAGCTTCTCAACCGCGATATCGCCGGGCTCCAGCGGCTTCTCATCATCAGGGATCGAAGCGACCTCGAAGATAAAACGCGTGCCTTGGATCAGATAGCTGCGTGGCGCCGCCTTGGCGCCGGCGCTGTACTGGTATTTCTCAGCGGTGATGTTCAGCGGTTGGTCAAGCTGACCTTCCTTCCCTGCGGCGACCAGCGACGTTGGCAGCAGAAGCGGCATCTCCAATTTGAACGATTTCGCGTCGCCCCGCGTTACGGCGCCAGCGAACTCGCTTTCTTTCGGATCCGCTTTGCGTCCGATCTTGGCCCCGTCCCGCTTCGCGGCCTCCCAATCAACCGCGCCAATTTTCGGCTTCGGAATCGGCTGCGGCGTCGTCTCCTGCGTCTCCGCCCGATCGCCCATGACCGCCCACGCCAATAAGCCGAGCGCCGCCACGGCCCCTACAAGCCCTGCTTTCGCGAGTTTCCCCTTCGCATTCATCGGACGACCTCCTTACCTGTCGCGCCCGGCGCGCCCCGTAATCGCGCCCGCCGCGCAGTTTTCCTATGGTTACGATATGGGCGCAAGCGGCGCGTGGTTGGAGGGGGAAGAATTGGGCCTTTCGGCGCCGTCTTCAGTCTTTTGCGACGAAAATCAGCTATCGATTTGGCTCAGAATCTCTGATGTGGCGCGAATCGGCTCGTCACAGCGGATCAGGGGCTGCGCCGGCGCGACTAAAAAAAATCGCGGGAAATTGCCGGGCAAAGGATCGCATTCGAGCCGATGAAGCCCAAATGCGAACCGATGAAGCCCAAATGGTTGCAGCGCGGCGCCAGCCGCCGTATGTGCAGGTCGAAATAGGAGGAGATCACAGCAATGGCGTCAGCACTCCAAATTATCATCATCGTTATTTCTTCGATTGCTCAGATCATTTTTTACTTAGTTTTGGCTCAGTTTATCATCAGCCTACTGCTACAGTTTGAAGTGTTGAACCCACGCCAGCCCTTTGTCTACCGGCTATATACGGGCATCAACGCGCTGCTGGATCCGTTACTGAACCCGATCCGGCGCGTTCTGCCGCAAACCGGCGGCCTAGACTTTTCGCCGATGGTTCTACTACTCGGCCTCTACGTGCTGCAAATGGCGCTAGCGACTGTCCTGCGCAATAATTTCGCCGCATGACGCCCCCAGACAGCGCGCCGGACATCGGCGCGCTGCGTGCGGACGGTCCGGACGCGACGCTGCTAAGCGTTTGGGCCCACCCCAAATCCTCCACCAACGCCGTGGAAGGGTGGGTCGTCGATGCGTCGGGCAGGAGCGCGCTCAAAGTTCGGGTCAGCGCGCCGCCAAGCGACGGCGCAGCGAATGCAGCGATCCTCAAGACCCTCGCCAAAGCGCTTGGGACATCCAAATCCAGGCTCGAAATTAAGGCCGGGCATACCGCGCGCAGCAAACGTATTCGCATTGATATGGAGCTGGACGCCGTCAGAAATGCGCTGGAGCAGCATATCCAACGCTCTTAGGGACGGTGATCAACGCGCGAGATTTGCGCCAATCCGCCAGACGACCCCGCTTGGATCCGCAATGGCGAAGTCTCGCATCCCCCACGGACGATCAGCCGGCGGCTCGGCGCGAACAGCGTATTTCTCGACAATTTTTTGCGCGCCGACATGGCGCCACCACGCCTCGACATCACGCACGAGCAAATGCATCATAAAGTTCGATGCGTGCGCCTCATTGAAGGCGTTTTGCAGCAGGAAGCTGGCGTGCTCTCGACAAAAATACGCGATCTCATCACTCGAAGACTTGAGATCAAATCCGAAATCCTGGTAGAATTTCTTAGAAAGCTCAAAGTCGCGAGCCGGGACAAACGCCTTTATTTCGGAGATTCCCAGATCATCCATTTAAGCCTCTTGCTGTTTATCTGCCCGTTCATTGATCGCCATGCGAGACATTAATCTAAAAGCGACGCAATGTTTCGAAGCTGTCGCACGCTTGGGGACGGTCACGCAAGCAGCGCGGGAGCTCGAGGTCTCCCCCTCCGCCGTGAGCCAGCAAATCAGCCGGCTGGAGGCGCAACTCGGTGCGAAGCTGTTCCGACGCGAGAAACGCCGGCTGGTGCTCACCCTCGAGGGAGACCGATTGTTTCAAACCGCCACCCAAGCTTTTGGCGCGATCCGAAATGCCGGCGGCGCCGTGTCGCGCCAGCATAATGCGCACACCATCGCCATCCGGGTCAGTCCCAGCTTCGGCGTCCGCTGGTTAGGACCCAGAATTGCAGACTTCGCCGCTCAGCACCCTGAATGGAATATCCGCATCGACGCGACGCCCGATTTTTCCGCCTTCACCACCGAGGCCATCGATATTGACCTGCGCTATGGTCTCGGCGGCTGGTCCGGGCTGAGCGTCGCGCCGCTGATGAACGATCTGGTTCTGCCGCTGATCCACCCCGCCTATGGCGCGCAGCTGCGGGCGCCGACGGCCGATCTCGCGACGCAACTGGCGGATGCGCAGCTTATCGACAGCGTGAAATCGCTCTACCGCTGGGATCTCTGGCTTGCGGCGAACCGGATTGAACTCGGCGACATCGCCTATCCGTTTCGCTTCGATCGCTCCTCGATGTCAATTGAGCTGGCGAAGCAAGCCGGTGGGGTCGCCCTGGACAGCGCCACACTTTGCTTGCCGGAGCTGTTGCGCGGCGAGTTGGCGCCGCTGAGCTGTGAGCCGCCAGTGATTGACTTCGCCGCCTATTGGCTGGCCTGCCCGCCGCATCACCTGAACCGCCGCCCGGTTCGGCTGTTCGCAGAGTGGCTGAGCAACGCCTGCCGCGCCCATGAACAGAAGGTGCGCGCCTTTTTGGCGGCGCAGGGCTGTGTTTTTCAAACGATGGAAGGGGCGGAGCTTATTGGCGTCCACCCAAACCGCTCGGCCGCCCCCGCGAGAATGCGCCCGGGATGACCGCTTTTCCGCTTACATCCACCCCTTGATCTGCTCGACCACCCGTCGGACCGACAGCCCATACATGTCGTGCAGCGTCGGCAAGGCGCCCGCCTCCAGGAACGCGTCAGGCAGCCCGATCATCCGGAAAGTCGGCGCCGCGCCGCCGGTTAACAAGGTGCGCGCCACGGCCTCCCCCAATCCGCCAACGATCGTGTGGTTCTCCGCCGTCACCACCAGACGGCCGCCTTTTTGGACCTGGCTCAGGATTGTCTCCGTATCGAGCGGCTTGATTGTCGGCGTATGCAGCACGGCGACGTCAATTCCATCCTCCGCCAGCACCCCGGCCGCATCCAACGCCCGCATCGTCATAAAGCCCGACGAAATCACCAACACGTCCGCACCGTCGCGAATGAGCTGCGCCCGTCCCAACTCGAATCGATAATCCGGCTTATGGCGCGTAAGCACACGCGGCACGGCGCCCCGCAGCAAGCGCGCATAGACCGGACCGGCATGGGCGGCGATTTGCGGAACCATGCCGGCAATATCATCAGCGTCGCACGGGTCGATGATCGTCATATTTGGGAGCCCGCGAAAGATCGCCAGATCTTCTGTCGCCTGATGGCTTGGGCCGTAGCCGGTGGTCAGACCGGGCAAGCCGCACACAATTTTAACCGGCAGATTCTCCTCGGCGATCGCCATCGCGATGAAATCATACGCCCGTCGCGCAGCGAAAACGCAATATGTGGTCGCGAAAGGATTGAACCCTTCGCGCGCCAATCCCGCCGCCGCGGACATCAGCAGCTGTTCCGCCATCCCCATCTGATAGAACCGATCCGGCATCGCATTGGCGAAGATGTGCAGGTCGGTGTATTTGGCCAGGTCGGCTGACAGCCCGACGATCTTGTCGTCGGCCCCCGCCGCCTCGACCAGCGCGTGACCGAACGGCGCCGCGACGGTTTCGTACCCTTCGGCGGCAAGAGACGCGATCATCGCCGAGGTCGCCTGCGCCTCGCCCTCCGCCGAACGCCGCGGCTCATATTTTCGCTTCATGGACGCCAGGGTCATTGCGGCTTTCCTTCTTCCAGAACCGCAAGGGCTGTCGCCCATTCATCCGGCTCCACCCGCACAAAATGCGTAATTTCGCGATTCTCCAGGAACTCAACGCCCTTACACATCCGCGTGTCGAATATGATCACGCGCGGGCCCGTATGGTCAGCGGCGCGCGCGGCGTCGAGCGCCGCGACCACTGCGCTCATGTCGTTCCCATCCACCCGCTGCGCCATCCATCCGAACGCCGCCCATTTCTGCTCTTCAGGAACTTGCGCCAGCATATCTGTCGATTTGCCATCCGCCTGTTGATTGTTGAAGTCGACCAGGCAGATCAAATTATCGAGCCTGTGCTGCACGGCGGACATCGCCGCCTCCCATGTCGACCCTTCGCCCAGCTCTCCATCTGACATCAGATTGTAGATGAAGGCGGGGTTTTCCTTGCGTTTGAGCCCCAGCGCCATGCCCACCGCAATGCCGAGTCCCTGCCCCAGCGACCCGCCGGTGATCTCCATACCGGGCGTGTAGGAGGCCATGCCGGACATCGGCATGCGGCTATCATCCATGCCGTAGGTCGGGAGTTCCTCCTCGGGCAGGACATTCGCCTCCATCAGCGCCGCGTAGAGCGCGATGGCGTAATGGCCGATTGAGAGCAGGAAACGGTCCCGCCCCTCCCATTCAGGATCCTGCGCGCGATATCTCAAAGCGTGAAAGTAGCAAGCGGCCAGCACATCGGCGACGCCGAGCGCCTGGCCGATATAGCCCTGCCCCTGAACCTGGCCCATCAACAGCGCCTTGCGCCGGATATTCCAGGCGCGCAACGCGAGGGACATATTCGCCCCCGCCTCCGAGCTGCTTTGGTTCACCGTCCAATCCTCCCGAAGCATTTTGTTTTCGGGGACGGTAGCAGCGCGCTTCGGCGCATGTCTTTTCTAATTCATTAAAAACTTGTGTAGCTCAGCTTAACGCTCTTCGCCGTACGCCCCTTGCCGCGCCGCCTGCGCGATAAGCGACGATCGGCCAGGCGAGTGGCGGCCTGCACAGAGAGGGCCTCGACAAAAATGTCGAGAGGCGGCTGGGCGCCAGCGGACAATTTGGCGATTTCGGCAGGATCGGCGATTTCGGGAGGATCGGCGATTTCAAGAAGATCGGCGTTTTTCAAGAAGATGAGGCTGTCAGGGCCTGACGCTGAGGCCGCATGACTTTGCACTCAACACACTTCCGCCGGTGCTATGGAGGCGACGACCGGAATCGAACCGGTGTACACGGATTTGCAATCCGCTGCGTAACCACTCCGCCACATCGCCATGCCGTCAGGCCTCGCTCCTCGAGGACCGCGAAAGCAGAGCAGTTTAGTTAGGGGGTTCGCATCGTCATGTCCAGCCAAACCCGTCTTGAACCCAGCTATTCTTTACGCCCCCATCCCCCTTGACGCGACGGACGGCTATGGGCACATGCCTCCGGTCGGATGGTTGGACGACCGCGCTTCCGCATAGGCGGAGGTGAGGAAAGTCCGGGCTCCACGGAGACGCGGCGCCGGGTAACGCCCGGCGAGGGAAACCTCAGGGAAAGCGCCACAGAAAACAAACCGCCTCAGCAGGCTGAGGTAAGGGTGAAACGGTGCGGTAAGAGCGCACCGCGCCCCTGGCGACAGGGGCGGCACGGCAAGCCCCGCCGGGTGCAAGGTCGAATAGGAACGGCCCCCGCGCCGATCTTCGGATCGGTTGGCGGGAGGGGGGTCTCCGCCCCGCCGTTCGGGTGGACTGCGAGAAAAGCGCCGGGCGACCGGCGCTCCAGATGAATGGTCGTCGATCGCGGCAGGGCCTCGAAAAGGGCGCAGCCGCGGGAACAGAACCCGGCTTACAGACCATCCGACCCTTTCATTCGCCCCGGCGCGCCTACGATTCGCCCCTGAGCGCCGCAAGGAGCGGAGCGGTTTTGTCCGGCGCGTAATCGCCATAGGCGCGGGCAAGCACGCGCCCCTTCCGATCGACGACCAGCAGATAGACCAGCTTATCCGACCCGAGCTGCAGCGATTTGCGGAAACTGTCCTTACCGCCGAACAGGGTGAAGACCCGCGCCCGCGCCTCGGTGGTGGTGATCCCCGACCGCATGCCGCCATTAACCATCCGGCGCCACGCCGCCCCATAGTCGGCGACAACGGGGACCTCGATCCAGGCGGGCGCGTCGGCGGCCTTCAGCCCGAGTTTATCGATCCAGACATCCAGCGCTTTCTGTTGTTCGCGATAGAACGCGACGAGCACCAGCGTGCGCTCCCCAGGCAACTGGCGCGGAAAGTTCTGCGCCCGACCGTTGAGATCTTTGATCGTGAGCGGTGGGAAGATCGCCTGCGCCGAGGCGGAGACCGATCCGCACAGCAGCGCGGCGGCGCACAGCAGGGCGGTTGCGATCGATACGGTCAGGCGGCGGCCGCCCTGGTGGTGAATGGCCATTTTGGCTTCTCCAAATGCATTTTCTCTCCGCTCCAACTACGAGCGCGCGCGGCGATCGGATCAGCAATCTGCGGCTCTGGCGTCGGTCGCTAAGCTTGCATAGCCGATTTCGCGTCAAGTTTTTCCCTTTTTAAGAGCTTTGACCCACATAATCCCATTGTAGCCCATGCTTTCCCATGATAGATAATCCACAGGACGGCGGCGGCGGTCCCCCTGAGAGCCCCCTACCCCACCCTTCGCCGCTGTCGTCCTCCGTTTCGGCCGTCGCCGCTAATAGACCACGCAAAACAGTGGCGTAGCGGCAGAGGGCGCGGCCGGATCGGGCTATTGAGGCGGGTGCGGCGGGCGGCGGTGATTCTGGCGGGCGAGCAGTTCGCGAGGGATGTGACCAGGATCGACCAAATGCCCGCCGTCGCTTCCCCATAACGGAAGCAGATGCGGCGGCTGAGACGCCGCGCGATGGGGCGGACACCAGGTAGATCGGTAGAAAAGTTTCGAAGAAACGCGCGCTTATGCGCGCAGGGGCGCAAATGTTCGAGATGCGGGCGAAAAATGGCTGGGGTGACATGGGCTGGCGTGGGAATTCACGCCAGAGCCCAACTCTAAGCCTGCGCCCCGCCATACAGACCGACCGGTAGCGGCGGCCATGGCGCTCTTTCTCTCCACCTCAATTCATAAGATCGATA
>JALEGB010000029.1 GCA_022760355.1 Neomegalonema sp.
CAACCTGCTGGCGGTGAACGCAGCAGTCGAGGCCGCGCGCGCCGGCGCTGCGGGAGCGAGCTTTGCGGTTGTGGCGCATGAGGTTCGAGGGCTGGCGACTAGCGCGCATGAGTTCGCGGATCGAATTAGCGAGATGGTGTCTACGGCGCTGAGCGCAGTGGAGCGTGGCGTGAATGTGGTGGATGATACGAGCGGACGCGTGCTCATGATCACGACCACCGCTGAGCGGGTGTCAAAGCAAATCAATGACATCCACGCTGGCTCTACGGATCAGCGCGATAAGCTGAACTCGCTCTATGACGCGGTAATGTCGATCGCAGATGTGTCCAGCGGCAACGCGCGGCTGGCTACTGAGACGGCGTCAGCCTCGTCAAAGCTTGCTGATCATGGACGCCGTCTTGTCGCGGGCGTCGAAAACTTCCACGGCTACACAATCATTGCAGACGACGATGATGGGGGCGAGGGCGAGGATGAATTCGACTCGGATTCCTCGCAGTCAATCCAACTTTTCTAGGATCTTCAGCAAGAAGATCCTGCATATCTGAGTGAAAGCATTCCCTGAAACGTCTGCTGCTCCACCGTTTCTTAACAGTAATCTGCGTATAATTTAGCTAAATTGTTCGCAGCTCTTAGAGGAAGACGCTGATGCCTGCTGCTAAGCCCGCCCCAAGCGCCGACAGTTCGAGCGTCCTGTCCGCGCTCGACCGCGCGATGGCCACGATCGAATTTGACCCTAAGGGTAAGATCCTGACCGCCAATGAGAATTTCTTGGAGCGGATGGGCTACTCGCTCGACGAGGTGGTCGGTCAGCATCACCGAATTTTTGTCGAGAAGGGCTACGGCGCATCCGAAGAGTACAAGAAGCTCTGGGCGCGCCTTGGCCGCGGCGAAATCGAAGCCGGCGAAATGAAGCGTGTGGCGAAAGACGGCTCGCCGGTCTGGATTCAGGCGGCCTACACGCCAGCAGTGGACGACGCCGGCAAGGTGGTCAAAGTCACGAAATTCGCCTTTGACGTCACGGCCGCGCATGAGACGGCGGAAACGCTGACCAGTTCGGTCGAAAAGGCGATCGACGCAGTGGCGATGATTGACGAGAACAATATCGTCACTTTCTTCAACGCGGCGGCTGAGAAGCTGTGGGGTTACAAACGCGAAGAAGTTCTTGGCAAGAACGTCAACATGCTGGTTCCGATCGAGATCCGTGAGCAGCATGACGAGCTGGTCAACCGGAACCGTCGCACCGGCAATGATAAGGTTGTCGGTTGCAACCGCGATCTGGAGATGGAGCGCCGGGACGGGTCTAAGGTTTGGATTAACCTGTCGCTGTCGAAGGTCCAGCTGGGCGAACGGATTTACTATACGGCGTTCGTCAAAGATGTCACCGAACAAAAGCTGCTGACGTTGAAGCAGTCAGGCTTGGCCTCAGCAATCAATAGCTCACAGGCGATGATTGAATTTACCCCTGAGGGTGAGATCCTGGAGGCGAATGACCTGTTCTTGGAGGCGGTCGGATATTCACTGCCGCAAATCCAAGGCAAGCACCATCGGATGTTCTGCGAGGAAGAATACGCTAAATCCGATCAGTATGCGCGTTTCTGGGAGACCTTGCGGGCGGGCGAGTTTCGGTCCGGTGAGTTCAAGCGTTTCAACAAAGCTGGCGAGGAGCTCTGGCTACACGCAACCTATAGCCCGGTTGTCGACGAAAGCGGCGCCGTCGTTCGCGTGGTTAAGCTTGCTTCGGATATCACAGCCCAGCGAACGAAGAACGCGGAGTTCGAAGCCAAAGTGGATGCGATCGGCCGCTCGCAGGCCGTCATCGAGTTCGATCCGCTGGGCAACATTCGGCACGCAAACGACAACTTTCTTCGGACGCTTGGCTACGCCATGAGCGAAATTGTCGGGCAGCACCACAAGATTTTCTGCAGCGACGACTATGTCCGCTCGAAAGAATACACCGAGTTCTGGCACAATCTGGCCGCCGGCCAGTTCTATAGCGGCCGTTATCAGCGGTTTAGCAAACACGGTCGCGAGATTTGGATCCAGGCGACCTACAACCCAATCATGGATGCTGACGGCAAGGTGGTGAGCGTCGCCAAATACGCGACGGATATCACCGAGCAGGTCGAGCTGGAAAACAACGTTCGCTCGCAGGCCGTTGAAATCAATTCGTCGATTGGGTCGCTGACCAGCTCCGTGCAGGACGTTGCTCAGAACACCGAAGAGACCGATGCGCTGGCGCGGCAGACCGAGCAGGAAGCCGTCGCAGGCTCGACCGCGGTTAAACAATCGCTGGAAGCCATGCGGGAAATTCAAAGCTCGGCGGTGAAGATCAACGAAATCGTCGAGACCATCGGCGAGATCGCCAACCAGACCAATATGCTGGCCTTTAACGCCGCGATCGAAGCGGCCCGCGCCGGCGAGCATGGTTTCGGTTTCTCCGTGGTCGCCGACGAAGTGCGGAAACTGGCGGAAAAATCGTCCTCCGCGACCAAGGACATCACGCGCCTGATCAATGTCACCGTTGAACAGATCCGTGAAGGCTCCGATGTCTCGGAAAAAGCCAATGACGCGTTCGAGCGGATCGCACGCGGCGTGGAAGAGACCACTGCGTCGATTTCCAACATCAAGGGCGCAACTCAGGGCCAAATGGTCGAGGCGACCAAGGTCAAGGAAGCGGCGACATCGCTCGCCTCCGCAGTGGCGGCGGTCGACAGCGACAGCGCTGCGGACGCCGGCGACAGCCTGGCTCTCGCCGCAGAATAACGCGGGACCGGTCTCCTGCAGCTGATTGCGGGAGACCACACAGCCGCGCCGTCAATCGCAGCCCAGCTGTGATGGCGGCGCAGGAGGCGCGATCCGGAACCACGGGAACCGGTTTTCGGAATGACCGCGCTGCGATCTTGAAAACTCGAGTGTGACGCGGTTCCGATACTGGCGATCACGCTCTTGGCGGATGAGGCGCTCGCGTGACGCAAACCAGTTCTGTTTCTCCTTCTGCCGAGCCTATCGCCCTGGTCAGCATCGCGGACACGTCGATCGCTTTACCGAGCGCCGTTGTCTGCGAGGTGGTCGGTTGGCCCAAGCGCGTCACCCCCTCGGCTGGCGACAAGCCCAACCTGCTCGGCTATTTTCCCCTGCGGAAAGATTCGCTGCCGCTTTATGACCTGCCGGCCGCGCTCAATCTCGGTGAAGGCCCTGGCTCGGCGCACACTATGGTGGCGATCGTCGATATCGGCGCTGGTCGTGTCGGGCTGGCGATCGACGGCGCGCGCGGCTTCGCAAGCCTGTCGCAGGAGCGGTTGGCGGGGCTGAAATATGTCGATGAGAGCGGCGGCGACGCGCCTTATCGGTTGTTTAGCACCGACGACTCCGACGATGTGTCGATCTATCTGGATCAAGAAAATCTTGCAGCGTTGCCGGGCATGACCGTTTCAACCACGGCCCAACGGACGCATGGGGCGGTTCAAGAGGCGGCGGAGCAGGCGGATCCGGGCGAGAGCAGCAATGAGGCGTTCGCCGCTGACGCCGTCGCGGCAATGGAGGCTGCTGAAAAAGCGCGCGAAGCTGCGCGGGCGGACGGCGCGCCCGAGTTGCTGTGCTTTGAGTGGCGCGATCTGACTCTTGCAATCGACATTCGTCATGTCCGCGAGATCGTGACAGCGCCGCCGTTTCAGAAGCTGCGGATGATGTCGGACGTGTTCCTGGGTCAAGCGCGCATCCGGGGCGAAGATGTTGCGATCGTCGATTTAGACGTCCTGCTGCGGCGGCCCAAGTCGGGCGATGCGGCGCCGCCATTGGTGCTGTATCTCGACATCGACGGTCGGCGCGTCGGCGCGCCGGCGACGAATGTGCGCCGGTTGTTGACCACGCGCGCCGTCGTGCGCGCCGACTTCCCGCAAGACCGTACGCGGGGCGATGTGATCTCGGCGACCATTGAGTGGGACGAAGATCAGCGCGCCCTGTTGGTGGACGCCGTCGCGATCAGTGAGCAGGCGGACGTCAAGGCGTTGGCGGACAAGCTGAATAGCATGGCGGATCGCGGCGAAAGCGCCAAAGTCGCCGCCTCCGCCAAGGATCAGAGCGTCGAGGGCGCGCGCCTCTCAAGCTATATTAAGATGAAAGCGGGCGGCTCGGTGTACGCAGATCTACGTCGGCTCGTGCAGCTGCTTGAGATCGATCGAAGCTCAATGTTTCTGACCGAGTCGCGTGCGGAGCTTGCAGGGTACATCACCTATCGTGGGGCGGTTGCGCCGGTGTTGGATCTTGCGCGTCATCTGGGCGCCGCGCCGCATCCTGAGGGGGAGGAGCGGCTGCGTATCGCCCTGGCTCAGGGCGAGAGCGGCGTGGTTGGCATGATTGTCGATACGTTCGAGTCGATCGAGCATTTGCAGCTGAACCGTGAACAGCGGCACTTAAAGCATCAGGCTGAGCTCGAACAAACCAGCGATCTGTGTCGCCCGGCGTTGAGCTTCTTGACGGCGCGGGATCGGAGCGGCGCGAAAACGATCAAGTTCGTCGATCTGGAAGTCTTGACGGACTTGGTGGCGCAGGAGCTTTCAAGCGGCGAGGCGGCGCTCGTGGCGGCGGAGTAACGGCGCGAAGCGCGTCGAGAGGCGCGCCGCCACATGTTTAGGAAACAAAGAAGCCGCTTCACCAGATGCGGCTTCTTGCGTTTGAGCGCACTGATGTTCCAACGAGCCATCAATGCGCCCGAAATCCTCAAGATCTCACGAGGTGCGAGCCGTCAGATGGGATCAGCTGATTTCAAATCATCTTTAGCCACGGCGGGCGCGCCGTGATGGCCAAACCTGAATCGCGAAGGCAGGGGCTGCGTCTCCGCAAAGGCGGAAATGTTACGGCTTTTTGCGAAACGCGTCGAGGCTGACTACGTCGGCCTCTTTCTTCTCTTCAGGCGCGTCGTCTTCTTCTTCTTCGTCGTCCGGTTGTGCGTCGGTCGGATCAAAGCGAAGGCCAAATTCAGCTGATGGATCCGCGAATTGCAGCACCGCATCAAACGGCACCACCAGCGTGACCGGTTTATTGTCGAACGAAAGCCCGACTGAAAACCGATCTTTTGTAACCGCCAGATCGTTGAATTCGAACTGTAGCACAATCATCATCTCTTCTGGATGCCGCTCACGCAGCCAGTCCGGAATGTCGACCCCGGGATGGGACGTCATGAAAGAGATATAGAAGTGATGTTCACCCGGAAGCCCGTGCTCGGCTACGATGCTGAGCGCCTCGGCCACGAGGCCTTGCATCGCGCGTTGCATCATCCGGCCATAATTTAACTCGCTCAATGCGCGCGCCCTCGTTTCCTGTAAGAGAGGGGTAGCGGATCGAAGCGCGGCTGGGAAGGGCGGATCGCGATGGATCTTTGCGTACAGAGGGCGATTCTTTCGCGCATGTCGTTATCGAAGGCGCAGATGTTGCGCCAAGGCGGCTAATTCGGCCGGTGGCGCGTATTGTGGCGCCTTGCCAGGCCCCTTGCCAATCAAATGAGATCCGGTCGCGTTTGCGCGAGAAGATCAGTTCGCCGTCAATGCAGCCGGAAGGGCCGCCGGGAGTTGCGCGGTTGGCGACAATCTCCTCACGATAGCGGTTCGGCGCCAGGCGGGTGAGTTTTCCGCGGCAGGGGATGGTTGGGTAATGGGTGGCGCCTGTTCCATCATCGCGCAGGATAACCGTGACAGGGTAGGGGGCGAATCCGTCCTGATAGACGCATCCGACCCAAACGCTGACCGTTTGTGCGCCGGCGGCGGCCGAAGCAAGCGAGATTGCCGCCCCAAGGGCGACTGCGCGCAGGCCACGCGCGGCGATAGAAGAGGGGGCGATCGGCATCAGCGCTCCTGTTTCACACCCTACGGCAGTTGAGCGCCCGGCGTAGACCGCGAAAGCGCGCGTTCCTCATCGTCCATCTCTTCAGCAACACCGTCAAAAAGCGGCGTCGAGAGATACCGTTCGCCCGTGTCTGGCAACATACAAAGGATGACGGAGCCCGGCGCGGCTTTTTCCGCGATTTGCACCGAAACGGCGAAGGTTGAGCCGCCCGAGACGCCGGTGAACACGCCTTCTTTCTGGGCCAAATCACGCGCCCACTTGATCCCGTCCGCGCCGGCGACGGGGATCAGCTGGTCAAAATACTTCTGATCGATCGCTTCTTGCAGCACATGGGGGATGAAGTCTGGCGTCCATCCCTGAATCGGATGAGGCTCAAAGGCCGGGTGGCTTTCCGCGGGGGCGTCATGAGCGCCGCGTTTTTGCGGGTGGCCGGAGCCGATCAGCGCGGCGTTCGCCGGCTCGCTCAGAACAATTTTGACCTCCGGCCGCTCCTTTTTCAGCACTCGGCCGACGCCGGTTACCGTTCCGCCGGTGCCATAGCCGGAGACGAAATAATCCAGCCGGCGGCCTGAGAAGTCCGAGAGAATTTCTTGGGCCGTTGTCGCCTCGTGAATCGCCGCATTGGCGTGGGTCTCGAATTGACGGGCGAGGAACCAACCATGAGCCTCGGCCAGCTCCACCGCTTTTTGATACATGCCATAGCCCTTCAGGGCTTTGGGCGTCAGCACCACTTTCGCGCCGAGCATCCGCATCAACCTCCGCCGCTCGACTGAAAAGCTCTCGGCCATGGTCACGACAAGAGGATAGCCTTTCTGGGCGCACACCATCGCCAAGCCGATGCCGGTATTGCCGCTGGTGGCCTCCACCACAGTCTGCCCCGGTTTCAGCTTTCCTTCGCGTTCAGCCGCTTCGATGATGTTGACGGCAAGACGGTCCTTCACCGAGGCGGCGGGATTGAAGGCCTCGGCCTTCACATAGATCGTCGCATGCTCGGGACCGAGATTATTGATGCGAATGCAGGGCGTATCTCCGATTGTGTCCAGCACGCTGTCAAACAGCCGTCCACGCCCCTTGGTTGCTCTCACGCCTTCCTGGGCCATGCGTCCCGCCTTCCTAACAATGCATCCTGTCGCGAAGCAGGTTGGCGATGGGGGGTGTTGGGGTCAATAGAACCGGCCCATCTCCCGCCAAGATTTGATCGTGGCGCGCCCGGCGCCGTAGGATGCTGCGGCGGCTGGCTGGGCGGTCAGCCAAACGGCTCAGGCGGCCAGGGCCGGGCATGTTCGGCATCGATCCAGAGGCGCACCCATTCCGGCGCGTCACAGCGCCACTCAGGATGGCCGAGCGCCTCCGCAACGATCTGGGTTGGTATAACGCCGCGCTTTTTGCCATTGGCGGCGCCGATGACGGCGGTGCGAAGCAAGCCCTGGCTCGCGGGTTGATCGCCCACATAGGCGGTCTGCAGCATGTAGAACCATTTTTCGTCCCGCGCTGCGATGCGAGTGCGTAAGGTCAGCCGCTCGAATGGGCGGATGCGGCGGCGATACTGCATGGTGGAGCCTGCGACGGTCAGGCCCCATCGGTTGTCTCGCAACGCCTTCAACAGCCCGACCCTTTGACCGAACTCAAAGCGACCAAGGTCAAACAGCGTCAGCTGCCGGCCATTGTTCAGCTCAACAAAGACATCGCAGTCCCACGGCCACGCGGTCAGGCGGAGATCGGAATGGTCATCCGGCCCCAGCGGCGGTTTGCGGCGTGCGTTCGCCATCACCCAGGCCAATCGGATAAACGGATACATACGGCGCGCCCCCGAGCCAGTTTGTTCTATGGCGCAGATGTAAGATGTTGACGTTGGGTCGGTCCAGGGGGCGGGGAAGGCGGTCAAACAGCATCCTTGCTGGCGCGGGCCGGTCCGCGGCGTTTCACCCCTGGCTGGATGGAGAGGGCTGGGTCGGTCTCGCACCAGAGGCTCTCGCGCAATTCTTCGAAATACGCTGCCGCCTGCGACGCCTCGGAAATCTGCGCGCTTCCTGGCGGAAGCGCGGGGATGGACAGTCTGTTCGGGCGTCGTGGGGCGTTTCGCGCTTGGGATAGCGCACGCGCTTAGCTACATGAGGCGCGTTTGATTGCAGCCGCCGCGCGCTGGACCTTTGTTGCGTTCGGCGCTGCGCCCGCATGGGCCCGTCAGGAACCGAAACATGCCGCTGATAGAAATCCAAAACGTTTCAAAAACATATGTTGGCGGCCATCAGGCGCTGGACGATGTAAGTCTTGATATCGAGAAGGGCGAGATTCTGGCGCTGCTCGGGCCGAACGGAGCGGGTAAAACGACCTTGATCAATATTGTCTGCGGTCTCGTCACCCACACTGACGGGCGGATCTTGCTCGATGGTCGCGATGTGACCGCGGAGTATCGGCAGACGCGGCGTGATATCGGGCTCGTGCCTCAGGAAATGCCGCTCGATCCGTTCGACAAGCTGATCGACAATGTCGCCTTCAGCCGCAGATTGTTCGGCTTGCCGCACGCGCCGGACCGGATTGAGGCGATCCTACGCGATTTGTCGCTCTGGGATAAGCGCGACAACCGGCTGCTGACCCTGTCCGGCGGTATGAAGCGCCGGGTGTTGATCGCGAAAGCCTTGGCGCATGAGCCGAAGGTCCTCTTTCTCGATGAACCGACTGCGGGCGTGGATGTGGAGTTGCGCCGCTCAACCTGGGACGTCGTGCGACGCCTGCGCGATAGCGGCGTGACGGTGATTTTGACCACGCACTATCTCGAAGAGGCCGAGGAAATCGCGGATCGGGTGGCTGTGATTGACAAGGGGCGGATCCAGCTGGTGCAGGACAAAGACGTTATGATGCGCTCGCTGGGCGCGAAGAAGCTGATTGTCGAGCTGCAGGCGCCGATTGAGCGGCTTTCTGACGATCTGGCCGCGCGCGGCTTTGAGCTTGAGCCCTGCGGGGCGCGCGCAGTGGTCAGCTATGATCCGTCCGAGGCCGACGGGCTCGCCGCAGCCGCCCTGGCGGCTTTCGCGGCGGCCGGCGTCGCTGTGCGCGATATCAGCACCGAACAAAGCACGCTGGAAGAAATTTTCGTCGGCCTGATCGGCGACGCCAACAAGGGGGCTTCCTCATGATGCTCAATGTTACGTCCATCTGGGCCATCTATCGGCGAGAGATGAAGCGGGCGTTCGGCACGTTGGTGCAAACGATCCTGTCGCCAGTGCTGACCACATCGTTGTATTTCATCGTTTTCGGCTCGGCGATCGGATCGCATATCGGCAAGATTGACGGGGTGGATTACGGCGCGTTCCTGGTGCCGGGGCTGATCATGCTCACGGTTTTGCAGCAGTCCGTCGCCAACGCGTCCTTCGGGATCTATTTCCCGCGCTTCACCGGCTCGATCTACGAAGTTTTGTCGGCGCCCATTTCCTACTGGGAAGTTCTGATCGGATATGTCGGCGCCGCGGCGACCAAAGCGATGATTTTGGCGTTGCTGATTTTGGCGACCTCGGCCTTCTTCGTGCCGCTCCGGATCGAATACCCGTTGGTGATGGTGTTGTTCCTGGTTCTCACCTGCGTGACCTTCAGCATGCTGGGATTTTTAATCGGCATCCTGGCGGGAAACTGGGAGCAGCTGCAGATGGCGCCGTTGATCATCATCACGCCGCTGGTGTTCCTGGGCGGCGCCTTTTACGAGCTGAAGATGCTGCCGCCCTTTTGGCAGAATGTCAGCTTGTTCAACCCGGTCCTGTATCTTGTGAGCGGCTTCCGTTGGAGCTTCTACGGCGCAGGCGATGTGCCGATCGCCGCCAGCCTTGGGATGATCACGCTGTTTATGGCGATCTGCATTGTTGCGGTCTGGCGGATCTTTGCGACGGGATATCGGCTGAAGCCGTAAGGGCGCGTTGAAGCCCCCTGGACCTGCCGCGGCCGCGCCCCCGTCGCGGCTGCGGTCAGGTCCAGCAGACCTTGGCCCCTTTTCGGGCCGCGGTTACTTCTTGCCCGGGCAAGGGTAGTACTCAACCTCGATCTGTTTGCCGCGATCTTGGTAGGACAGCATCAGGGTGTATTTGCCGCTCGCCAGCTCCGAAAACCGGCGGACATGGAAGATATAGGGCGTGGTCGCCCCCGGCTCCTGGCAATAGCCGAGCGCGACGAAGCCGGCGAAATCATCCTTGCGGCCGGTGGCGCCGGTGGTGTCCGGGAAGATCTTCAGGAAGAAACAGCCGCCCTCAAATTCCTCAACCCCTTCGCGGGTCAGGTAGGAATGCGTCTCGCTATGGGGCGTGTAGCCGGATTTGCAGCTTTTCTCCGACGAATAGACGGCGGATGGCAGGCTTTGGGCCTGGGCGTGCGGCTGGGCGATGGGCGCCAGCGCGGCGGCGCTGAGCAGTGTGGCGGCGAGGGTGGTGCGAAGAAAATTCATAAGCGGTCTCCCACAGGGCGATGAGGCGGCGTCCCCTCCCTTTTGCCGCCATCCGGCGCGGGCCGCAGCATCTTTGTGCCGCTCGGCGCAGGCCGGATGCTTCCATGGCGCCCGCCGCGATGCTAGCGTGGCCGGAGAGAGTTGGGGGAGGAAGCGATGGATCGGGAACAACTAGAGCGCGAGCTGGGCAAATTACCGCGGGAGGCGATCATCGCCTTCGCCGCTCGCGCCGGGCTGCGCGTTGTGCCGTGGGCAGCGCGCTACGACGCCAATAGAAATCGCCCGCTCTTGGCGACGCTCCGCGCAAACCTAACCTCGGCGGTCGCCGGCGAATATCCGACCGTCGAGGTTAAACGCGCCGCCGACGCCGCCGCCTACGCCGGCTCCTCCGCCGTTGCCGTCGCCGCCTACGCCGCCGACGCCGCCGACGCCGCCGCAGAACAGGACCTCGCCGCCCTCAGGGGGGAGCGCCGCCAGCTCGGGTTGCTACGATCCGACCGCGTTGCGCCGCTGGAGCTGTTGGCGACGCCGCTATGGCCCGGCGGAACCCCCGATTGGGTTGCCTCTTATTGGGGTGATGCGCGCCAGGACTGGCTTGATCTCGATGAGGGGTTTGAGCTGTGGGTCGATTGGTATGAAGATCGGCTGGAGGGCGCGCCGTGGGATTGGGAGCTGATGA
>JALEGB010000030.1 GCA_022760355.1 Neomegalonema sp.
CGATCAAGTTGGATCGGCTCAAGGCTCTAACTCTTTGTTTTGTCGCGTGCTGTTCCCGCCAACCGGTATCCACTTGGTCGGCGCACGCTCTAGCGCCGTGTGCGCTGCTGTAGCCCGCTGAAATAGGCTCGGGTGGTTCGATCGACATAAAGGTTCAGATCCAGCCCCTCGACCACTTTCAGCTTTTCGCCAAGCTGTAGTCCTGCGAGGCCGTGAATGCCGGACCATAAGGCGAGGGCGATCTCCAGCGTGTCGACAGTTTCGAGATTAAGCGCGGTGCGCACCGGCTCGATCGCGTCGACAAGTCGTTGAAAACAGGCGCGCCCAGTCTCCTCGACCGTGTCGTTCTTAAATTTCTGCCGTGTTGCGCCCCACATCAGATGAAACATCTCCGGGTCCGCACTTACGAAGCCGAGATAGGCTTGCCCCATCGCGATCAGCGCTTCGATCGAATTTGCGGGATGTTGTGCGCAGGCGGCGTTCATCCGCTCCGTCAGTTCCTCAAACCCAAGTGCGGAAACCTCGGCGATCAGCTCCTCTCGGCTGCCAAAATGCTTGTAGGGCGCGGCGGTGCTCACGCCTGCGGCTCGGCAGGCGTCCGCGATGGTGAAGCCTTCAACGCCATGGAGGCTGACGAGTCGTCGCGTTTCGCGGATCAGCGCCTCTCGGAGCGAGCCGTGATGGTGTTTCTCTTTTGTCATCCTGCTCCCTGCCGCGCATTTGCGGCCGCGAAAATGTGATCGCGGGCGCTTGGCGATCAAAGTTAGTTGCGCTAACTAGCTCACAAGTTAATAGCACTAACTTGTCGCAGCGAGGCCCGCACGCCCTCTGCGGCGCGAGGATTGACAATGTCCGGATCGGATGCAGAAAAATCAACCGCCGTCCCCGGGATCGGGCGACGGATCCTTGGCGCGGTGGGCGCGCTCGGCGTCCTTGCCGGGGTCATTGTCGGCGCATCAGTGGCGTTGCAGACCCTCTATGCCGCTGCGGAAGCGGGCGATGGGCGCACGCCCGCCGCGCCGTTGCCCGTGTCCGTCTCGAAATTAAAAGTCGTTGAGGCCTACGAGATCGAAGAATGGTTCGTCGGCCGCATCGAACCGGCGCGCGAGACAGCGCTCGGCTTCGAGATCGCCGGCGCGGTGGTCAGCGTGTTGGTCGATGAGGGCGATCGGGTCAAGGCGGGGCGGCCGCTCGCTCAATTGGATACGGAAACGCTGAAAGCGCGTAAGGCCCAGCTGTTGGCGGAGAAAGCAAAGCTGGAAGCGGACCTTGCGCTGGCCGAGCGTACGCTCGCACGGCAGGAGAAGTTGTCCGGGCGGGGCTTCGCAACGGATCAGAAAACCGACGAAGCGCGCACAGCGAAGAAGACGACGATCGCCGGGCTCGCCGCGAACAAAGCGCAGCTGCGTCTGGTTGATCTCGACATCAGCAAAGCAACGATCCTCGCCCCTTTTAACGGCGTCATCGCCGAGCGGAGCATCGATCCGGGCGCCATTGTCTCCGCCGGGCAGCGGGTTGTGCGCATCCTCGAAGCCGGACGTCCGATCGCGCGGGTGGGGCTGCCGCCTGCGCGCGCGGCGATCCTTCGCGTCGGCGACGCCTTTCCGATCAAAGTCGGCGATATTCTGCTGCCAGCCAAATTGACGGCGATACGCCCGGATCTCGATCCGGCGACGCGGACCGTGTCGGCTCTGTTTGAAATCGACCTTGGCGCCGCGGCCGCGGCGCGGGTCTCGCGCCCGTCAAAGCGTCCGGCGTCCTCGCCCAGCTTTTTGGCCCCCGCCGGCGAGATCGCGCGGTTGGCGCTGCCGTCACGGGTGCAGGCCAAGGGCGCATGGGCGCCGCTTTCGGCTCTGCAGGAGGATGCAAAGGGGTTGTGGCGCATTCTGTTGCTCGGACGGGATGAGGAAGGGGCCGCGATCGCGACCGGCCAATCGGTCGAAGTGCTGCATGTTAAGGGCGAGCGCGCGTTCATCAGCGGCGCGTTGAAGGACGGCGCGGATTTTATTCCGGAAGGCGTCAACCGCGTATCGATCGGGGACAAAGTCTCACCGAGCCCGGCGGCCGACTAGCATCGAGTGCGACGAGGAAATCTAATCCATGGCTTTGCTGCTGTTGCGCGAACGGCGCGTACTTGCGCTGGTTTTGCTGATGATCGCCGCCCTCGGCGCCGCTACGGCGACGACGATCGGGCGGCAGGAAGACCCGACGATCACCAATATTTTCGCGCTGGCGATCACGCCTTATCCGGGGGCGGATCCGGCGCGGGTCGAAGCATTGGTGACGGAGAAAATCGAGGCTGAACTTCGCCAAATTCCGGACATCAAGAACATCACCTCGACGTCGCGCACCGGAATCTCCGTCGTGCAGGTGGAGCTGTCTGAGTTCACGCCCAAGGCCCGGATCGAGCAGATCTGGAGTGAGATGCGCGACGCATTGGCCGACGCCGCGAAGAAGTTCCCGGCCGGGGTTCCGGAGCCTGAGTTCGACGGCGATCGTGTGGGCGCTTTTACGGCGATCTTCGCGCTGACCCCTGCGAAGGGGGCTGATACGGGGCTCGGCGTGCTGACCCGGCGGGCGGAGTTGCTTGCAGACCAGCTGCGCAGATTGCCGGGAACCGATTTCGTCCGCGTTTATGGCGGCGTGACCGAGGAGATCCTGATTGAGATCGAGGCGGATAAGCTGGCGACGTTGGGGCTGACGCCGGACCTGGTCGCCGCCGCAATCTCCGCCGCGGATTCTAAAGTGCGCGCAGGCCGCGTGCGCGGCTCGAAGACAGATTATCTGATCGAAGTTGAAGGCGAGATCGATGGGGTGGAGCGGGTGCGCCGGATCCCGCTGGTCAGCTCAACCACCGCGCCGGGCGCGCCGGTCGTCCATGTTGGCGACGTCGCCAAAGTGCGGCGCACCACGAAGAAACCAGCGGAAGAGATCGCTGTCTCCAAAGGCGGTCGCGCGGTTCTGGTGGCGGCGCGGATGGAGCCGGATCTTCAGGTGGATACCTGGATGAAGCGGGTGAAAACCGCCTTCGGGGCCCATACCGCCACCGGGCCCAAGTCGGTGGATGTGGAGCTGATCTTTGATCAGAGCGAATACACATTCGCTCGGCTGTCCGATCTCGGCGCGAACCTCGCGCTCGGCGTCGCCATCGTCGTCGCCGTGCTGCTGATCACGCTGGGCTGGCGATCGGCGGTGATCGTTGCGCTTGCGTTGCCATTGACCGCGATGGTGTCTCTGTTTGTGCTGGAGAAAATCGGCATTGTGATCCACCAAATGTCCGTGACCGGAATGATTGTGGCGTTGGGCCTGCTGGTCGACGCGGCGATTGTGATGACGGACGATATCCGCCGCAGCCTGTCCGAGGGGCGACTGCGGGAGGACGCGGTGCGGATCGCCGTGCGCCGGCTGACGGCGCCGCTGCTGGCGTCGACTTTGACGACCATGCTGACGTTCGTGCCGATGGCGGCAATGCCGGGGCCGGCGGGGGACTTTATCGGATCCATCGCGTTTTCAGTGATCACGATGCTGGGCTGTTCGTTCCTGATCGCAATAACGATCACGCCGGCTTTGGCGGGGATGATGCTGCGCCGAAACGCGCCGGATGCGCCGAGGCCGAAGCTGGGGCTGGGGCCGCGTCTGTTCCGATGGAGCCTGCGTCGCGCGCTCGCTAATCGCGCTGTGGCGGCGGCGATTGCGGCGACGCCAGCGGTGCTCGGTTTCCTCGCCTTCCCGACTCTGACCGCGCAGTTCTTTCCGGGCGTCGATCGCGACCAGTTCTATGTTCAAATCGAAGCGCCGCCCGGCGGCTCCATCGAGGCGACCTTGGCGCGTGTCAAGAAAGCGGATGCGCTGCTGCGCGGATCGGACGGGATCAAGCGGGTCGACTGGGTCGTTGGCCGCAACGCGCCTGCATTTTACTACAACATGACCGCAGATACGGAGAGTAAGCCTGAGTTCGCGGAGGCGTTGATTTTCACCACCTCGCCGGAAGCGACGGCGCGGCTGATACCGGTGCTGCAAAAGCAGCTCGACCGAGCGTTGCCTGGCGTCCAGACGCTGGTGCGCGGGTTGGTGCAGGGGCCGCCCGTGGCCGCCCCGCTTGAGCTGCGGATCGTCGGGCCGGACCTGAAAGTCCTGCGCGAACTCGGCGACAAGGCGCGCAGGATCATGCGCTCTCTGCCGATGGTCGAACACACGCGCTCCAACCTGTCGGGCGGCGCGCCGAAGCTGCTGTTCACCTTCGATGAGGATAAGCTCCGGCTGGTTGGGCTGAGCCTGAGCGACGCCGCGCGTCAGCTGGAGACCTTGCTGGAGGGCGCGGTAGGCGGATCGCTGATTGAAGGGTCGGAGGAGTTGCCTGTGCGCGTGCGCGTCGCCGCTGCGGATCGTGCGAGCGCGGACAGGATTCTGGCGCTGCGTCTGATCCCGCCCTCAGCGCGAAGCACCGCATCGGCGGCGATGCCGGGCGTACCGCTCTCGGCGCTGGGTAAATTTGAACTCAAGCCGGCGCAAAGCCCGATCACGCGGCGCAATGGCGAACGCGTGAACACGGTCCAGGGGTATCTGCAGCTGGGCGTGTTGCCCGAGGAGGCGCTGAAAGCGTTTCGCGCGGAGCTTGCGAAGACGCCGATGGCCCTGCCTCAGGGCTTTCGGTTGGAATGGGGCGGCGATTCTGATGCGCGGGGCGAGGTTGTGACCAATCTGATGGCCACGGTGGGGATCGTCACGGTGTTGATGCTGGCGTCGATCGTGCTGACCTTTAACAGCTGGCGGCTTTCCCTGATCGCGCTGATCGTATCGGGGCTGTCGATGGGGCTGAGCCTGTTGGCGCTCGCCGTGTTTCAGTATCCGTTCGGCATTCAGGCGCTGATCGGCGTGATCGGATCCATCGGCGTTTCGATCAACGCGGCGATCATTATCATGACGACGCTGAAGGAAGACCCTGCGGCGCGGCGCAATGACCGTGAGGCGATCGTGCGGGTGGTGATGCGCGCCAGCCGGCACATCGTCTCGACAACTGTGACCACCTTCGGCGGCTTCCTGCCGTTGATCCTGGCCGGCGGGTTCTTCTGGCCGCCTTTCGCGATGTCGATTGCCGGCGGCGTTTTACTGTCGACGATTGTCTCACTCTATTTCACGCCGCCGCTGTTCAGTCTCCTTGCGGGACGTAAGGGATACGAGGCCTCGGCTGCTGAAAAGAGGGAGGCCGCGGCCCAGATGAATGACGCAGTCGCAACCGCTTAGCCCTATGTTTCAATATGTTAGGCGCTCGCCCTTCCGGGCGGGCGCCGGCTGCGCGAAATTACAAAGGGGCGTCATTAAGGTTAGGCATAAATATTGAATGGTTAAGGGCCACGGAGAGTGGGCCCCGCATCGACCATCCCGCGCTCCATCTGAGATCCACGTCGCAAGAGGGAGCGCGCGATGCAACAGTTTGTCCTGCAGATCTTCCACGCCTTTTTGGAAGAGTACCTGGCGATACTCGCCATTGTCATCGCGCTGATCGCGGTGGGCATCGCCTTATCCGTTTGGCGCAAGCGTTCGCGCTCCCAAATCACGCTGTTCAAAGGGGTGGAGGCGTACATCGTCCGCGCCAAAGACGGCGGCATGCAGATTATTTTCGACGATGATCCAAACGCGAAATACTCGCGGATTGTGCGCGGCCGCGCGATCAAGAACTATCTGCGCTTCTCGATTTATAATGAGGAGCTGGAGGTCTGGACGTTCCGCAATCTGGTCGATCACCGCAGCGGCGCCATCAGCCTGAAAGCCCATTTGTGCTACCTGAAGCCGTTCATGGCGAAATCCAACGATGATTATGAATTCGAAACGCGGCCGCGCGTGCGTTTTCGCCTGCGGGCGGATGAGGCGTCCATCAAGCATGCGCTGGCGAACGAGGATTTCGATCAATCCTTCCGCGCGCGGATTGAATCGGCGTTTCGGGAGGAGATCGCTAGTCGGGACGACAAAGCCGTTGGTCGTGAGCGCGCGCTGATCCACGATAACGTACTGAAGCGCTTGCGGGAGCTGGAGGCGGAGATTCCTCTGGGTATTGAGTATCTTGAGGTGCTCAGCTCCGTGATCAAACAAACTCACAGCCCACATCGGGACTATGTGCTGGCCCAAGGCGCGGGCGCGACCGACGCGGAAGGGAAGCCGCGCGCGACCTCGGCGCCCCAGATCGCTTTTGGCGCAATGGACCATACGATCCCGGAGCTCGACAGTATTCGTGATATGTTCCTGGTCAAAGGCTGGGACGACGCCGAGCTGTTCTCGCCGGAGCAGAGGATGGAGCACTACAACCACTGCAATATGATGCTGGTAAAAATGCTGGAGCTGCAAACCCGCGAGAATGTCGCCGCGAGTCTGGTCGGGTCGGGCAATCTGTTGGTGCTTTCGACGGATGATGTCGGCCTCAGCCGGGCGGAGCTGGTGCGCGAGGCCATGAAGCAGGCGCCGCACAAGTTGGTTCAGCCGCAAGCGCCGCATACGCCGCCTGAGGAAGATGCGCCGCAGGAGTAACCGTCCGCTTAGAGCGTCGCGGTTTGGTAGAGCCGGATCCGCAACCCGCCATGTGGAATCGGCGCGCTTTCGGAGACAATTGGCAGGCCCGTTGCGCGGGCCAGTCCGGGCTCGGAGGTGATGAAACCGGCGCGCCAGCCTTTGAACCGGTTCAAGAGCGTTGCGCCAAGCGCCGCGTAGAGCGGCTTGAGCTTGCCTTTCTCGCCAATGCGCCCGCCATAGGGCGGGTTGACGATCACCAGACCTGGCGCATCGCACGGCGGGTTTAGATCGCTGATTGCTTGCTGCGCAAACCGGATTCGCTCGGCGATATCGGCGCGCGCGGCGTTCGCTTGCGCCGCCTCGATGGCGCCCGCGTCCCTGTCCGAGCCGAAGAGCGGCGCTGCGGCCGCTACGGGCGCGATCGGCGCCGCATTCCGCATTGCGCGCCATTGGCTCGCATCAAAGCTTGCGAGCTGTTCAAAAGCGAATTGGCGGATGCGGCCGGGCATTAAGCCTGCGCCCATTTCCGCCGCTTCTATTAGGAACACGCCTGAGCCGCACATCGGGTCGACCAGAGGTTCATCCGGGCGATAGCGGCAGGCGCGCAGCAGCAGCGCCGCTAGCGTTTCGCGCAGGGGGGCCTTGCTGACCGCGTGTTTATAGCCGCGTTTGTGCAGTAACTCCCCCGACGTATCGATGCTGATCGTGCAGATATCTTTGACAAGCCGCGCTGACACGGTGATCGGCGCCTCTTTGGCGATCGGCGCGCCGATCGCTTCATGCAGCGCTGTGGCGACGCGTTGGGATGCGGCGGCGGAGTGGTAAATTCGGGAGCGCTTGCATGTCGCTTCTACTGTCACAGGCACATCGCTGCGAAGCGTTTCGCTCCAATCGATCCGCCGCGATTTCTTGTCGAGCTCGGACAGGTGCGCGGCTCGGAATTCGCCTAGGCGAACAAGAACTCGGCTAGCGCCGCGCAAGCTCAGATTTGCGCGCCACACGTCGCTCCAGTCGCCGACAGCGAGAACGCCGCCGGCCTCTTCGGTCACCCCTTGAAACCCAAGTTCGCGCGCCTCCGCCAGCAGATGCGACTCTAATCCGGGCGGCGCGCTGAAAAACAGCTGTAGCTCTGTCGCCATCATTCCGTCTTTGCGTTGCTCCGCTTGAAAGAGCGGGAGCTACGCGCGCCCCGATGGCGAGGGCAAGTGAAATCGTACGCCAAACGGGCGTTACGGGGCGCGCCGGCGCGTCGAACATGTCCGACATATTTGACATCCCGCGCAAACTCCCGGACTATATACTGGGATGGGTCACGCTGCGCGCACTGCGCAGGTTCGGATATTGGGGGAACTATGCGCAAGTTCTGCGTTCTCGCTGCGGTGATTTCTGCGCTCAGCGCGCCTGCTTTTGGTCAATGCCCGGCGAAGTTCGTTCCCTACAAGGTGACGTTTGGGACAAGCTTGAAGGAAGCGCAGCGCACTGTCGCCCAGCATCCGCGTTTCCTGGGCGCCAAAATGCGAGACCGCAAAAAAGGTTTCGCCCTCAGCGTCGCGCGAGAGGGGTTTCGTGAGGAACTGTCGGTCGCCGCCCATATCGCGACGGCGGATGGCGAGGGGGATCGTCTGGCGGCCATCGTTTATGCGGTTTCGCGGCGTTTCCGGTATCGCGCAGCGAATGCGCCGGGGCTGGCGGCAACCTATAAGGCGGCGATTGACCAGTTCGGCCCGCCCAGCAGCGAAGGCGCGCCCAAGCGGAAGGCTCGCA
>JALEGB010000031.1 GCA_022760355.1 Neomegalonema sp.
CCGCCATCGCCCGCCGCATCGCGTCGATCCGCGACTCGACGCAGGCCAACCCCGCCGCTTCCGCGAAGCCGATGCGGCAGAGATAGTTGGGCAGCCAGCCGAACCGCTCCGCCATCACGCCTCCGCCGATCACCAGGGAGACGAAGAAGGCCACAGCCATCAAGATCCGGCTGATATTGCGGCCCATCCATTCAAACACACCCGTCATATCGACGTCTCCTTCACGCTTTGATGGAAATGCCAGGGACGCCGGAGAGCGCCCCTTTGGGCAGAGCGCGCCCGATCAGGATTGCCTTCTCTTCTGCGCGACTGCGTTTGACCCGCACTTTGGGCCGTTGCTGGAGCATCAGGAGCGCGAAGAGGAAAAACGGTACGAATTCAACGCCGAAGGCGATGAACACATACATTGGATAGCGCCGCCAACTGGCCCAGAGCACCTCGGAGAAGGTGGCGTCCGAGCGGAATTGCTGGCTTGGGATTTCGATCGCCGTGATGGCTGCGATGCGCCGCTTCATGATCGCAGCCCGGTCGCGCATCGCCTGCTGCTCCGCACGCAAGGCGGCGGTCTGCCCCGCAGTGCCGATCTCGGCGATCGACGCCGTGACAAGGGCGAAGAAATCCTCGACCTCGGGCCCCACCTGCAGCCCCTCAAGCCGGCGCAGAATCGCGTCCAGCTCGAAGCTGCTGGCGAGGAAGATATCTACCCGCTCCCACACCTCGGTTTTGCGATCCGCGAGCGCCCGGCGCATGGTTTCGATCAAGCGCTCAGCTTCGGCCTGGCTGGCGGCGATCTGCGCTTGCGCCGGCTTCAGCCGCGCCGCAGCGGTGTCCGCGCGATCCGCCAGGGCAATCATGGTGACATAGACGGAGCCTTGCCCCGCCGAACCTGACAGGCACCCCGATGTTCTCTCGCACTCTGCTTTGGAGCGGGCGATTCGCGCTTCGGCTTCGACCGCGGAGATCAAGCCGGGCAATTCCCGCCCGCGCTTGACCATGCCCGCGACGCGCTTTTCCGCCTCATCCACTTGATGCGAGCGATAGATCAGCTCGGAGCCTGCGCCGGCCCAAGCCGAATAATTGGCCACGCCGTCAACAGTCAGACACCAGATCAGGAAACCGATCCCGAGGCCGAAGATCGCAACAAAGGCCCGCAGCGTCGTGGCGTAGAGCCGAACCGCAAACAGGATCGTCCAAACCACGGTGATCATCACCGAGATCACGAACGCCGTGTGCAACGCCTCCAACTTGTTGTCGATCGTGACGCCGGAGATCCGGGCCAGATCGGCCAGCAACCCATCGAAGGTCATCACAAAGGACAGCACCGAGACCATCAGCGTCACGAACACCGCCATCATCATATGGGAGCCGTGCTTGGCGTCATGCCGACGCTGATCCCGCGTTGGATTGGCGCTTGGCGCCGCCAATTCCGCCAGGGGCCTCGGCCTTCTCCGGCGCAGGAGCAGATAGGCGGCGAGGCCGAGGGCGGCAGCGGCGCCGAAGGCGATGGCGACAAGTTCAAGGGAGTTCAGCATCTCTCACCTCTGTTTCAGGCACAGCTCCGCCATCGCCCCGAAGCCAGGGGCGTTGTGTGGAACTGCAAAGTCGGTTTCTGTTAGGTTTGCGCGGCGGCTTCAGGCGGCGCGAGGCTCGCGTCCCCCAACTCAATCCGCGCAAAAATCTCGCAGGCCTGCGCGTTGGTCAGATCGTCCAGAGCGCCTTCCGAACGCGCCTGCTCCATGAAGCAATCGAACGCCTGATCGCCCGCAGCGATCGCAAAGCGCATCATCGCTTCAGGCGTATCCGGGATCGCGTGATCAAACGCCGTATGCAGCGGCGTGCCAAACACGTCCGGCTGCTCCAGCGAATGCGCGGCACGCGCGGCGGCGTTCTCAAGCCCCAGATAAAACAACGCCGCAGTCCGCTTGCGCAGCTTGGTGGCGTCCGAGACCACCACATGAACGCGGCCGGGAATGTAGGTTTGGCCGGTTTTCCGATAGCGCTCATGCGCCCCACGGCTCATGGTGCGGATCGGCGTCTTGGCCAGCGCGTGTTTGCCGGTGCGGCGGATGCGTCGGAGAAGGCGCTCGGCAAACCGGCCGAGCGTCCCTGTCTGGCGCGCATCCCCCTTGGTTTCAGCGGTCTTGGGCATCGGACGTACCTCATGCGAGTCTAGCCGGTATGGCTTGGTGCGCGAGCAGGCTACGCGACCCGACTCTCGATCTGCGGGGATACGCCGAATTATCTACGTGGCCGGTTGTCATTGTCGGCCAATCCCGCCAGTCCCCAGAACGCGGCTTTCTCAGGGAAACGCGCGCGGAGGATCGTCGCGAGCACCCTGCCGCGCTCCCAGGCCTCTTGCCGCAGATATGGCGTCACATGATCCGGGCATGGTGCACAGCAGAAGTGATCGAACCAGCTATGGATATTGGGTCGCTCGAACTCGGACATATCGAGGAAAATCTCGACGCCCGCCCGCATGAGGATGGCGCCTGGATAGTCGCGATAGAGATTGCTCAGATAGTCGCGCCAGGCATCCGGCGCGACGCCGAGCGCATGCGCGAAGGCGCGCACATCGCGGATAAACTCAGGGTTCGACAGCTCCGCGTCGCTGACAAGCCACGCGCTTCTGCATCGGCAGACTTCGCCGACAACACATTGATTGCAAAGCATCGTTCTTCCTTCTGGCTCACGTTCTTCAACTGAGGCCAGAAGCACAGCGCTGAC
>JALEGB010000032.1 GCA_022760355.1 Neomegalonema sp.
AAACACCACGCCCTCCGCCGCGGGCCACCGGCCGCCCGAGCTGGTCGCCCCACCCTTGCTTTCGGCGGTTTGGGCGCCTGGAGCGGCGCGGCGCCGCGTAAACGCGGCGCCGCTGGGGGGCGTTCAAGGTCGTTGACGCCTGATTCGCGTGCGAGCTGCGCGGGCGGGGAAGGGGCGTTGCGTTGCTGTTGTTCGAACATCGTCATTGCGCCGACCTCCGGTCATGTCTAAATCTCCCGAACCGGTCGGCAGTTCACCGAGGCGTCGCCGCTCTTTTGAGAGAGCTGAACCTGCTTTTAGACGATGACGGATGGGTTTCACGCCGCATCCGCGGATAAGGGCGACCATCCGCACCCCTAGGGGGCTTTGGATGACGGCGGGAGACGAGCCCATGCCACGTCAGCCTATTTCGGTGGCGATCACCGATGTCAGCCAGTTTTCAAAGGCGCTTCGCCGTTCTCTAGACGTCGATGTCGGCCATCAGACGATGATGAACGTCGTCGCCCGCGCCGCGGGGTTCCAGAATTTCCAGCATTTGAAAGCCGGGCAGGCGGAGGATGAGGAGCCGCTTGAAGCGCGCGCGCTTGAGCGGGCGTTGGTGTTGTTCGACGCCCAAGGCCGCCTTGTCAAATGGCCGGGCCGGCGCAAAATCCAACTCTTATGCCTTTGGGCGGTCTGGGCGCAGCTGCCCGATCGCAAGGTGCTGAGCGAACGGCAAATTTCAGATCGGATTGATGCGCTTTGCACATTCCGCGACGCGGCGCAAATTCGCCGTGGAATGATTGAAATGGGGCTGTTTCAGCGCCGAATCGATGGATCGGAGTATCGTCGTGTTGAGCGGCGTCCAGGCGCGACGGAGCGCGCCTTGATTGCATCTGTCGTCGCGCGCGTCCGAGCGCGCAAGGGGCCCGACGATTAGCCCCGTGCGAGGCTGCCGCAAGCAGGGCAGTCGGCGCGTTTTTTCATTCGGATTGTTCGGAACTCGGCCGACAGAGCGTCGTAAAGCACCAAGCGATCCGAAAGCGCTTCGCCGGCGCCGCTGAGGCGCTTTATGGCTTCCGTCGCCATTAGCGCGCCGATCACGCCGGTGAGCGCGCCGACGATTCCGGCCTCAGCGCAGCTTGGGGCGAGGTCGGCGGAGGGATCTTCGGGGAAAATGCAATGGTAGCAGGGGCCGCCTTCCGCCGGCGCAAATAGGCTGACCTGACCTTCCCACTGGCCCACGGCGCCGAACACCAGCGGAACGCCGGCGCCGATCGCCGCGCTGTTGGCCAAGCGCCGCGTCGCGAAATTGTCAGATCCGTCGAGGATCAGATCGACTCCGTCGGCCAAATCGGCGGCGGTGTCTTTATTGAAGCGGGTCTGGATCGGCTCGATCGCGCAGCCTGGATTGAGCGCATTGAGGCGCCGCGTTGCGGCGGCGACTTTCGGCTGATCGAGATCGTCGCCTCCGAACAGGATCTGACGCTGCAGGTTCGAGAGCGAGACGATGTCGTCATCCACGAGGCGGATGGCGCCGACGCCGGCAGCGGCCAAATACATCAGCGCAGGGCAGCCGAGCCCGCCCGCGCCAATCACCAGCAGCCGCGCCCGGCGTAGCCGCCGCTGACCGGGGCCGCCGATTTCGCGCAGGATGATATGGCGGGCATAGCGCTCCAGCTCTTCATTGTTCAAAGGCGCATCGCTCATGACGCCCCTCCCGTTGAGCCGAAGCCGCCGGCGCCGCGGATCGTTTGGGGCAATTCGGCGACGGGCGTAAAGGTCGCTTGGGGGGCGGGCGCGATCACCATCTGAGCGATCCGGTCTCCACGATCGATCCGAGCGGTTTGGTCGCCAAGATTGATCAGCAACACTTTGATTTCGCCGCGGTAGTCCGCGTCAATCGTGCCGGGAGCGTTCAGAACCGTGACGCCGCGGCGCGCCGCCAGGCCCGAGCGTGGCCGGATCTGAGCCTCATAGCCAACGGGCAGCGCGATCATCAATCCGGTTGAGACCAGGGCGCGCGCGCCGGGGGGAATTTCAATCGGCGCGTCCGCCGGGTTCGCTGCGGCGAGGTCTGCGCCCGCGGCGCCCTCTGTTTCGTAAGAGGGCGGCTGCGCTGCGTGAGGCAGCAGCTGGAGTTGAACTGGAATGCTCATGCTTGTTTCGCCAGCTCCTGCGAGATGCGGTCGGCCAGCCGATCCGCCGTGCCGCGCTTGGAGAGGCGCGGCCATTGCTCCTCGCCCGCCGCCGTGATCAGTGTCGCCTCATTCTCATCGCCGCCCATCACGCCGCCGGCGGGGCCGGTGGAGACGTCATTTGCAACCAGCCAGTCGCACCCTTTGCGTTTTCGCTTCGTGCGAGCGTTTTCGAGCACATCATTCGTCTCGGCGGCGAAGCCAATCACCAACTTGGGGCGCCCCGCGGCGGGATCCCATTGCGCGATCTCCGCAAGGATGTCCGGGTTCTGCCCCAGCTCGAGGGACATGCTGGTTTGCCCTGGCGTTTTCTTCAGCTTCGTCGCGGCGGTTTGCAGCGGGGCCCAGTCGGCCACAGCCGCCGCAAAGATCGCAATGTCTCGGGCGGCGCCCTGTTCGAGCGCTGAGATGGCCGCGTCGCGCATTTGTCGCGCGCTCTCTACATTCTTGATCCGGCAGCCGAAGGGTTTCGCATGCTCCGCCGGTCCAGTGACGAATGTCACGTCGACGCCGCGCTCCGCCAGCGCTTCGGCGATGGCGACGCCTTGCTTGCCCGAGGAATGGTTCGAGACGTAGCGCACCGGATCAATCGGTTCGCGTGTTGGGCCCGACGTTATCAGCGCGCGACGCCCCGCAAGGGCGCTCGAATCGGGCGCAGCGCCGCCCTCTAACCGACGCATCACCGCGTCGGCGATCATCGACGGCTCGACCATCCGTCCAAAGCCATACTCGCCGCAGGCCATATCGCCCTGATCGGGGCCGATGACGCCGACGCCATCGGCCCGCAGCTGAGCGAGATTGCGCCCGGTCGCCGGATGCTCCCACATCCTCACATTCATAGCGGGGGCGATCAGGATTGGCGCGTCGGTCGCCAGAAGGGTCGTGGAGGCCAAATCATCCGCCCGTCCGGTCGCCATCTTGGCCATCAGATCCGCGGTTGCCGGCGCCACTAAAATCAGGTCGGCGCTGCGGGAAAGCTCGATATGCCCCATCTCCGCTTCGGCGGTTGGCTCGAACAGCTCTGTGAAGGTCTTGTTTCGGGTTAGCGCGGTGAAGGAGAGGGGCGTGACGAACTGTTGCGCCGCCTTGGTGAGTAGTGGCGTGATCGCGACGCCGCGCCCAAGCAGCAGCCGCGCGGTTTCAAGCGCCTTGAACGCGGCGATCCCGCCGCCGACGATGAGCAAAACCCGGCGCCCGGCCATTCGGCGTCTCCTCTTAGAACTCCATCCTTGTTAAATCGCGCGGCGCGGCGTTCAGCGCAACCGCTGAGGCGCCCAGAACGGAGATCCGCCATGAGCTTTACCCCCGCCAATCCCGATTTCGAAGCTCATGTGCGGGCCAGTTTCGCCAAGCAGGATTTTATGAACACCTGTGGGATTGAGCTGATTGACCTGGCGCCTGGGCGGGTGGCGCTGGGGATGGCCTTTGCGGCGCGGTTCACACAGCAACATGGCTTCCTGCATGCGGGCGTGGTGACGACGGGGCTGGACAGCGCCTGCGGCTATGCGGCCTTCACGCTGATGGATGCGGAGGCGGAGGTGCTCAGCGTTGAGTTCAAGACCAATCTGCTGGCGCCGGCAAAGGGGGAGCGGTTCGTGTTTCGCGGCGAGGTGCTGAAGCCGGGTCGCACGATTTCTGTTTCTGAAGGCAAGGCCTACGCCGTGACCGGCGCGGCGGAGAAGCTGGTCGCGTCGATGACCTGCACCCTGATGGCGGTGCGCGGGCGCGCGGACGTTAAAAGCTGACGGCTCTACTGGTCTGTCGCGGTGGAGGTTGCTGGCGCCGCGAGGCCGCCCTTCAGAGCGACGCCGATCGCGAGCCCGCCCCCCAGCAGCAACGCGGCGAGCGCCACTCCGCACAGCGCGCCGAGCCAGAAGCGCGATCGGGGCGGCGTTGGCGGCGGCGCCTTTCGGCGCTCGGACCAATCCTCCAGCACTTCAACCAGCGTTTCGGCCAATTCAGGCAGGCGCGGCCCGACCCGCCGCAGCGTGTCCGCGGTTTCATAAAGGCGTTTGCCGACGCCGCGCGGCCCGAGATTTTCGCGCATCCAGCGTTCAACTTCCGGTCGCGCCGCCTCCCACATGTCGAAGTTCGGATCCAGACTGCGCGCGACCCCTTCGACCACAACCATGGTGCGTTGAAGCAGGATCAGCTCCGGCCGCGTCTCCATCCCGAACTGCTCAGTCACGTCGAATAGCTGCTGCAGCACGCGGGCCATTGAAATTTCATCGGCGCGTTGGCCGACGATCGGTTCGCCGATGGAGCGCAGAGCCTGCGCGAAGTGATCGAGATTGTGGCTCCGATCGACGTAGCCGGCGTCAAAATGCGCCCGCGCGCCCCGACGATAGTCCCGCGTCAGGTAGGAGTAGAGGATCTCCGCATAGGTTCGGCGGGTCGTCGCGTCGATCCGCCCCATAATGCCGAAGTCAAACGCCACGACCGCGCCGTCTGAGGCCAGCTTCAGGTTGCCCTGATGCATATCGGCGTGGAAGTACCCGTCTCGCAGCGCGGTGCGGAGAAACAGGCGGACAAGGCGCAGCGCCATCGCTGGAAGGTCGACGTCGCGGGCCTCCAGCGCAGCGACATCGCCAAGTCCCGGCCCTTCAATCCAGCTGGTTGTCAAAACGCGCTTCGCGGTGAGATGCCAGTGGATTTCCGGCGTGCGGAATCCCGCCTCGCCTTTGGTGTTCTCGCCATATTCCGAGCCGGCGGCGGCCTCCAGCCGCAGATCCATCTCGCGGGTGACCACGCCCTCAAAATGCTGAACGACGGTGCGGGGCTTGAGGCGGCGCGACTTGCGGCGGAAGGTCTCCAGAAAGCCGGCGATGAAATAAAAGGCCTGGATGTCGCGCGCAAAGGCGCGTTCAACGCCAGGGCGCAGGACCTTGACCGCGACTTTCTCGCCGGTTTTCGTCACGGCTGGATGCACCTGGGCGATCGACGCCGCGGCGACCGGCGGGTCGAGGCGCAGGAAAAAGCGCTCCAACGGGGCGCCAAGCTGCGCAGCGATTTCGCGTCGGGCGGCGGCGTTGTCAAACGGTGGCAGCTTGTCCTGCAAACGGCGCAAATCCGCCGCCAGCGCTTTGCCGGCGACGTCTGGCCGCGTCGACAGAACTTGGCCGAACTTAACGTAGGACGGCCCAAGCGCGCTGGCGGCGCGACTGACCGGCGGCAAGGACGGGTCGCCCGATTTGCCGAAGATCCACACAGGCGTCGTTACGGCGTAAACGAGCCCCCGGCGCCAGCCATGGATCTCCATAACGTCCAGCACCGGGCCAAGTGCGCGGGTCCGGCGCAGCGTCGCCGCCACGCGCACCAGTCGAGCAATCCTGCCGATCAACGCCCCACCCCTTTGCTTGTTAGAATCGCCAGCCAGAATGTAGCGCGGCGACGCCTGCGGACAGGTTGCGATGGGCGACGCGGTTGAAGCCGGCGATTCGCATCATCTGCTCGAATTTCTCTTGGTCGGGAAAGCGACGGATGCTTTCGACCAGATAGCGGTAGCTGTCCGGGTCATTTGCAACGACCTGCCCCATGCGGGGAATAACGTGGTCCGAATACACGTCATAGGCTGCGGCGAGCAGCGGATTGCGGACGCGGCTAAACTCCAAGCAGATGAAGCGGCCGCCGGTTTTCAAGACGCGAAAGATCTCATGCAGGGCTTTCTGCGGATCGGCGACATTGCGGATGCCGAAGGCGATCGTCGCCGAATCAAAGCTTTGATCTGCGAAGGGAAGCGCCATTGCGTCGCCGCACACCCATTGGACCGGCGCCTGCACGCCGCGTTTTTCCGCACGGCGCACGCCTTCGCGCAGCATGCCCTCAGTGAAATCGCAGACGACCATATTCATGTCGCCGCCGACGCGGCGGAGGATTCGCATCGCGATGTCGCCGGTGCCGCCGGCAAGATCAAGGTGGCGGGCGCCGCGCCGAGGCGCAAGCCAATCGACGAGAGCATCCTTCCAGAGCCGATGGACCCGCGCCGACATGACGTCGTTCATCAGATCGTAGCGCGCGGCGACTTTTTCGAACACGTCGCGCACGCGACCGGGCTTTTCGGAAAAGGCGATGGTTTCGGCGCCAAAATGCGTGGTTTTCTCAGAGCCGTGGCCGTTGGGATCGGACATAGACATACTCTCGATGATCCTGCGTCGCACAAAACCGGTTGGACGCCGCAATTTTTTGCAGATAGCGCCAGGCGCGCGCCGGGGCCAGAGATCTCGGCGTGAAAGCGCTAAATACGGACGAAGCGCCGCAGGAGCGCATCGCGCTGGATCGGGAAGGAGGCGCAAATGCCGGAGCTGCCAGAGGTTGAAACCGTACGGCGAGGATTGGAGCCTGCGCTGGCGGGCCGGCGCATCCAGTGGGCGCGCGCCTTTCGGCGGGATCTGCGCTGGCCCTTGCCTGACCGGTTTGCGGAGCGGCTCGAAGGCGCGTTTATTCGCGCGCTGAGTCGCCGCTCAAAATACCTGCTGATCGAGCTTGAGCGCCCCGAGGGGGGCGACGGCGAGACGTGGATTTCGCATCTGGGCATGAGCGGGCGGTTTATCGTCAGCGCGCATGGGGATGAGCGGGGCGATGGCGCTACCGCAACCGTTCCTGGCAATTTTGCGCTTGGCCACAATGAGGCGGCGGCCCGGCGCGGCGCGCATGATCACGTTATGCTTGCCACGGAGGCGGGCCTGGTCGTGTATAATGATCCACGGCGATTTGGCGCGATGGATCTATGGCCAACCTCCGAGATCGACGCGCATCCATCGCTGGCCAAGCTCGGGCCGGAGCCGCTTTCCGACGCATTTTCGGCCGAGAGCCTGGCGGCGGGGCTCGCGGGGCGGCGGGCGCCGATCAAATCGTTGCTTCTGGATCAGACGTTGGTGGCGGGGTTGGGCAACATCTATGTATGCGAGGCGCTTTGGCGCGCGGGGGTCTCCCCCTTTCGCGCAGCTGGCGCGCTGTCCGCGACCGATGCGGCGCGCTTGGCTGATGATGTGAAGCTTGTGCTGCAGGAGGCGATTGCCGCCGGCGGTTCGTCGTTGCGGGATTATCGGCAGGCCGACGGCGCTCTGGGCTATTTTCAACATGCTTTCGCCGTCTATGATCGCGCCGGTCTGCCGTGTAAGCGCCCTGGGTGCGGCGGCGAGGTGCTGCGTGCGACGCAGTCCGGCCGGTCGAGCTTCTATTGCCCGCGCTGTCAGATCTGATATTTCGCAAGCGCGAAGAGGGTTCTGGGCGGATGCTTGATCGCAGCTGCGCCTTCCGGTAGGCCGCTGCGGTGGTTGAAAAGCGATGTGGACGGCAAGCTGCAGCCCGCCCCAATCGATTTAGGTTAAGGAGAGCGGGATGGCCTACACCAACCTGAAGGCGGAGATCAGGGATCGCGTTGGGCTTATTACGCTCAATCGGCCGTCGGCGATGAACGCTCTGAATGCTGAGATGCTGCATGAGCTGGCCGAGGCGATCGGAAAGTATGATGGGGACGACGCAGTCGCGTCGATTGTGCTGACCGGCGATGAAAAGGTGTTCTGCGCGGGGCGCGACATTGCGGAGCTGCGCGCCGCCACGCCGGTAGCGTTGATGAAGAAGGATCAGCAGGCGGCTGATTGGGCGCAGATCTGGCGGGCTCGCAAGCCGCTGATCGGCGCGGTTGCGGGCTACGCGAATGGCGGCGGGTTCGAGCTGGCGCTGGCGTGTGATTTCGTGATCGCGGCGCAGAGCGCGCGATTCGGGTTTCCGGAGGCGACGCTCGGGGTGATCCCATCCGCAGGCGGGGTGCAACGGCTGACGCGTCTTGTTGGCCGGGCGAAAGCAATGGAAATGCTGCTGACCGGCCGGAATATGGACGCGAACGAAGCCGAGCGCAGTGGTTTGGTCAGTCGAGTTGCGCCGGCGGATGATCTTGTTGACGAAGCGTTGCGGGCGGCGGCGACGATTGCTGAGCGCGCGCCGCTGGCTGTTCTTGCGGCGAAGGACGCGGTTCGTGCGGTGGATGAGACGCATTTGACTGAAGGCGTGCGCGCTGAGCATCGGCTCCTGCTCGCGCTTCTGGCCACCGAGGACGCGAGCGAAGGCATGGACGCCTTTATTGAGCAGCGCGCGCCGCAATTTCGTGGCAAATAGGCTTCGTGGCAAATCGGCGCCGCGTGGACGGCCTCAATGTCCGGAATGGCGTTTAGGCGACAGGATCAGCTGGCGCCGCGCCGAACGGACCTTGATGTTCTTGACCGAAGCGGCGCGCTCAATTAGAACCACCCCTCTGTTGCTAAACCTGGGCGACGCGCGCGCTGTCTGAGGCCTGCGCGCGGACCCGGAAGAACGTGGAAAATTACGAAACATGGCGAATACGCCTCAAGCTCGCAAACGCGTCCGTCAGACTGAGCGGCGCACTCTGGTCAACCAAGCTCGCAAGAGCCGGGTCCGTACGTTTGTTCGCAAGGTTGAAGAAGCGATTGCTTCTGGCGACCAGGCCGCCGCAACAGCGGCTCTTCGCGCTGCTCAGCCGGAGATCGTTCGCGGCGCGGTCAAAGGCGTGATGCACAAGAGCACGGCGAGCCGTAAAGTATCTCGCTTAGCTCAACGCGTTAAGACGATGACCCCGCTGTCGGTTAAATAAGTATTCAAAGTTTTCCACAGCACTATTCGCAAGCGATCTCAACCTTTTGAGATCATGAATATTATAAAGCCCTCGCTTTGGAACTCTCCAGCGGGGGCTTTTTTGTTGCGTGAGTGTCATATTTTGGCGGGTCGGGTCATTTTGGGCTTTCCTCCATCGGCCTTTACGTCTTATTAACGTTTGTGAGGACGGAGAATCACGAGAGACGGGTGGCGACACCAATGACAGAAGGCGATGCGCGAGCTGCGCAAGCCGGCTTACGTTATCGTTTTGCCGGTGAAGCAGCGCCTCAAGAGGTATGGGTTGCGTTGTCTTCTGACCCGCACGCCATGCTGTTGGATGTGCGGACGGACGCAGAATGGGCGTTCGTTGGCGCGCCAGATCTCTCGAGGCTCTCAAAAGATGTTTGGCTTCTGCCATGGCGGGTCTTTCCCGGCATGGCGCGGAATGAAGGCTTCGTTGAAGCGCTGGGAGAGAAGATCGCCGAAAGCGGAGCAACGACGATCTTTGTAATTTGCCGGTCAGGGGCGCGGTCGTTGGAGGCGGCGAATTTGGCGGCGGAGACGCTTGAAACTAAGTCGGCGAGCGCTCTTGAGGAGGAGCGCGGGCAGGCGACGGTTTCGTTCGTCAATGTGAAGGAGGGATTTGAGGGAGATCTAAACGAAGAGCGGCATCGAGGTCAGAAAAACGGTTGGAAGGCGCGCGGGCTGCCATGGGTGCAGGGTTAGAGCTGCATTCGCTGGGCAGGCTGACGCTACGTCTGAACCTTTCCCGGAATAATCACCAAGCTGCGTTTGCGCAGTAATATTAATCGCAGTGACAATTCAGCTTAAATAATGGCGGGTATCGCCAAGTGCTGAGCGTACTGCGGACCGGGGTCGAAAGAGCAGGCACGCCATCTATTAGGGCGAAGCACGGCGCGCGGTTGGAGAGAGCCGACACGCTGGGTATTCGCAACGGCTTAGTGTCAAAGCGGCAATCCGCCTGACGCGCCGGCCATCCGTTCATAAGGCATTGCGGCGCAAAAGGTCATGGGGCCGGCGCGCTATTTTTTGGAAATTTGCGCTCAGCGCGCGCCGGAGGAGGCGCTGCTGCGAGCGGCATCAGAGGTGGGAGAGCGGATATGAGGGGCGAAATGGCGGGAAATACACAGGCGGTTGGCCAATGGGAAATGGTGAAGTCGGAACTTCGCGGTGTTGTTGGCGACGCTAGTTTTGTCAGTTGGATTGCGCCCCTCAGCGTCGATCGTGTTGAGGAGGGCGTCGTAACGCTCGGCGCGCCTTCGAAATTCTTGTGCGACCGGGTTCAGTCAACGTATGGGCCGCAGATTAAGAAGGCTTGGGCTCGGGCGACCCCTGGCGTTCGGCGCGTCGAATTTCGGGTTGGCAAGAGCCGCACCGCAGCGGCGAGCGCGGCGCCGATGGCTGAAACCGTGGCCAGCAGTGCAACCTTGCGCTCTGGCGCTGGCGGCGCGGCGGTTCTGGAGCAGGATCGCCCGGCGGCGCGAGCCGCTGTTGGGCGGTCGCCATCTGAAATTACGCGGCCGCATACAGGTCGACCTCGGATTGGCGGCGATCAGGAGCCACAGTTCATTTCATCGATCCCTCTGAACGAAAAGTTTCGTTTCGAGAGCTTCGTTGTCGGGCGTCCAAACCAGTTCCCATATGAAGCTGCGCGGCGAGTGGCCGAGGATGCGTCGGCGCCGTTCAATCCCTTGTTCCTCTATGGGCAGTCGGGGCTGGGCAAAACGCACCTGCTGCATTCGATTGCTTGGCGGCGGCGGGAGCTGTTTCCTGAGTCGAATATCTTGCTGATTTCAGCTGAAACTTTCTTGGTCGAGTTCGTTTCCGCGCTGCGTCGGCATGACACTCTGCCCTTTAAGGAGCTGCTGCGCTCGGCGGATATGCTGATTGTCGACGACGTTCATCATATTGTCGGCAAGGGGAAGACGCAGGAAGAATTCTTCCATACATTCAATGCTCTGATTGAGGCCGGCAAAGACATCGTCATGTCAGCCGATTGTTCGCCGACCAATCTTGAAGGGCTTGATGAGAAGCTTCGGTCGCGTCTGGGCGGCGGATTGGTTTCGGACATCCACCCGGCTGACTATGAGCTGCGCCTCGGAATCCTGCAGGCGAAGACCGAGGCCGCGAAGCGGACGACGCCCGATCTGCAGGTTGATCCGCGACTGCTGGACTTTCTGGCCCATCGCATCGCATCGGATGTTCGGACTCTTGAGGGCGCATTGAATCGGTTGTTCGCTTACGCGTCGATCAGCAATCGACCGGCGACAATTGAGATGGCGCAGCGGGAGCTGGCGGATCTTCTGCGGCGCACTGACCGCAAAATCTCGATTGAAGAGATCCAGCGCAAAGTGTCGGAGCATCATAACATTCCGCTGAATGAGATGTTTTCGTCTCGCCGCGCCCGAGCGGTTGCGCGCCCGCGGCAGATTGCGATGTATCTGGCGAAGAAGCTGACGCAAAAGTCGCTGCCGGAAATCGGGCGCAAATTCGGAAATCGGGATCACACCACAGTGATGCACGCCGTTAAGCGGATTGATGAGCTGCGGGCGATGGATTGCGCTTTCGACGAAGATGTTGAGCGCCTGCGTCGATCCCTTGAGGGGTGATAATAGCGCGACCGCGCTCGATTCGCGCGCGCGGTCTGAGTTTTTTCAATTTTCGGCGGTCAGCGGGGCGTTTTTTGCGTCAGAGACCGTGACCATTGAGATTGCCGCCGTTAGATTATCGGCCCCGGCGACTGGGAACGGTTGCCGACCGACGGTCGGCGAAAAGGCGGAGTATCGATCATGCAAGTTCGTGTCGAGCGCACGGCGCTGCTAAAAGCCACTGGGCGCGCACAAGGCGTGGTCGAGCGCCGGACCACCATTCCAATACTTCAGAATTTGTTGATTGAGGCGGCCGAGGCTGGCGAGGCCGGGGGGCTCGCGCTGCGCGCTACCGATTTGGATATAGAGATCGCCGAGCGCCTGCCGGCTGAGATCGGTCGCGCCGGCGCGGTGACGGTTTCGGCCCATATGCTGCATGAGATTGTGCGTAAGCTGCCGGATGGCGCCGAGGTTAATCTGGTTTCCGATGGCGATGGCAGCTTGACGGTTTCGGCCGGCCGGTCGCGGTTTGCGCTGTCGACCTTGCCGCGCGAAGATTTCCCGATCATGGCCAGCACAGAGTTCGCGACCAAGGTGAATATTCCGGCGGGCCGTATTAGTCGACTGTTTGATAAAGCAAAATTCGCAATCTCGACGGAGGAGACCCGCTACTATCTTAACGGCGTCTATCTGCATATTGCGGAGGCTGCCGGCGAGAAGCTGTTGCGGGCGGTCGCCACGGATGGTCACCGGTTGGCGCGTATCGACGAGCCGGCGCCGGAGGGCTCCGACGGGATGGCGGATGTCATCGTTCCGCGCAAGACCGTGAGCGAACTGCGAAAGCTGCTTGAGAATGACGATGATCTGGTCGAGATGTCGGTTTCGGAGACGAAAATCCGGTTCTCGAATGGCGACGTCGTTCTAACGTCAAAGGTAATCGATGGGGCGTTCCCTGATTACACGCGCGTCATCCCAACTGGAAATGAGCTCAAGCTGTCGGTTGACGCCGCCCGATTCGCGAGTGCGGTCGATCGCGTTTCGACGGTATCGTCGGAGCGAACGCGGGGCGTGAAGTTGAGCTTGGATGCGGATCGGCTTGTTCTGTCGGTGAACAGCCCGGATACGGGCAGCGCGACAGAAGAGCTTGAAGTGGGTTATGACGCTGCGCCGATCGAAATCGGATTTAACTCTAAATACTTGCTGGAGATTGCAGCGCAGATCGATGATGAGACGGCGGTTTTCCTTTTCTCGGATCCCAATTCCCCAACGCTGGTGCGTGAGGGCGAGGATCTATCGGCGATCTATGTTGTTATGCCGATGCGGGTGTAGGCGAGGTCTCGGCCATATTGGCGGATAGGCGCGGGCGCGGCGTGGAGCGCGCCTCAAATTGTGCGCAATTTGAACCTTCGGCGTCGACGCTATGGTAGGGGCGCCGCATGTCGCCGCGCTGCAGCTGCGCCGGTTTCGATCCCATATTGAGTTCGCGTCAGAGTTCGACCGCCGCCCGGTGGCGATTCATGGCCCGAATGGCGCTGGGAAAACCAACATCCTCGAAGCGCTTTCTCAGCTGAGCCCGGGGCGGGGCCTTCGTGGCGCGTCGGCGGAGGAAATTGCGGGGCGACCGGACCCAATCGGGTGGTTCGTGGGGGCGGAGCTCGCCAGCGACGGCGAGAGCCGTTCGATCACCGTTTCTGTTGATCTCCGGGACAGCGCAGGCCGTCGGAAGATTATGGTCGATGGCGAGCCGAGTGGTCAGACGGGGTTGGGCGGCTTGCTGCGTACGTTATGGTTAACGCCGGCCATGGATCGCCTGTGGATTGAGGGCGCGTCGGAGCGTCGGCGCTTTGTCGATCGGTTAGCGCTGTTGTTTGAGCCCACCCATGCGGCGGCGGCTGCGGCGTATGAGCGGGCGTTGCGGGAGCGAAATCGGCTGTTCAAGGAGCAGCGCCGTGATCCAAGTTGGTTCGCGGCGATCGAGGCGCGCATGGCGGAGAGTGGCGCTGCGGTGGAGGCGGCGCGCGCGCGGGCGATCGCTGAGATCCTCACCTCGCAAACCGGCGGCGCCTTTCCGGAGGCTGCGCTCCAGTTGGAAAGTGCGGACGAGTCTGCGCCAGCTGGGCCGGAAACCGCGGAGGCGTTGGCGTTGCGGTACGCTGCCGGCCGGCCGCGTGAGGCGATGGCCGGGCGCAGTTTGATCGGGCCGCATCGGACCGATTTGGCCGCGCTTTATCTGGCGAAAAATATGCCGGCTAAAAGTTGTTCGACCGGCGAGCAGAAGGCGCTGCTGGTGAGTATTGTCCTGGCGGCGGCGCGGGCGACGGCGCGGTTGTATGGCGCGGCTCCGATTCTATTGTTGGACGAAGTTGCCGCGCATTTGGACGCCTCTCGGCGGGCGGCGTTATTCGATGCGGTTGTTGAGTTAGGGGCTCAGGCTTGGATGACGGCGGCGGGCGGCGAGTTTTTTGACGAGCTCGGCGGGCGCGCCCAGTACATAGCGTTAAATCCGGATTAATGGATTAGGCCGTAGCGCCAATTCAATTTTGACTGCGGCCCCTGTGCATAAGTCTAAAATAGATTTGCACAAAACCCAGCTCTTTTGCCGTGTATATGTCGAATAAACTTTACCCATTAGGCCCTTTTCGCTAAATTGAGGCCTAGTAAGAATGCATGGGATTTTCGTTAGATGTCGACATCCGCTTCATCAGATCAAGATCGGGATGCTGCCGCCGCTAAGTATGATGCGGGCTCAATTAAGGTTTTGAAGGGCCTCGAGGCCGTACGAAAACGTCCTGGCATGTATATCGGCGACACTGACGATGGCTCAGGTCTTCATCACATGGTGTATGAAGTCGTTGATAACGCGATTGATGAGGCGTTGGCGGGGCATGCTGACTTGGTATCGGTCACGCTTAATCCTGAGGGGTCGGTGACGGTAACTGACAATGGTCGCGGCATCCCGACGGGAATACACCCGGAAGAAGGGGTGTCGGCAGCCGAAGTCATCATGACAAAGTTGCATGCCGGCGGGAAATTTGACGAGAATTCCTACAAAGTCTCCGGCGGGCTTCACGGTGTGGGCGTCTCGGTGGTTAACGCGCTGTCAGATTGGCTGGAGCTGCGTATCTGGCGTGACGATAAGGCCCATTATGTGCGGTTTGAGCGCGGCGAAACCGTGGAGCCGTTGTCGGAGGTCGGCGAGGCGAATGGCAAGCGCGGCACAGAGGTGACTTTCCTGGCGTCGTCGGACACGTTCTCGAATATTGAGTATATCTTTAAAACGCTGGAGCACCGGCTGCGGGAGCTTGCGTTTCTGAATTCGGGCGTGCGCATTCGTCTGACAGATGCGCGCGGCGCCGAAGCGATTGTTGAGGAATTGTACTATGAGGGCGGCGTAAGCGCCTTTGTGCGGCATTTGGACCGCTCCAAAGAGTCGATATTCGAGGCGCCAATTGAGATTCGGGCTGAGAAGGACGGCGTCGGCGTTGAGGCGGCGCTCTGGTGGAATGACAGTTTCCACGAGAATGTTTTGTGCTTCACCAATAACATTCCACAGCGGGACGGCGGCGCGCATTTGGCCGGTTTCCGCGGTGCGCTGACCCGCGCAGTGAACAGCTATGTGGCGACCGCGGCGGCGAAGGAGAAGGTGACCGTATCCGGTGAGGATGCGCGCGAAGGGCTGACCTGCGTTTTGTCGGTAAAAGTTCCGGATCCCAAGTTCTCCAGCCAGACAAAGGATAAGCTCGTTTCTTCGGAAGTGCGGCCCGTTGTCGAAAGTCAGGTCTATGAGAAGCTGTCAGAGTGGTTTGAGGAAAACCCGCAGCTTGCCAAGTCCGTGATGACGAAGATTGTCGAGGCCGCATTGGCGCGGGAGGCGGCGCGCAAGGCGCGCGAGCTGACGCGAAAGAAAAGCGCGTTGGACATTGCGTCGCTGCCTGGAAAACTGGCGCAGTGCCAAGAGCGGGATCCGGCTAAGTCTGAGCTGTTCCTGGTCGAGGGCGACTCGGCGGGCGGTTCGGCGAAGCAAGGGCGAGATCGGGCGACGCAGGCGGTGTTGCCGCTGCGCGGTAAGATCTTGAACGTTGAGCGGGCGCGTTTCGATAAAATGCTTTCCAGCCAAGAAATTGGAACGCTGATTACGGCGTTGGGCGCAGGAATCGGCCGGGACGAGTTCGATATTGAGAAGTTGCGCTATCATAAAATCATCATCATGACGGACGCAGATGTTGATGGCGCGCATATTCGGACATTGCTGCTCACCTTCTTCTATCGGCAGATGCCGGAGATTATTTCGGGCGGCTATTTGTATATTGCGCAGCCGCCGCTCTATAAGGTGATGCGTGGCAAGTCGGAAGTTTATCTGAAAGACGGCGCTGCGCTGGACGAATATCTGATCGAAAGCGGACTTGAGGGGGCGACTCTGACGCTGGGCAGCGGCGCGCAACTGGCTGGGGCGGATCTGCGGCGCATTTTGGATGAGGCGCGCACGGTTAAGGCTCTGCTGGAAGGGTTGCCGACGCACTATCCGCGCGCGATTGTTGAGCAGGCGGCGTTGGAAAACGCGCTGAGCGAAGATGTTCTCACGGATGAGGCGCGGGCTCAGGCGGTGGCGGCGGCGATTGCGCGTCGCCTGGATACTCAGGCGGAAGAGTATGAGCAGGGTTGGGAAGGCGAGCGGACGGCTGATGGCGGTCTGCGCTTTAAGCGGATCGTTCGCGGCGTGGCGGAAATCCGCACGCTCGACGGCGCGCTTGCGCGTTCCTCCGAGGCGCGTCGTTTGGCTTCTCTGTCCGAGTCCTTGCGGGAGACCTACTCAGAGCCTGCGAGCTTTGTTCACAAGGGCAAGACCTTGGTGGTGCATGGGCCGACGGCCTTGCTCGACGCTGTGATGAAAGAGGGCGGCAAGGGGATCTCTCAACAGCGGTACAAAGGGCTTGGTGAGATGAATGCCGACCAGCTCTGGGAAACGACGCTTGATCCTGAGGCGCGCACGCTGCTGCAAGTTGAGGTGCAGCATGTGGATGAGGCGGATGAGATCTTCGCCAAGCTGATGGGGGATGCGGTGGAGCCGCGGCGCGAATTTATTCAGTCGAACGCGCTGAGCGTGGAAAATCTCGATATCTAAGTCTTTTAGCTGAGCTGTTCGGGGGGCGGACGCCCCCTGTTTGATGGGGGCGCGCCTTCCGTTTGGGAACTCTGCGCTGCTGTCGCAGGGCCTATTTCGCCGCTGGCCCCTCGATCGCGCATGGATCGGTGAGGGGCGGCGTTGCTTCGGCGGAGTTGCTGATAAAGCCGCCATAGGCCAGCCCGAGCAAGAACACGCCCAGGATCAGCCGGTAGACGGCGAAGGGCGTGAAGGTGGATTTCGCGAGCCAGCGCATCAGAAACATCAGGGCGATGTAGGCGGAGATAAAGGCCAGCAGCGCGCCAAAGATGGCTTGTTGCGTCAGCACTCCCGCGTCCACGCAGGCCAGAGAAAGCGCTTTGTCGCCGGCTTCGAGTTGTCCGGGCTCGGCCAGATTGGCCTTGATCAGCTTCAGAGTGGTGTAAGCCGCGGCGGCGGTGATTGCCGGAACGGACATGAGCAGCGCAACTCGCGCGCCGTCCTGCCGATCGAACCCGAGTATGCGGGCCATCATCATCGTTGCGCCGGATCGCGAGGTGCCCGGAATGATGGACAGAGCCTGCGCTACCCCCATCCAAATCGCGCCCATCCAGCCCCAGTCCTTCGCCTCGTAGGTGGACTTGCCGTATTTATCCGCGAGATAGAGGGTGACGCCGAAGATCAGCGTGGTCCAGCCGATGATCTTGATGATCTGAATGTCTTTATCGTCGCGAATGAAGTCCAGCAGCCCAAGGGCGCTCAGCAGCAGTGAGAATGCGATCAGGGGGATGGTCGCGACAATCAGCATCAGAGCTAAGCGGCTGCTCCAGCGCAGCTCGCGCCCGGCGCGCATGTCGCTGATCAATGTGAAGGGCCCGATTACCGCGGCTTTGACGTCGCGCCAGAAATAGAACAGCACCGCGAACAGGCTGCCGAAATGGAGCGCGATGTCGATGACCGTGCCGGGGCCGGCGCCAAGTTTGAAGTTCATCACCTGCCGCGCCAGCAGAAGGTGCGCCGTGCTGGAGATCGGGAGGAACTCTGTGATTCCCTGCACAACCGCCAAAACCGCGAGTTCCAACACATTTTCCATCTTCGGCTCCCTCGACGCGCGCGAAAAAAGCCCGCGTCGCCTTCGCCCGAACCGACGCAGGTCCGCAGCCTTCTCGTGGCGCAAAAGCGGCGTTGGGGCAAGCTTTTGAACGCCGTGGCGGGGCGAAAGGGGCTTATGGAAGCTTGATTGACCAATTTTCGCGTTATTTTCTGCTTCCCCGCGCCGCCTTGGGCGCAAATATGAAAAATAGGTCAGTATTGCTGATTTATATTTTGCCCCAAGGCGCGTATGGAGCGGTCCAATATCGGGGCCTTTGACGTCACATCGCGGCCCGAAAAAAGTAGGAGACCGATCGTGACCGGACGGATGTTGAAATTTGTCGAGCTCGAGCGCGAGATGCCGGAGAAACGCGCCGCCGACGAACGTTCGGGCGATTTCTTAGAAATCTACCGCGACTTTATAGCTGCAAAAGCCGCCGAACAAGCAAGCCGTTGCTCGCAATGCGGCGTCCCCTACTGCCAGTCAGGCTGCCCACTGCATAATAACATCCCGGACTGGCTGAAGCTGACGGCCGAAGGGCGGCTGCAGGAGGCCTATGATCTGGCGCAGGCGACGAACAGCTTCCCGGAAATCTGCGGCCGTATTTGCCCGCAGGATCGGTTGTGCGAGGGCAACTGCGTTATCGAGCAGGCGGGTCATGGCACCGTTACGATTGGCGCGGTTGAGCGGTATATTACCGACAATGCTTGGGAAGAGGGGTGGGTGAAGCCGATCACCCCGATCGCGGAGCGCGCCGAGAGCGTTGGAATTATCGGCGCCGGCCCTGCCGGCCTGGCGGCGGCGGAGGAGCTGCGCGCCCAAGGGTTTAAAGTTGTCGTTTATGACCGCTACGATCGCGCCGGCGGTCTGATGACCTACGGCATCCCTGGCTTCAAGTTGGAAAAGCCGGTTGTTGAGCGTCGCGTTCAGCGCTTGACGGAGGCGGGCGTCGAGTGGCGCCTGAACACGAATGTCGGGGTGGATATCAGCTTTGAGGATCTGCGTCAGGAGCACGCCTCGATCCTGATCGCGACGGGCGTTTACAAGACCCGGGAGGTCGGCGGACCGGGCGCAGGCCTTCCTGGGGTCGTTCAGGCGCTCGATTACCTCACCGTTTCGAACAAGATCGGGTTTGGTGATAAAATCGCCGAGTTTGAGGACGGTACGCTGAATGCGGACGGCAAAAATGTCGTTGTGATCGGCGGCGGCGATACTGCGATGGATTGTGTCCGGACGGCGGTGCGTCAGGGCGCGAAATCGGTCGTCTGCATGTATCGTCGCGATCGGGCGAACATGCCGGGCAGCCAGCGCGAGGTCGCGAACGCCGAGGAAGAAGGCGTCCGGTTTGATTGGCTGTCCGCTCCAAAGGCGTTTCATGGCGATGACAAAGTCTCGGCGGTGCGCGCCGTTCGCATGCGCTTGGGCGCGCCGGACGCCTCGGGGCGTTCGCGCCCTGAGGAGTTGCCGGGATCGGACTATGACGAGCCGGCGGATCTGGCGATCCAAGCGCTTGGCTTTGAGCCCGAGGAATTGCCGAAGCTGTGGGGCGTCGATGGGCTGGAGGCGACCCGTTGGGGCTCCATCAAGGCCGATTTCCGAACCAAAGAAACCTCTCTGCCAGGCGTTTTCGCCGCTGGCGACATTGTGCGCGGCGCTTCGCTCGTCGTGTGGGCCATCCGCGATGGGCGTGAAGCCGCCGCCGCGATGACCGCCTACATCGACGCCAAAGCCGCCGTCGCCGCTGAATAAACGCCGTATCGAGGAACAAATATGACCAAGCGCGAGCTTAATCCTGAGTCGAACCCGATCGGCAGCCATGAATTTGGCATGTATGATCCGAGCTTTGAGCATGCCTCCTGCGGCGTCGGTTTTATCGCCGCGATTGATGGCGAGCCGCGCCGCGATGTCGTGGAGAAAGGCATTGAGGCGCTGAAAGCGGTCTGGCACCGCGGCGCCGTCGATGCGGATGGCAAAACGGGCGACGGGGCCGGCATCCATGTGCAGATTCCCCAGGAATTCTTCAAAGCGCATGTCGAGCATACCGGCCACGCGCCGACCCGAGGCCGTATTGCGGTTGGCATGATTTTCTTGCCGCGGACGGATTTCGCGGCGCAGGAACATTGCCGAACCGTTGTCGAAACCGAGATTCTGAAACTTGGCTACACCATCTATGGCTGGCGCCAGGTGCCCGTGAATGTGGAGGTTTTGGGCGACAAAGCGAACGCGACCCGCCCTGAGATTGAGCAGATCATGATCGCCAACAACAAGCGCGTTGATGGCGAGCTGGTCGACGATGAAACCTTTGAGCGAGAGCTTTACCTGATTCGCAGGCGCATCGAAAAAGCGGTCGGCGCTGGCGCGGGCGGCTTCTACGTTTGCTCCCTTTCATGCCGCTCGGTGATTTACAAAGGCATGATGCTGGCGGAGCAGGTGGCCGAGTTCTATCCGGATCTGCAAGATCAGCAGTTCAAGAGCGCATTTGCGATCTACCACCAGCGCTATTCGACCAACACCTTCCCACAATGGTGGCTGGCCCAACCTTTCCGCATGCTGGCGCATAATGGCGAGATCAACACGCTGAAGGGCAATGTCGGCTGGATGCGGAGCCACGAAATTCGGATGGCCGCCGGCGTATTTGGCGAGCATTCGGATGATCTGAAGCCAATCGTTCCTGCCGGATCTTCGGACAGCGCAGCGTTGGATTCGGTGTTCGAAGTGATGGTTCGGGCGGGGCGCTCGGCGCCGATGGCGAAGGTCATGCTGATCCCAGAGAGCTGGTCGACCTCCGCGTGCACCATGCCGGATGCGTGGCGGGCGATGTACGCCTACTCAAACTCGGTGATGGAGCCATGGGACGGTCCGGCGGCGATCGCGGCGACGGATGGTCGCTGGATCGTCGGCGGTATGGATCGGAACGGCCTGCGCCCGATGCGGTATGTCGTTAGCGGCGATGGCCTGGTGATCGCCGGTTCCGAGGTCGGCATGGCGCCGGTGGACGAGACCACGATCATTGAAAAAGGGCGTCTCGGCCCTGGCCAGATGCTCGCGATCGACTTCGCCGAAGGCAAGCTCTATCACGATACCGATATTAAGGATCTGCTGGCGTCCGCGCAGCCTTACTCTGAGTGGATTGAGCGGATTACCGATCTGGAAGCGGGGCTCGACGGCGCTTCTGAGGCGTCGAGCATGGCGCCTGAGGAGCTGCGCCGCCGCCAGCTGGCCGCTGGGATGACGATCGAAGAGATCGAAACCATCCTCGCGCCGATGGCAGAGGATGCGAAAGAGGCGATTGGTTCGATGGGCGACGATACGCCGATCGCTGTGCTCTCTGATGAATACCGCCCGCTGAGCCATTATTTCCGGCAGAATTTCAGCCAGGTGACGAACCCGCCGATTGATCCGTTGCGCGAGCGGCGGGTGATGAGCCTCAAGACCCGGTTCGGAAATCTCAAGAACGTGCTGGATCAATCCGGCGCGCAAACCGAAATTCTGATCCTTGAAAGCCCGGTCGTTTCGAACGGTCGCTTCGATAAGATGAAGAAGGCCTTTGGCGAGGCTTACCGGGAATTCGACTGCACCTTCAACGTCGCCGATGCGCAGAGCGCGGCAGGGGGCTCCGGCGCGGCGATTCGCGACGCTTTGCAAAAGCTGCGCGAAGATGCTGAGGAGGCCGTTCGCTCCGGCGCCGCTCATCTCATCCTGACCGATGAGGGCGAGGATGCGGACAATGTCGCCATCCCGATGATCCTGGCGACGTCGGCGGTGCATTCTTGGCTGACCAAGCAGGGGCTGCGCACCTTCTGCTCGATCAATGTGCGCAGCGCCGAATGTGTGGACCCGCATTATTTCGCCGTGCTGATCGGCTGTGGCGCCACCACCGTCAACGCGTATCTGGCGCAGGAAGGTCTTGCGGATCGCGTGCGTCGCGGACTTCTCAATCTGAGCGTCGATCAGGCCGTGGAGCGCTTCCGAACCGCCATCGATGGCGGGCTGCTGAAGATCATGTCCAAGATGGGCATCTCGGTGATCTCGTCTTACCGGGGCGGGTGCAACTTTGAGGCGGTCGGGCTGAGCCGGGCGATGGTCGCGGAATATTTCCCAGGCATGGTCAGCCGGATCTCCGGCGTCGGCCTGTCTGGCATTCAAGAAAAGACCCTGCTGCGCCACGCCCGAGCCTATCGAGGTTCCGCCACGACCAGCCTGCCAATTGGCGGCTTCTATAAGATGCGCGCCCGGGGCGAGACCCACGCTTGGGGCAGCAAGCTGATGCACCTGATGCAATCGGCCTGCGGCAACGGATCTTATAAGCAGTTCAAAGCCTTCTCCGAAGGGTTGCATAAGCAATCGCCAATCCATGTGCGCGACTTGCTGGACTTCAAGCGCCAGAAAGAGCCGCTGTCGATTGATCAGGTTGAATCGATCACCTCGATCCGAAAGCGTTTTGTAACGCCTGGCATGTCTCTGGGCGCCCTGTCGCCTGAGGCGCATAAGGCGCTCAACGTCGCGATGAACCGGATCGGCGCCAAGTCCGATTCGGGCGAGGGGGGCGAAGATCCGGCGCACTTTACGCCGGAGGCCAATGGCGACAACCCATCTGCGAAGATCAAACAGGTTGCGTCGGGCCGATTCGGTGTGACCGCCGAGTATCTGAACCATTGCCGCGAGCTGGAGATTAAGGTCGCTCAAGGCGCGAAGCCGGGCGAGGGCGGGCAGTTGCCTGGGTTCAAGGTCACCGAAATGATCGCACGGCTGCGGCATTCGACTCCGGGCGTCACGCTGATTTCACCGCCGCCGCATCATGACATCTACTCGATCGAAGATCTGGCGCAGCTGATCTACGATCTGAAGCAG
>JALEGB010000033.1 GCA_022760355.1 Neomegalonema sp.
CCACTCAGACTGCATCATCGCCATCACCGCTGAACACGTCGCCAATACTGAACCGACCGAAAGATCAATGTGCCGCGTGACGATCACGAACACCATCCCCGTCGCCATAATCGCGACCGACACCGTCTGAATGGTGATGTTGAAGATATTCCGCGGCGTGATGAACGTGCCCCCGGTCACTGCGCCGAACAGCAGGAACAAAAACGCAAGCGCGATGAGCATGCCAACAAGACGGACGTCGATTTCGAGCGTCTGCAAAAGCCCGCGACGCGGCTGCCCCGCCGCCGGGTCATCAGCCCCCGTCTGACTTGTGTAGTTATCTGTTGCCGCCGCCACGCCGCGACCTCCCTTTTGCCACCGCGCCTTGATACGCGGCCATGTTCCGTAGACTGCGCGCGCCCAGAGTATGAAGCAGCCGCGCCTCAAGCGTCACGCGACGTCGAACACCGCGCGCGAGATCGATATGCTGGACCTTCTGGTCGACAAATTGAGAAATTGGGCGGCGTGCTGAACCGCACTGCGCAGCCCGCGGCGAACCTGACGCCCGCCGGATCGCGACGCGGCCGAAGCCGCGCCGCTTTCAACCTTAGTCGCAGACAGCGACGGTCTTTTTCGGAACGCCGGCGCAAAGCTTCGCCTTCGTGATCCAACCCGCATCCAGAACCACTTTAAGATTGTCGCGCGTAATTGGAACCGGCTTAAGGAACATGGACGTAAGCGCAACGCCGCTCGGGCTGGTCCATTTCACAGACCCCTTCACGTCGCTCAGCTTGCCGCCCTTGGCCAGCGTCACCGCAATTTCGCCCGCCGCTTTGCCGAGCGCGCGCGCGTCTTTCCAGACCGAAACGGTCTGCGTGCCAAGCGCAACGCGGTTTAGCGCGGCGTGATCGCCATCCTGGCCGGAAACCGGAAGACCTTCCATCCCTTGCGCAATAAGCGCCGCCACGACGCCGCCGGCGGTGCCGTCATTCGACGCCACGACCGCATCAACACCGTTGCCCGTCTTGGTGAGGATCTGCTCCATATTCCGCTGCGCGGTCGCCGGGAGCCAGCCATCGGTGTAAACCTCGCCAACGACTTTGATATCGCCTTTTTCGATCGCCTTTTTCAGAACCTCAAGCTGACCGCCATGCAGGAAGTCGGAGTTCGGGTCGGTTGGCGAGCCCTTGATGAAGACATAGCGGCCTTTCGGCGCCAGCTTGAACACGGCGCGGGCCTGCATCCGACCAACCTCGACATTGTCGAAGGTCAGATAAAAGGCGCGCGGATCGTCAATCAGCCGGTCATAGGCGATGACTGGGATCCCTTCCGCCGCCGCGGCGTCGAGCGCCGGCTTAATCGCCTTGGAGTCCTGCGCGAGGATGATGAGCGCTTTGGCGCCTCGCGCAATCAGGCTCTCGATGTCTGAAAGCTGCTTGGACGCACTGCTTTGCGCGTCCGTGCTGATGTATTTCGCGCCCATTGCTTCGATCGCGGCCTTCATGGCCTTTTCGTCGGTCTTCCAACGCTCTTCTTGGAAATTCGACCAGCTGACGCCGATGATCAGCTCTTCGGCGGCGGCGGTTGCGAACGCGCCGATGGAAATGGCGAGGGCCGTAACCGCGCCAATCAAGAACCGCATAGGATCCTCCCTAAAAGTCTGTGACAGCTCGTTATTGACGCCCTCAAACCGCTGCGCGCGCTGAGGTCGCCGACAGGTCTGTGCCCGCCGGGGTTAAAGCTCCCGCAATTTAATTTCAGAGTCAAATTAATTTGACACAGGATCGAAACTTTCTCACCCTAAGCGCAACAACAAACCACAATCCCCCATCAAAGACCGCGCTCAGTCGCATCGGTTTCGGGGCGATGGCGGGATGAGACGCTAAAATGCGTTCGTCGACGGGAGGAGCAAGAGCGTGCGCGCGATCATTTTTATTCGTTATGAAAAATAATATCCGCCGTGCGTGCGCGACCGCCACGCTTGTCGCTGTAGCGGCGTTGTGCGGACCTTCAGCCGCCGAAGCGCCAAAGCTGGCCGCGCCCGCCGCTCCGCGCTTCGTGGAGGCGACGGCCGCAGCCGGACTGACCCACGCCTATCGTGACGGGCCTTCGCCCGTTGGCGCCGCCAAACTCGATACGAAGGATCCGTACGGCGCCGACGCGCCAGGGGCCGGCGCCTTCGTCGTCGGCGGCGGCGTCGCGGCGCTCGACTGTAACGGCGACTCGCGGCCTGACCTGCTTATCGCCGGCGGCGCCGCGCCTGCAGCGCTGTTCATTAACAAAACTGCGCCCGCCGCAACGCCGGGAGGCGTGGCGCCTATTTCCCTTCAACGCATTGAAGATCCCGCAGCGGCGCTGGGCGTTGCGCCCAGGGACTTAAGAGGCGTTGTCGGCGCATACGCCTTCTATTGGGACGCGGACGCGCACCCTGACCTGATGCTCATCCGCTTTGGACGCAACTTGCTTCTGCGCGGGATCGGCGAGTGTCGGTTCGAAAACGCCAGCGCAAAAATCGGCCTGCCGAAAGCACAGGATTGGACCGCCGCCTTCGCCGCCTATTGGCCACATGGCGCGCAGATCCCCAGCTTTGCGTTCGGAGCCTATGTGGACCGAACCAAGCCGCTGGCGAAGAAAGGCAATTGTGCGCCGGGCTATCTGCTCGCGCCAATGGGGGCCCGCCGCTACGGCCCGCCGATAACCGTCGAGCCGGCTGGCTGCGCCCTATCGATGCTGTTTGTCGATTGGGCGGGCGACGGCCGCATCGCGCTGCGGGTCGCAAATGACCGCCAATATGCGGATCCGGGCGTGGGAGAGCAGCTATTCCGGCTGGTTGGCCCGGCGCATGCGCCCAAACCCGCGTTATTTACGGTGAAGGACGGTTGGAGCCCCGCCATCATCTGGGGCATGGGCCTCGCCGCCGCCGATCTCGACCTGGATGGAAAGCCCGAAATCGCCGCCACCAGCATGGCTGACAATCGGATTGACCGTCTGATCGCAACCGCCGCCGGACCAAGCTACAGGAACGTCGGCGCCGCCCTTCGCGCACTCAGTTATCGGCCCTATGTCGGACCAGATGCGCGCCCCTCCACCAGCTGGCATGTCGCGTTTGAAGACTTCAACAATGACGGCGCGCTCGATCTGTGGATCGTCAAAGGCAATGTCTCCACCATGCCGCGCTTCGCAGCGTTTGATCCGAACAGCCTGCTGCTGGGCGCCCGAGGAAAGGACGGCGTGATCGCGCAGTTCCGCGAAGCAGGCTTCGAAGCCGGCATCGCCCAGCCCGGCCGCGGACGCGGCGGCGCGGCGGTCGACTTGAACGGGGACGGCCTGCTGGATCTGGTGGTGGTGAACTACGAAGGTCCGACGCGCCTGTTTCAAGCAATCCCCAACGGCGCGCCGCAGAACTGGCTCTCCGTCCGTCTGCGACAGGACGGGCCCAACCGCGCCGCAATCGGCGCTGTCATCGAGATCCAAACCCCCGACGGCCGCTCGCAACGCCGAACCCTCCGCGTCGGCGGCGGACATGTCAGCGGCTCAGCGCTTCCGGCGCATTTTGGCCTCGGCGCCGCCGAGACCGCGCGCATTCGCATCCGCTGGCCAGACGGCGTCGCTTCTCCTTGGCGCAAGGTCGCAGCAAATACGTCAATCCTCCTGCGCCGCGCCGCCGAACGAAAATAAAAGGACCTGTTCAATGTTCGACGCTTCGCCCGCCTCGCAGCAGGCTTGGACCGCCGCCCGCTACCCTGATCTAGCCGCTAAAACCGTGTTCATCTCGGGCGGCGCGACCGGCATCGGAGCCTCCCTGGTGGCGGCGTTCGCCGCGCAAGGCGCTCAGGTTTACTTCATCGACATCGACGCCGACGCTGGCGAGGCGCTCGCCCGCCAATTCGCGAACACGCCAAACCCGCCCAAATTCCAGCGCTGCGACGTGACCGACACCACAGCGCTGCAAACAGCGATTGACGCAGCCCAGGCGCTCAACGGCCGGTTGGACGCGATGATCAACAACGCCGCCAATGACAAACGCCATGACCCGGAAACCGCAACGCCCGAATTTTTTGATTGGTGCGTCGCCATCAACTTCAAACATCAGTTTTTCGCCGCCCAACGCGCCTTTCACTGGATGAAGCGGCAGGGATCGGGCTCGATCATCAATTTCGGTTCCGTCTCCCCCCGCATCGGCCAGGCGGACCTGGCCATCTACGGCGCCATGAAATCCGCCGTCAGCGGCTTTACCCGCAGCCTGAGCAAAGCGTTTGGACCGCAGGGCGTGCGTGTTAATGCTATTGTTCCCGGCGTTATTCTAACGCCAAAGCAGCTAGAACTGTGGATCACGCCTGAGATTGAGGCGGCGCATTTGGAAAACCAGCATTTGAAACGACGCCTTGTGGGCGATGATATTGCCCCTACCGCCCTCTTTCTCGCCTCCGACGCCTCAAACGCAATCGCTTCGCAATCCTTCGCAATTGACGCGGGGCTGACCGCTGCGAATTGACGCCGTCATTGAGATTTAATCGCCGATGCCGACTGACTTGAATCAGATAGCGCTGTCCAACCGCCGCAAAGTGCTCGACGCGCTGCGGATCTCGGGGCGGATGGCCCGAGTGGAACTGGCGGAAACCACCGGGCTCAGCCCCGCGACGGTAACGGCGGTGACGGCGGAATTGCTCAATGAGGGATTTGTTGAGGCGTGCGCGGGCGAAGGGGATGGCGCAGCGCGACGCGGGCGGCCGAAGGTTGATCTGCGCCTGCGTCCGGACGCCGCCCGCGTCGCCGGCGTCAAGATCTCTCTGCACCGTATTTCAGTTACGATCACCAACTTCGCGGGCGAATTGCTGGGCGCTTCGGAGATTTCCGTGCGGGCGAACCATCAGCCGCCGGAGCGCATTGCGCAGATGGTCGACGAGGCGCTGGAGACGGCGCTGCGCGCGCAGGAAATGTCCCGCAACGCGCTGCATGGCGTGGGGATCGGCCTGCCTGGTTTCGTCGATGGCGAAACCGGCGTCAGCCATTGGAGCCCCGTGTTCGGCGAAGGAGCGTACGATGTCGCCGCGCTGTTTTCAAAGCAGTTGCAGCTGCCCTGCTTCGTGGATAACGACGCGAACCTCGCCACGGTCGCCGAGCATTGGTTTGGCCGCGGCAAAGGACGGGGAGACATGCTGGCGGTCACCATCGAACATGGCGTCGGGATGGGCATGGTGATCGGCGGACGCCTCTATCGCGGCGCGCACGGCATCGGGGCGGAGTTCGGCCACACCAAAATCCGCCCGGGCGGCGCCCTGTGCCGATGTGGGCAGCGCGGCTGTATCGAGGCTTATTTGGCGGACTATGCGATCCTGCGCGAGGTCAGCACCTTCCGCCGCACAGCCGACCCGTTCGACCCGCTCGCCGTTCACGCCGCGTTGGCCGAGATCCAGGCGGAGGGCATGGCCGGCGATCCCCGTATCCGCGCCATCTATGCGCGCGCCGGCGAGATTTTGGGCATCGGCCTGGCCAATTTGATCAATATTTTCGGCCCGGAGTTGCTGGTCGTGTCCGGCGCGGGCTCGTCCGCCGCGCCGCTTTTCGAGCCCGCCATGCGCGAAGCGTTGGCGGCGAACACGTTGAGCGCGGCGGTTGATCGAACGCCGGTGGAAATCACCCAAAGTTCGGATGCGCTCTGGGCCCATGGCGCAGCGGCCCTGGTCCTCACCCGCTCCGCGTTCGGCTCGGCGTGAGCCAGCCCAAACCGGCGGTCTAAGCCCGATGCGCCGCCGCCTGATCCTGAGCAAACAATATCTCGAACAGCGCGTCGGCCGTCACCGGTCGGCCGAAATAGAACCCCTGCAGCCGATGGCAGCCCATCTCCGTCAACAGATCAGCCTGCGCCTTATTCTCAACCCCTTCGGCGGTCGTCTCAATGCCAAGCGCCGCGGCGACATGGACAATCGCCTGGATCTGCTCCTGATGCGCTTCCGAGCTGAGCAGGCGCGCCACCAGCTCGCGCGTGATTTTAATCCGCTTCGGACGCAGCGACAGCAGACAGTTCAAAGATGCGCCGCCGACGCCAAAGTTCCCGATCTCCACATCGACGCCCAAGGTTTCCAGCTGCCGCGCCAGCCGCTGCGCCGTCTCCCCTGTATCCTCGAGCAACAACCCTTCCTGCAGCTCAAAAACCACCGCGCTGCGCGGCGCCTCGATCATGGACAGCTGCTGGAGCAACGTCGGATCTTCCAGACGCTGGGCGGAAACATTCACCGCCAATTGCGGCGGCGAGATCCCGCGGGCGGCCCATTTTTCGGTCGCCGTCAGCCCCTTGCGCAGGATCGCGTCATCCACCGCATGGGTCAGCTTCATGCGTTCCGCCACCGGCATAAAGGTCTCAGGCGTCAACAGCCCCAACTCCGGATGCCGCCAGCGCGCCAGCGCCTCAACTGCAACAACTTCGCCTGTCGCCACTGAGACCTGAGGCTGAAAGAACGCTTCCAGCTCATCACGTCGGAGCGCGTCGGCTAGATTATCCCCGAGGGCCTTGGCGCGCAGCACCTCGCGCCGCAGTTCATCGTTAAAGAACTCGACCCGGCCGCGGCCGGCCTCCTTCGCACGATAGAGCGCGATGTCCGCATTGACCAACAGGCGCAACGGATCGTCCCCCACATCGCCCGCACTGATCACATCGACGCCGATGCTGGCCCCGATAGCGCAGGTTGCGCCCTCAAAATTAATCGGCTTGCTGAGCGCGGCGACAATTCGTTGGCCCAACTCCCGCAGTCCGGCGTGTGCGCCTTTCGCCCGACACAGAACCACGAATTCGTCGCCGCCAATTCGAGCGACGAAATCTCCGTGCCGGGTTTTATCGCGCAGCTCGGCGCCGACATGGGTTAGGACATGGTCGCCCGCCGCATGCCCGTGCTTGTCATTGATTTCTTTAAACCGATCGAGATCGATATGCAGCGCCGCAACACCTTCCCCAGTGGCGAGCCCTTGCTCCATCCGCTGGCGCAGCTCCCGCTCCAGCCCGCGGCGATTATACAGGCCGGTCAGCGGATCAATCAGCGCCTCTTGCTCCGCCTCGTCGCGCATCCGCTTCAGTTCAACATGCGCGCCCGTCAGATCATCGAGCGCGGATTTGGCCATATGCAGACTATCCTCCCGCTCTCGGCTCATGCGCCAGACGTTGAACATCGTGGAGATCAGAAAGCCGCCAAATGGGATTGTGTAGAGCGCGATCGGCCAATGCAGAAGCGGTTGGCGCAGGCTGCAGAGCATCACCGGCAGCAAGATTGTCGCGATGTAAATCATCGCGGCGATGGGCGCGCGGTGCAGCATGAAGGCGCCGCCTGCGGACATGCCGGCGCAGACCATCAGCACGACAACCTCAACGTCGAACAGGCTGAAGCCGATATAGAGCACGCTCAACGCGGCCCAGGGGGCGGCGAACAGCGCGGCGAACAGGGCCATACGGCGAACGGCGCGACGGGAGACCCGCTTTACCGTCAAACTTCGCGCTTGATGGGCGCGAAAGCCGATCCACGCGAACAGCGCCAGCGACGCCGTCAGCCAGATCGCCGCCACGCTCAAATCGACCCGACCATAGGAACCAACAAAGAAGATAAGAGCGTTCAGGGCGCTAACGGCTCCACCAACGCGCGAACTGCGCACGATGCTAACCACCTCAACGGGCCAGACATCGAACGGATCATACTTCGCCGCGTTGAATAACCGAGCTATCACAGCGCCTTCGCTTCCCTGTTGTGCATGGAAGGCCAAGTTTGGCTGCATCAAGAATAGCCAAGTTTGATTTCGGTATAGTTTCCCTTGGGGCGGCCTGAGTAAAAAACGAACTATTTGCAGCGACGGCTGACATATCGGATCAACAGCGATGCGACCGGCGCGGCGGCGCCTCAAAGCCCCTTCTTCGCACGCGCTGCGCCCAACGCGCCGGTAAAGAAGAAGGGGATAAGTACAATTTCGCTAACGCTCAATTGTCGTCCGGGCAACGCGGAACCCGTGGTACCTATTTCGGATGGCGCGAGTGTACCCGCTGCGGTACGCGGAGCGCAAGAACCCGGGGGGGCTGAACCACGAGCCGCCGCGAATAATCGCCCGGGAACAATCCCCTAAATTCGCCGTCATCCAGGGCGCCCCATCCGCCGGCGCGCCGCGATAGGAGAAATGCCAACAATCCTGAACCCACTCCCAGAGATTGCCATGCACATCATGCAGCCCCCAAGGGTTGGCGGCGAAAGAGCCGACGGGGAGCGTCTTCTTTCGAAATGCGCGCGTGGGTGGGCCGACATGATGGAATCTTTCATTATAATTCGCCTTATCAACCGAGATCTTGCCGGAGACGCTAAACGGCCCGACCGTCCCCGCCCGCGCCGCATATTCCCACTCAGCCTCGGAGGGCAGGCGATAGGGCGATCCCGGGACCTTCGCGTTCAGCCAATCCAGAAACCCGCCTGCGCCGGTGATATCGTCCCAGGACACGTTGGTCACCGGCCGCTTGCCGCGGCCCCAGCCCGCATCCCCGGGCTTCGGATTGCCGCGGCAATAGCCCTCCGCCGCGCATCTGTCCCACTGTTCAAAAGTGATCTCATATTTGCCCATCGCAAAAGCTTTGATCGCCACCCGCCGCTGCGGCCCCTCGCTCTTGCGGCGCTTAAGCTCGGTCTTCGGCGAGCCCATCAGGAAGGAACCGGCCGGGATCGCCACCATCTCCGGGCAGGCGGCGCATTCCTTCGCGCCTTTCTTGCCCGCGGCGCGCAGGCGAGCCTCGAAGCGGCTCGAGGTTTCAGCCG
>JALEGB010000001.1 GCA_022760355.1 Neomegalonema sp.
GAAGGGCGCTTCCTAGCCCGTCCTCAGCTGGGCTTACCGGTCTTGACCGGGCAATCAGCCCGCTCCGCGCCCGGTGCGCAGCCGAGAACGGGCTAGAAAGCGCTGACGACGCCTGCTGAAGGGGTTTCGACCCTAGTGCGTCGCCGCGCCGGGCTCCTTTGCCGACGAAGGCGCAGCCTGAGCGTGCGGCGCGGCGTGCGTCGGCTGGACGCTCCCCGCATCGGAATCGTCTGCAGCGTCCGTCGCCTCGCCGGCCGCGGCCGCAGACTCGGGGTCGCCGGACGCCTGGGCGAGCGCCTGCACCATCTGCGCCCCGGCCTCCGACAAGGCCTCAGGATCGAGCGCAGAGATATTCACGCCGGCGGGCCCCGCCGGCTCGCCGGGCGCCGCCAGCGCATCCGGTCCCAGCTCTTTGAGCAGCTGCAGGCCGACCGCCTGCGCCTCGTCGGCAGCAACATCCCCTTCGGGACGCAATAGGCCGCTTGCATCCACGCCCAAAGCCGCCGCGCCGCGCAGGATCAGCGCCGACGCGTCCAGTCGGCCGCCCGCCGGCGACGCCGCAACGCCGCCAACCATGGAGAGAAAGCTCATAAACCGGGTCAGTCGATTGAAATCCTGCCCACGCCCCAGCGCCTCCAACCCCGTCAGAATGAGCGGCTTCAACAAACCAGCCGGCATTGGCGGCACGGCGCCGGCTCGGATCTTACGACGCAGCAGCGCTTCGACCAGCGGGCGCTGCAGCTCCTCCGCCAAGACGCTGTAGACGCCGCCCAATGCGTCCTCCAGCTCCGCAGCCATGAACCGGATCTCCTCGGCCGTTACGCTGGATGCGTCGCGGGTCGCCGCCTCATGCAACAAGAAGGCGTGCGACAGGCGTCGGGTCAAAATCTCCACAGTTTGAAACGCCACGCGGAAATCATTGAATTTATTGGCCTGGACCATCGCAACATCGCCGGGCAGACCATCGATGATCGCGCCGTTCTCGGCTTCCGCCAGCTCCTCCGCATCGGTTTGACCGGCCGGGTTCACCAGGATCGTCAGTTTCGACGCAGCCGCCGAGCCCTCAACGATCGCCTGCATCAACCCTTCAAGCGACTTCAGATCGCCGATCTGCTCCTCAACATGACCGCGCCCGTAATCCTCGCCATCCACGTGGCTCCAACGCAGGGCCAGCCAGTCCAGCCCGCCTTCCGAATACGCGCCGCGACTTTCGACGACTTCGACGCCGCCGACCTCCTGCGCCACGCTCCAGCCGGCGCCGTTGCGGCGGATCCAGGTATAAAGCGGCAGTTTCTGGGGCGAAGCGCCGTCGCCTTGCTGCCCGGCGCGCGATGCGGCGCCCAACTTGGTCCGGGTCCGCTTGGGCAACGCGTCGAGCGTTGTTTCCTCCTGCACCAGGATCTCCTCCGGCGCCCCGGACGGGCCGCGGCGAACGACATATCGGTCCAGTCGGAACACGCGCAGCCCGCCCTCCGGCGGCAGATGGATCAACGCGTTGCCCGTCGCGATCAGCAGCTTGAGCGCCATATGCAGCCCGGCCCGAGCGAAGCCGGTCTCAATGTCGGACATCACCGCCCGCTCAAGCCGCTGCAGCGCGCTCTCGACCTCGCCGCGTAGATCCTGCTCCGACGCCGCCTCCGCCGCGCCGAGCAGCTCCTCATCCACCGTCAAGCGAAAGAAGGGGGTGTTTGGCGGGAACTGCGCCAACAGCAGCTTGTTGGTCAGCGCATTAACACCGCGCGCGCCAACCCCTTGATACGGCGTCGGCAGATCCGCATTGCGCTGTTCCGTCGGCGGGCACAGCGACGGAATGGTCAATCGCGCCGCTTCGCGCGCGCGTTCCAAAAATGGACGCCGCGCAGCTTCTAGCGCGCGATATCGCGCCGCCGCGCCAAGGCCGTCGCCTCGGCCGGAGCGAAAGAAGGCCATGTGTCACCTCTTAAAGTCTGGAAAATGAACGCCTGCTCGGCGTTAGCTTTGGGGCGTTTGCAGCCCGGCGCCGCTCTCTGACGGGGCCTGCAAATCCACCCGAAGCGCGCTGCGGCCAATTCGGCGCACGCGTTTATCGCTCGATTCCTGCTCGATCCGCTCCGTATCAAACACGGGCGCCACCGGCGGCTCTTCTGGCGGCGGCGGCGGGGGCGGCGGCGCGGGGGCCGGCTTTGGCGCTTTGAACATACACATTAGAGGATCCTTCCTTGTTTGGCGCGCTGCTGACGCTGATGGCAGCGCTTCAGAAAACGAACGACGCGACACTCGCCGATCCGTTCGCGGATTTCGGCGTCCGACAGATCGCCGTCAGGACACCGGTCTGGGAACGCGCGCTCCAGCGCCGCCAACAGCTCGTTGGAAATGGCGGGAAACTCGAGCTCCGAGCGTTTCTCGGCGCGAGCGAACAACTCGTACTGTGAAGAAGACGGGGCGCTCATCAGCTGAGCCTCCTTTGTCGTTGAGAAGCGGGAAGAAAAGGCTCGACGGCGCGGCGTATCTGCTCCGACGTCGCAACGCTGCGCAGGCGCGAGGGGCTCCAAAGAACCGGCGCGCCGGCGTCGGGATCGACTTCGCCATGGCGCAGCACTCGCGCCAGACGCGCTTGGATCAACGCCTCCCCAGGCCCGAGCCCGGCGCGCTGAAAAGCGGCGACAACGCCGCGCCACGGATCGGCCGCGTTGCATGACAAGATCTCGATCGCCCGCTTTGGCCCAACGCCGGGGCAGCCGCGATATCCGTCGGAGGAATCGCCAATCAAGGTTTGCGCAAGATGGCGCATCTCCGCCTCCGCCGGCGAAACGCGCCAGACGCGGCCAGTCGCCGCGCCGTGCAAACCTGGAATGCTCAGCAGATCCTTGTCCGCCGACACAATCAGCCGTTCAGCCGGCCGCGCATCGGCGATTGCGCCGCCTGGCCGCGCCGCAAAGCTCAGATCCGGCGCCGTCGCCCAAACGCCAAGCAGATCATCCGCCTCCAACTCCGGCGCGGACCGGGTCTCGACAAGCTCGCCGAGGCGATCACGCACCGCCTCGAGACTGGCGGGGACGCGGCGGCCAAGCCGCGCGCGCTTATAGTGTGGGTCGATCTGACGGCGAAACGACGCGCCGCAGCCGACCGCCGCCAACAGAAGATCGCCCCGCAACATTGTTCTTAACCGGCCCAGCGCGTCTTCCAGGCGCCGAACCGCCGACCGCATCTCAGCCTCAGGGGCGCCCAACTCAGCAGCGGCGCCATGCGCCGCCCGCCGACAGAGAATGTCGCCATCAATCAACAGCGCGCGCATCACGCTGATGCTTGCTCAACGGGCGCAAGGCCAGCCAATACCAGCCGCAGCCCGCCCATACCGGCCGATGGCGCAAACTCTCGCGTCACCCGCAGCAGCAAACGGCGCCGCGCGCCGAGAACGGCCGCATCGGCGGCGATCCCGCCGGCCCCCGCCGTCACGCACAGCCGCTTGCCGCCAATCTTGGGCGCCGCGTCGCGGCACGCGAAACACCCGGCGCTGGTCAACAAGGGCGGCTGTCGCAGCGCGCCAAGACGATCGCGCATGGCCCGCGGCAACTGCTTCCATCGAGCCCACGCCCAGCCTTGAGCTCGCCGCTGCTCCGCTTCGAGCTGCGCCAGAAACGCTGCTGCGCACTCCGCGTCGAGCGCAAGACATGCCGCCAGCAACGCAGCGCGGCCGGGAGATTGCGTCGCCTGAAGTAAAACACCGGGCGGCGTGGCGATCGGCGCGCACGCCGCCGCGCCGCGCCGCGCATCGCGGAACGGTATCATTGGAGATCCTTTCTCAGGGGGGAGATCCGGAAAAGCGCGCCGCCAACCGCACTTAAGATGCGACACAAAGCATTTTACATGCTGCATGCTAGTTGCGTTTCGCGCAGCTCTCCCTTTAAATCGATTGAGGCGGCCGCGGGACCGCGCCCCGCCCAACCGGCCGAAGACAAGGCCAAAGTCAGTCGAATTGCGTCCGCTTGGGACGCTGTTTGGGAGGAATAATAGTGATCAGAAGCATCAAAACGGCGCTGGCCGCCGCAGCGCTTGTCGCCGCATCCACCGTCGGCGCAGTGGCGGAAACGAAGCTCAAATGGGCGCATGTTTATGAGACGTCGGCGAACTACCACAAATGGGCGGTCTGGGCCGCCGAAGAGGTCGCCAAACGTACAGACGGTCGCGTGAAAATCGAAGTCTTCCCCGCCAGCTCGCTGGGCAAAGAGGTCGATATTAACGAAGGTCTGACCCTCGGCACCGTCGACATCATCTATACCGGCCAAGCCTTCGTCGGACGCTCCTACGGCCCGATCGCGATCGGCGGCGCGCCTTTCATGTTCCGCGACCTCGCGCACTGGAAAAAGTACCGAGATTCCAAGCTGTTCGGCGAGATGGCGGCGGCGTACAAAGACGCAACCAGCCACCACATCATCACCTTGACCTATTACGGCCAGCGTCACGTCACCTCAAACAAAGCAATCAAATCCCCGGCGGATATGAAGGGCCTGAAGATCCGGGTTCCGAACGCGCCGCTCTACAAAATGTTCCCAGAGGCCGTGGGCGCGAACCCGACCCCGATGGCGTTCTCTGAAGTATACCTCGCGCTGCAGCAAGGCGTCGTCGACGCGCAGGAAAATCCGCTCCCAACCATCCAGTTCAAAAAGTTCTACGAGGTTCAGAAGCAGATCACGCTGACCGGCCACATCACCGATGCGCTGGTCACCGTCGTCTCGGGCCTGACCTATGACAAGCTGGATGCGAAAGATCGCGAGATCCTGCTGGCGGTGCTGCGTGAAGCCGCGGAAAACTGCACAAACGAAATCGTAAAGGCCGAGTCTGACCTCGTCAGCTGGTTCCGCGGCAAGGGCGTCACTGTCCAAGAAGTCGATCGCAAGGTATTCCGTGACGCTGTCGTGCCGATGCACAATGGTCCGGCCGCGACCTGGGACAAGAAGACTTATGACCGCCTGCAGGCGCTCTAGTTGTTTTTCTGTCATGAACGAAAAATCCGATAAGTCGGAGGACTGGATCCGCGAGCACGCGGATCCAGCTCTTGCGCCGCGGTCCGAGGATGACGAAGCTGTCGATATCTCGGACATCCACTGGTCGGACGCCGTACCGATCTTCGCCTTTGCAGCCCTGGCCTTTGTTGTATTCCTGCAATTCTTCTCCCGCTACGTCATCAATGACTCGATCGGATGGACCGAAGAAATTGCAAGATATCTACTCATCATCGTCACGTTCACGGGCGCAATTATTGCCGTTCGCCGAGACAGCCACGTGGTTGTTGAGTTTTTCTACCGATATCTGCCGGCAAAACTGCGTTGGGCCCTCTCCACTTTAGTCGACATCCTAAAGTTGCTATTTTTCACGAGTGCGAGTTGGTACACATACGTGCTCGCCAGTCGGTCTCGACAAAAAATGGCGTCGATCGAGCTCCCTAAAGCCGTGATCTACTGGATCGTCATGGGATGCTTCATCATCATGGCTGTCTATACATTAGCGCTTCTTATTACGCGCTGGCGAACAGGCGGCCCGTTGGCCCAGCCAGCGATCCCTCCAGCTCCAGAAACAGGAGGGAACTCATGATCTGGCTGCTCTTTACGTTGGTGTTCGCCTTCCTGGTCATCGGCGTCCCGATCGCAACCTCGCTCGCAGCTTCATCGCTGATTTACATTCTCGTCACCGAGCAGGGCCCCGCGCTGAATGTGATCCACCGAATGGTGAGCGGTGTGGACAGCTTTCCGCTGCTCGCGGTTCCCTTCTTCATTCTCGCCGGCAATCTGATGAATACATCCGGCATCACCAACCGGATCTTTGATTTTGCGAAAGCCTGCGTTGGCTGGCTCCGCGGCGGGTTGGGCCATGTAAATGTGGGCGCAAGCGTCATCTTCGCCGGCATGTCAGGCGCCGCCGTCGCCGACGCGGGCGGCCTCGGGGCCATCGAAATCAAGGCGATGAAGGATGGCGGCTATGATCCAGACTTCTCCGTCGGGGTGACCGCCGCCTCCAGTACAATCGGGCCGATTATTCCGCCCTCGCTCCCCATGGTGATTTACGGAGTCGTCGCATCCGCCTCGATCGGCCAGCTCTTCGCAGCCGGCTTTCTGCCCGGGCTTGTTATGGCGCTGGCGCTCATGGCGATGGTCGCCTGGTACGCCTGGCGGCGGGGCTACCCGAAAGACGCGCGCTTTTTGCTCGACAATCTCGAGACGACTTTTGGCCGCGCCTTCCTGTCGCTACTCACCCCGGCGATTATCGTTGGCGGCATTCTCGGGGGCGTGTTCACCCCGACCGAAGCTGCGATCGCCGCGTCGGCCTACGCCGCCTTCCTTGGCGCTGTCGTCTATAGGACCCTATCGTGGAAGCGGTTGCTTCGCGTGACGTTCGATACAATCGAAACCACCGCCATCGTGCTCTATATCGTGGCGGGCGCATCGATCTTCGCGTGGTTGCTGACGTCGAACCGAGTAACCGAGCAATTCGCCGAATTCATTCTCGGGGCGACAAGCAACCCCTATGTCATCCTGCTGCTGATCAACCTGATTTTGATCGTGGTCGGCTGCTTCATGGAGACAATCGCCGCCATCACGATCCTGACGCCCGTGCTCTTGCCCATCGTGATGAAAGTCGGCGTAGACCCGGTGCATTTCGGGGTCATCATGGTGCTCAACTTGATGATCGGTTTGTTAACACCGCCAGTCGGCATGGTGCTGTACGTGCTCTCGCGCGTCAGTAAGGTGCCGTTTGAAAGATGCGTTGTTGCGACAGCGCCCTTCCTGATCCCGCTGGTCCTGGTACTCGCGCTGGTCACATTCGTGCCTGCGATCTCGATGTTGCTGCCGTCCATGCTCTACGGCGCCGAAATAAAAGCGCTTGGCGCGCCGATCGGACGCTAAAGCGGTTTGTACATCCACATCAGCGGCGGCTCCTGCGGGGCCGCCGCAATGTCGATCAAAGCCGAGAACCCGACGCTTTCATAGAAGAGCCGGGTCTTCGCGTAATTGGGATCCGGATGTCTCGGGCTCAGCGTCTGAACAACCAGATTGCGCCGCCCCATTGCGCGGGCGGCGCGCTCCGCCTCGCCGATGAGAGCGCGGCCGACGCCATTGCGATGGAATGCGCGCGCCACGCCCATCCACCATATTTCAACCGTCCCATCGAAATGCGGATGCAGGGCGACCAGCCCGAGGACACGACCATCCGAAATGGCGGCAAACACGCTTTTGTCGCCAATTTCACGAGCGTAGTAGGCGTTGGACTCCGGCCGGCCAAACCATTCAGGCAACGTCGCGGTCACCTCGACGCAAGCCGCCGACCGCGCATCCGGCGCGGCCAGCTCTACGATGCTCCAACCGGTCGACACGCAGCCCTTCTGGCTCAGGCTTTTACGCCAATGACGACATCGTAGTAGATGTCTCCGCCTCCGGAGCTTTTCCGGTGGAAGTGCGATTTCCGGTATTTTTCCACCAACGCGCCAGTGGCGATTTTGTCATTGACCCAGTCGTTGAGCGCCACGCACTCGGGATCCGGATCATTTGGCTTCACGTGGAAAATGAACCAGCCGCCCGAACGCAGCAGCTCAAAGCCAACCTCGAACCCGCCGACCGGGATATGGTTGCCCCATCCCGTCGCCGACGCGAGCCCGACGACGTCGAACTTCTCGGCTTCAAGCTCCGCCCGAAGCTCCGGCGACAGCGCGGTCAGATCCGCGACATGATACGCGTCGTACAGTCCAGGGCGATCCCGCTCTGCCGCTTGCGAGGCGGGCGCCGAAATATCCAACCCGACCAACCGCTTCATCTTCAGCGTATGGCGCAGTTCATGACCGAATGCGCCACTGCCGGCGCCCAGTTCGAGCATGGAGAACCCGGAACCATCCGCGTCATTCTCGCGCCAAACCGGCGCAATTGCGCCAGACATTTCGGTCGGCGTTTCGCAACCCAAATTATGGTAGATTGAGATATCGTACAGCCATGGCACCGAGTACAGGTTATCATAATTGTGGATATTAAAGCGGCGGGTCTCGCCATCGATGTCAGCAAGGAAATACTCATCTGACTGCCGGCCGCTTTCCGGCGCCTCGAACCGAACATTGTAAAGCTTCGGAATATAGTCGTAGGCGCCCATCTTAAGTCCTCTCTTATGACGCGCTGTGTCCGCCAGAGCATGGCGAACAAGCTGTTTCATCCCCCGCCAGCACCAGGGGGCGGCGCTGGCGACGTCGCTAAATGCGCTCGGCGATGTACGCGCCTTCGCTACCGCAACGCAACGAAAACCCACTTAGGTTGCCCGAGACAGGTCAGCGACTGTGCCATTCCTCCGAACATGACGGGGACAGCTGCGCGCCGAGGAGCGCCTAAGAGCGCCTAGGAAAAGCAGAACTCGCTCTCCAGCACCCCCTCAAGCCGCAGCGCGCCGGATCGGGGCGGCGGCTCCACCCCATCGCGCGCGTCGAGACGCTGCGCCAGCTGCGCCGCGAAATCCGCCATCACGTCATACTGTTCATACATCTCAACCATCGTTTCGCGGATCAGCTGAAAGAAACGCGGGGTGTCCGCCGCGTGCACGCCGAAACTGTCATGGATCAGCGCGAAGTCGCGCAGCCCTTCCTCCCACGCGCGGGCGACAGTGAGCCGCATATGACAGCTGTCGAGCGCATGGACGAAGTTTGGCGCCACGCCCTGGCGCTGCCGCCTCTTATCCAGCTCATCTTCGGGCTCCTGCAATGTCAGCCGGATCGGCTTGCCCGCCAGAACCGCCCGAATGCGGCGCGCCCGCGTTTCACGATAGTCTTGGCGCACGATAAACCCGTCCGGCGCACGCCACACCAGCGGCTCGCCCGCATCCGCGGCCAAGCTGGCGCAGTGCTGAAGCCAGCGCATCGCCTCGGCGGCTTTGGTGACCGTCGCCTCGATCGCCGACATCAGCCGCGTGGCGATAAATGTCGCCGCCTTAAAACCGCGCGCCTCAAACGGCCATGCTCCGCCGCCGGCGCAATGGGCCTCATAGGCCGGCGCGAGCACATCGGACAGAACCTGCTCCGCATATCCGAAGCCGCGTGCGCCATAGCCATAGGTCATGGTTGGCCGCTTGCAGAGCTTCCGATCCACGCCGAAGGACAGCCATTGCCGCGCCAGCTCCGCATTCCGTCGCGCCTCCTCGTCGGCGTCCGCCGCATCGCCGCGCTGCGCCTCCGCCTCCAGCGCGCTCCGGACCCGCTCCGCGACCTCTTCGTAGATGTCCGCCGCCCGCCCTTCTCGCGGCGAGAGGTTGACGGCGGCGCCGCCGACTTCGTCCCGCAGCGCAAGGCTGAAATGCTGCAGCCCTGAACAAGCGCCATCCAGCGCCACCGGCAAGTGAGATACGAACCGCGCCCCTTCCTTGCGGAAGCCCGCCCATTCAAAACAGGCGGCGAGGAACTGCCACGGTTGGTCCGCCTCCGTCCAAAACAAATCCGCTTCAGGATCTGTCGCCACCGTCAATATCCGCTCCTCATTCCGCAACACCCAAGCCGCGCGCTCCTCCAAAGGCGCCTTCGACATTTTCTCAAAATCGCCGACATTGCACAGATGGATCGCCAACCATTCGCAGCCTTCCTCCCCTAACGGCTTGCCGCGCGCAAACTGCAGCAGCCCGCGCATTGCGTCGGGCCCCTGCGGGCTGAAGGTCGGCGCTGCGTACATGCGGCCGCGGAAATCATACTGCACAGGAAAGAACAACTTCTCGAAATGCATGTAGGTCTGCGCTTCGGAGAAGGTCCGCTCAACACTGATCCGACGCGCTCGGCGCGCCTGCTCGGCCAAGCCCCACTCCGCACGCCGCCGCCAATGCGCGGCGCCGCCGGCCCCATCATCCGTCGGTTCCGGCGCCGGCTCCGCCGCCGGCAAAACAGCAGCGCCAGCGCCGCCATCCAACGCCCGCCGCATCTGCGCAAGCACCGCTTTGTTCACGCGCCATGGCGTTTCTTGCGCCGCGTTCGCGGCCAGAAAGACAATGGGCGCGGCTTCAGGACGCGGCGCATCTTCTGGCTCAGCCCGCCGCCCCTGCTGCGGCTTCACCAAGCTGAGCGGGCGCACGCCGGAGGTAAGGTATCCGCCGTTTGACGCGTTTTCGAACGGCCGCGGCGCGGCGATCATCGGTGCGCGAATGGGGCGAACGCTGGCGCCAAGCGCGACCAGTTTGGCGACCTCTTCACGCTTCCGAGCTGTGGCGACAATCCGCCACTCCGTCCGCTCATCGCCAACCCGAACGCTTTTCGCTTCAAATTCAGGGACCAGCTCCAACGCCAGGTCAATCAGCTTCACGCCCACCAGCTCCATTTCGCGCTTGGTCCATGGGGTCCAGGGGGCCTTCAGCGCGTCCGCCGCCCGTGCGAGCATCGCTTTGCGGGCGCGCCGCCGGGATTTACGCGATAGGGCGCGCAGCAGCCGATCCGTCGCCTGCCGATCCAACGCGCGCATTGCTTCGAACCGAGCCTCCTCCTCGATCAAAGCGCCAAGCTCACAGGCCGCCCGAGAGAGCGGCGTCTCAACGCTGAGGCCATCGGCCAGCACCCGCAGCGTCAGGAGCGCGGCCTTCACCGCCGGCGTCTCGCGCAGCTTCACAGCGGCTTCTGGTTTCCGCCCCTTCCCGGCGGCGTCCACTTCCGCCAAATACGCCTCGATTGCAGCGGCGAGCGGCGTTACCGCGCCCTCAACAACCTGCCGCCCATACCTCAGCTCCGACTCCGCCCGGCGCTCAATCGCGCCCTCGACGCGTTTACACGCCATATCCCGGGAAAGGACATCCAGATCAAGTTCAAGCGCAGCCTGTTGTGCGAACAAATCCCGCCAGGGCGCAAGGCCGCCAGCATCGCAGCGTCGCAGCTCATCTACATTTATATCCTTAATGGGATGCGACTCCGCCAAAACTGGCTCATTTTGCGTAGTCTTCTCGCTCATCGTCTTCTCCTGAAACATTTTTACGGCGCGAACAACTCGCCCAGACGGGACAATCCCCAATGTTGAGTTAATCGAAGGTGAACAAGGACGGGATATGGGCACAAAATGTGCCCAGCCATCGCTCAAATTGGCGCTGCAATGAGGTAAAATAGCACCGCGTCAGCTTGTGAGCCGGCGACGGGGACGCTAAGGCAGCTCCCAAACAAGCCCGCCAACGCCTTCTTTCCCTTTAGGGGACCCTATTTACAGAAGGTTAATTTCACCGCCGCGAACGCCGCCCAACCCGCCGCCGCCAACCGCCGCAACGGCGCGCCTCCGAAACAAAAAAGCGAGACAAAAAAGATCGCATCAAACAGTTGCGAAGTTCGCCTTCCCAGCCGAACCTCAAAGCATCCATTCGCGCTCAAAGGAAATCACTCGATGAACGAAACCGCGCTGCGCCAAACGCCGCTCCACAGTTTGCACGCAAGGTTGGGCGCGCGCTTTACGCCATTCGCAGGCTACGAGATGCCCGCGCAGTTCAAGGATGGCGTGCTGAAGGAGCATCTGCACACGCGCGACGCCGCGGGCCTGTTCGACATCAGCCATATGGGCGCGCTGAAAGTCGTCGCGAAAAACGGCGATATGAAAGATGCGGCGCTGGCCCTGGAGCAGGTCGCGCCCGTGGACGTCGTCAATCTGAAAGCCGGCCGGCAACGCTACGCGGTTCTCACCAACGATGCGGGCGGCGTCCTCGATGATCTCATGATCGCCAATCTCGGCGACTGCTTTGTGCTGGTTGTAAACGCGGCGACAAAAGAAGCGGACCTGGCGCATCTGCAAGACGAAATCGGAGAAGATTGCGCCATTCAGCCGATGGACCGTCTCGCCCTGATCGCGCTGCAAGGCCCCCGCGCGGAAGAAGCGCTCAGCCCGCTCGCGCCGGACATTCAGCAGATGCGGTTCATGGATGTGAGAATGATGGAGATCGACGGCGTTGCAATGATGGCTTCGCGCTCCGGCTATACGGGCGAGGACGGGTTCGAAATCGCCGCGCCGATCGAGAAGGTTGAGGCGCTGTGCGAGAAACTGCTGGCGCAGGACGCTGTTGCGCCAATCGGCCTGGGCGCCCGCGACTCGCTCCGCCTCGAAGCCGGTTTGTGCCTCTACGGCGCCGACCTCGACACGAACACAACCCCGATCGAGGCCGCGCTGGAATGGTCGATCCAAAAAGCCCGCCGTCGCGGCGGCGCCCGCGAAGGCGGCTTCCCAGGCGACGACGTTATTTTGGCGCAACTGGAAAATGGCGCAGCACGGCGCCGCGTCGGCCTGAAAGCCGAAGGGCGCGCACCGGTTCGCGCCGGCGCGCAGCTATATGCCGATGAAAACGGCTCAACCCCAATTGGCGTCGTCACTTCTGGCGGCTTCGGGCCAACCCTCGCCGCGCCGGTCGCCATGGGCTATGTACCCGCCCAACACGCTACAGCGGACGCGCGTTTATTCGCGGAGGTGCGCGGCAAGCGCCTGCCAATGATTGTAGCCGCGACGCCCTTCGCGCCGCATCGCTACAAACGCAACTGAAGGAGAGACTGGGGCATGCTGAAATTTACCGAAGATCATGAATGGGTCCGCGTTGAAGGCGACATCGCGACCGTCGGCATCACTGAACACGCGACCGTTCAGCTGGGCGACCTCGTCTTTGTTGAGCTGCCGGAAGTGGGCGCAACTTTTGACAAAGGCGGCGATGCGGCCACGGTTGAATCGGTCAAGGCGGCGTCCGACGTATACGCCCCCCTGGCCGGCGCGATCACCGAGGTGAACCAAGCGATTGTTGACGAGCCCGCCAAGGTGAACCAGGACCCGGCTGGCGAGGGCTGGCTGTTTAAGATGAAACTGGACAATACCGCCGATGCGGACAGCTTGCTGGATGAAGCCGCCTATAAGGCCCTGATCGGCGCCTGACGCCGCCCCCAAAGCTCCGCAACGCCACGAACAGGATGACCATGACTTTCGCGCTGACCGACTATGAGCCCTACGACTTCGCCAACCGTCGCCATATCGGGCCCTCGCCTGAGGAGATGAAAGCGATGCTCGATACGGTCGGCGCGAGCAGTCTCGACGCGCTGATCGACGAGACCGCGCCTCAGGCCATTCGCCAAGACGCGCCCCTGGCCTGGGGCGACGCGCTCTCGGAAGGCGCGGCGTTGGAGCGTATTCGCGAAACCGCCGACAAAAACCGCGTGCTCGCCTCGATGATCGGGCAAGGCTATTATGGCGCGATCACGCCGCCGGCGATTCTGCGCAATGTCATTGAGAACCCAGCCTGGTACACCGCCTATACGCCGTACCAGCCGGAGATCAGCCAGGGACGCCTGGAAGCCCTGATCAACTATCAGACCATGATCATCGATCTGACCGGGCTGGAGATTGCGAACGCCTCGCTGCTCGATGAAGCAACGGCCGCCGCCGAAGCGATGACGATGGCGAAACGCTCCGCCAAATCAAAGGCGAACGCATTTTTCGTCGACGACCGGCTGCACCCGCAGAATATCGCTGTGATTGAAACCCGAGCCGAACCACTCGGCATTGAGATCATCAAAGGCGATCCGGAACAAGACCTGCAGCCCGACCAAGTGTTCGGGGCAATATTTCAGTATCCAGGCACCGACGGCGCCTGCCGAGATTTTTCTGATCTCATCGCCCAGCTGCACGCCGCGCAAGCGCTGGCGACGGTAATCGCCGACCCTATGGCGCTGGTTCTGCTGAAAAGCCCCGGGGAAATGGGGGCCGATATCGCCGTCGGCTCGACGCAGCGCTTCGGCGTGCCGATGGGATTTGGCGGCCCGCATGCGGCCTACATGGCCTGCCGCGACGCCTATAAGCGAGCGATGCCTGGCCGCATCGTCGGCGTCTCGATCGATGCGCGCGGAACCAAAGCCTACCGGCTGGCGCTGCAGACGCGGGAGCAGCATATTCGGCGTGAAAAAGCGACGTCGAACGTCTGCACCGCTCAGGCGCTGCTGGCGGTGGTCGCCTCAATGTACGCCGTGTTCCATGGGCCTAAGGGCCTGAAAGCAATTGCGCAGAAAATTCACTTCAAAGCGGCGCAACTTGCAAACGGGCTTGAGACGCTCGGCTTCACCCCCGAACCCGCCCATTTCTTCGACACGATCACGGTGAAGGTCGGCGCGCTGCAGGGCGTTATTCTCAAAGCCGCCGCGGCGAACGGCGTTAATCTGCGCCGTTTGGGTGAGAACCGGATTGGCCTTAGCGTCGATGAAACGACGCGCCCCAGCGATATCGAGGCGGTTTGGCGCGCCTTCGGCGGTGAGATGAGCGCCGATCGACCGGGCGAGACGCCGCCGCATCGGCTGCCGCCACAGCTGCTGCGCGAAAGCGGATATCTGGAGCATCCGATCTTCCATATGAACCGGGCGGAAGCGGAGATGACCCGCTATATGCGCCGGCTTTCAGATCGCGACCTCGCCCTGGATCGGGCGATGATCCCGCTTGGCTCCTGCACCATGAAGCTCAACGCGACTGCGGAGATGATCCCGATCAGCTGGCGCGGCTTCAACGAGCTGCACCCGTTCGCGCCATCGGATCAAACCGAAGGCTACCGCGAGCTGCTGGAGGATCTCAGCGATAAACTGCTGCAGGCGACCGGTTATGACGCGATTTCGATGCAGCCGAACTCCGGCGCTCAGGGTGAATATGCCGGCCTGCTGACGATCCGCAGCTACCACAAATCCCGCGGCGAGGCGCACCGAGACGTCTGCCTGATCCCGGTAAACGCGCATGGCACCAATCCGGCGTCGGCGCAGATGGTCGGGATGAAGGTGGTTGTGGTGAAGTGCGACGATCGCGGCGATATCGATCTTGCCGATTTCCGCGCCAAAGCGGAACAGCATCGCGACCGCCTCTCCGCCTGCATGATCACCTACCCGTCCACCCACGGCGTGTTTGAGGAAAATGTCCGCGAAGTGTGCGCGATCACCCATGCGAATGGCGGCCAAGTCTATATCGACGGCGCAAATCTCAATGCGATGGTGGGCATTGCCCGACCAGCGGATGTTGGCGGCGATGTCAGCCACCTGAACCTGCATAAAACCTTCTGCATTCCCCATGGCGGCGGCGGGCCAGGCATGGGGCCGATCGGGGTGAAGGCGCATCTGGCCGCGTATCTGCCCGGCCATATTGAGACGGACGGCCGCCCTGGCGCGGTTTCGGCCGCGCCCTATGGCTCAACATCGATCCTGCCGATCTCCTGGGCCTACTGCTTAATGATGGGCGGCGAGGGTCTGACACAGGCGACGAAGGTGGCCATTCTGTCGGCGAACTACATCGCGAAACGGCTGGAAGGCGCCTATGACGTGCTGTTCACCTCAACCACCGGCCGCGTTGCGCATGAGTGCATCATCGACACCCGACCGCTGCAAGCCAGCGCCGGCGTGACGGTGGATGACATTGCGAAACGGTTGATCGATAGCGGCTTCCATGCGCCGACCATGAGCTGGCCCGTCGCCGGCACTCTGATGATCGAGCCAACGGAATCGGAGCCAAAAGCGGAGCTCGACCGGTTCTGCGACGCGATGCTCTCGATCCGTGCAGAGGCGCGCGCGATTGAGGAGGGGCGGATTGATCGCGAGAACAATCCGCTCAAGCACGCGCCGCACACAATGGCGGATCTGGTCGGCGAGTGGGATCGGCCCTACAGCCGCGAACAAGCCTGCTTCCCGCCCGGCGCGTTCCGGGTCGACAAATACTGGGCGCCGGTCAACCGGATCGACAATGTCTATGGCGATCGCAACCTGGTCTGCGCCTGCCCGCCGCTGGAGGAATATGAGGAGGCGGCCGAGTAAGCCGCATCCACGCCGGGCGCCGGCGCTGAGAGGCGCCCGACCGTCCGTGCTGCGGGGGCGGCGGACGCCTTCCCGCCCCTACGCGCCAGGGTTTTCCGAGTTGCGCTCGATCCGCTCGACGACATCCGCTGGCCACGCCCCATCATCCTTCAGCGGGAAAGGATCATCAGGCTCCGCAACCTCGTCGGGCAGCGCCACGTCCCAATTGTAGGGCGGGCGGGAAATGCGCCAGGTCCAGTCGATATTCTCCTGCGGCAGCGCGATCCGACGCGGATCGCTTTTACGCTGCTGCCGGACATAGTCGATCCGGACTGTCTCATCCTCAACCAGCTGCGCTTCAAGCTGTGGAACGCGCTGCAGGGCTCTGAACAGCGATCGGGCGGTCCGATAGCAAACCGTGACGCCATTGCTCCGACGCGCGCCTTGTTCGAGGGGCGCGCCGCCCGCGCCGACCCCATGCAGCATCCCCTCAATCAAGTCGATCGGCTGCCCACAGGACCGCGCTAAAATCGATCGAGCCGAGACGTCGTCTGACTTGCAGGCGTGCTTGAAATAGGTCTTGGCAATCTCGAACAGCTGCTCAAAGCGATGAAAATAGTAAATGCAAGCCGCGATGCCGTGCCAAGGGACCCGTATTGTCACCTGCGCGCCAGGGGGCTGCCCGGCCAAATAGGAGCTCAGCGGCTCCTCCGGCGGCGCTTTTAGGTCCTCGGCGATCCGGTTAATGGTCAAGGCGGCGACAACGGCTTTATCCAATCGCTGCGGCCGTCCTTGCAGCGCATTTGTCAGCGCAGCTTTCGAAAACGTCTGTTCAAAAGGTCTGTCGAAGGAATTTTTCAGCGGCCGCGCCACCGCGGCGGCGGCATTCAGAAAATAGGCCTCAAAATTGCCCTCTTGAGCGTCCCGAAAGAGCTTCTCAAGCTCCGTATACCGGGTCGACATTCCGGGCAAGCGGAAGGCCGCGCGCGTCGCCGTGGCGCCGAACCACGTCGGATCATGCCGCGCGGGGTTTGCGTCCAGCAAGCGCGCCAAATCTTGATGGGACTTGATCGAATCAGTGCCTGGCCACTCAAACAATATAATCACCCGCGCCCACGGCGAACTGAACCTCCCATGCCCCCATACCCAGTGCTCCGGGCACTTCTGATCAATATTTAGCGTTGCGGCAAGCGCTTTTAGCAAAATGTAACGAAAAATTAGGACAAAAATGTTTAAAAAAGCATTTTTAAGCATTTTTATTGCCAATGCATGGTAAGTCGTTCAGACTTCCAGTGCAGCAAAAGGATCCTCTGGTCGGGCAAGCGGAAAACCGCAGCGCCATCGACGCGCCGACCATCGATCCCGGTGTCAGCTTTGCAGCTGATCAAAAGCGACATCGCCACCTTTTGGCCCTTGAGGGATCGAAGATGTACGACGCACATCACCAGTCAGCGGAACCGCACCGCTTCACTGTCGAGCTGGACAGCGAAACGCGGAAAGCCGCGCGCGAGCACGCGACCGAGACCGAACTCGACGCCATTCAGGAGCGTCTGAGCCGCGAAGCAATGTCGGGCCACCAGCTCACCAATGCTCAGACATCGCTGTGGATCACCCTGTATCCGGACGCCGGCCACGCTGCGGACGCAGGCTACCCCCTGGCGGTTCTCTACCAGCTGGACGCAGCTGCAGGCCGCGTTCGGATCGATCGGATCGAGCCCGCCAACCCCGATTGCTTTAAAGCGAGCGACCTGCGCGGCCCCTCAGTGGTCCAGCGCTCCAACCAGGCCGTTGATGGCGGCGAATTGGCGGACCTGATCCAATCACTGCTGAAAGACCTCGGCCTCTAGGGCGCGATCCGCACGCCGCACGATATTGCTCCGCCCAAAGGGGCGGAGCGGCGACCACCCGCCGCGTCGGTTAGGCCGCCGCCGCGCGCCGGGTCAGGCCCGTCGCCATCAGCCAGCTCAGCCCGGCCATCAAGGCCGCAACGCCAAGACAAAGCGGCAGACCGCCAAACTGATAGCTGAGCCCCGAAAACAGCGTGCCGAGCAACCGGCCAACCGCGTTTGACATATAGTAAAAGCCGACATCCATCGTCACCCGCTCTCCTTTTGAGAAGGCGAGGATCAGATAGGAATGGACGGAGGAGTTCACAGCGAAAACGACGCCAAACGCCAGCAGCCCAACCACCAATAGGATCGTCAGCCAGTCGCTCGGCCCCGTCGCCGCAAGCGACGCAACGGCGAGGCACGCAGGGATCAGCGTCAGCACCCCAACCCAGATCCGCGCAAGGTCGACGATCTGGGGCAATGACTTTTCCCGCGCGCGCAAAATTCTTGGCGCCGCCGCCTGCACCGCGCCGTATCCAAGGATCCAAACCGCCATAAACGCGCCGATCAGAAAGAACGCGTCGCGGTTGCCCGCCGCTGAGCCATCCGACAGCACGCTGTAAAAATAGATCGGTATGCCGACCACGAACCAGACGTCTCGCGCGCCGAACAGAAACACTCGCGCGGCCGAGAGCCAGTTGATGTTGGCGTCCTTCGAAAACACATCCCGAAACGCCGCTTTCGCTTTGCCCTTCGGCAGCCCAGCCGGCATCAGCAGGACCGTGGCGAGGAAGATCACCGCCAACGTCGCCGCCATCGCCAGTACGGACGCCTCAAACCCCGCCAGCGCCAGCAGAACGGCGCCCAGCAGAAATCCGACGCCCTTCACCGCATTCTTCGAGCCTGTCAGCAGCGCGACCCACCGGAACAGCTGCCCCTGCGCCTCCTCGGGCACCAGCACCTTTACCGCGCTTTTGGAGCTCATCTTCGTCAGGTCCTTGGCGACGCCCGACAGCGCCTGAACCCCCATCACAAACGCGACCGACGTCCAAAGCGCCCAGCTTTCATCCAGCTGCGCCAACGCGATCAACGCCGCGATCTGTATCAACAGCCCGCTATAGAGGGTCCGCGTAAGCCCAAAACGCGCAGCGATCCAACCGGCGGACAGGTTGGTGACAACGCCCATCAGCTCATAGCCGAGGAAGAGATAGGCGAGCTGCACCGGTGAAAAACCGAGCTCATGGAAATGCAGCAGCACCAACATGCGCAGCGCGCCGTCAGTAAGCATAAAGGCCCAGTAGCCCAGCGTCACAACGATATAAGCGCCAACCGCATTTGAAGGTTTGCCCGCGCTGCTCTGCACCGTCGACATCGGCCTTGCTCCCTTCGCCGTTACAGCGACGCGGCGACCATCCGCGTCACGTCAGCCAAACGCCATGAATAGGCCAGCTCATTGTCATACCAAGCGTAGACCTTCAGCTGCGTTCCATTCACGACCATGGTCATGCCGGCATCCACGATGGCCGAGCGACGGTCATTCACGTAGTCGGCCGACACCAGCGGCCGCTCCTCATAGCCAAGGATGCCCCGCAGCGGCCCCTCCGCGTAGCGTTTGAACAAGCTGTTGACTTCCTCGACGGTCGTTTCGCGCTTGAGCTCAAAAACGCAATCGGTCAGCGACGCGTTCAGCAGCGGAACTCGAACGGCGTGACCATTCAGCCGCCCTTTCAGCTCCGGATAGATCAGCGTAATCGCCGTCGCCGACCCCGTCGTCGTCGGGATCAACGAATTGAGCGCCGATCGCGCGCGCCGGAAATCCTTCGCCGGCTTATCAACCATTGTCTGAGTATTGGTCACGTCATGAATGGTGGTGATCGAACCATGAGAAACGCCGATCTCCTCATGCACGACCTTCACCACAGGGGCGAGGCAATTGGTGGTGCAGGACGCCGCAGTGATCAGATGATGCTGCGCCGGATCGTAGAGGTGATGATTAACGCCATAAACCAGATTGAGCGCCGGCTCGGTTTTCACAGGCGCCGAAACCACCACCTTCTTCACGCCGGCGTCGAAATAGGGCTGCGTCAGAGCGGTCGTTTTGAAATAGCCGGTGGCGTCGACAACGATATCGACGCCAAGCTCGCGCAGCGGCAGCGCCTCGATGGACTTGCTGGTCATGGCCCGCATGCGCCGACCATTGATTGTCAGACTCTCCGCATCATGCGCGAACTCCGCCGCCCATCGACCATGCACGCTGTCGAACTCAAGCAGATGCGCGTAGAGTTCGGGGCTGCCGACCGCATCATTGATCAGCACGATCTCGCCGTCGAAACCGTCTTCAATCAGCGCCTGCAGCGCCAGCTTGCCAGACCGTCCCAGTCCGTTGAGTGCTAACTTCGGCACGTGTCGCTCTCCCCTTTTCTCATCATCGGCGGATGCGCGTAGCGTCGCCGCCCTAGTGTGACATGCGTCCGGCGGCCTGATTACGGCCGCGCGCGAATGCGCACACAGCCGCAAATACCCAACGTATCCGCGAAAATGGGGGCATGGGACGCCAACAGATTGTATTTGCGGAAAAATAAATCCGGCCGCTAAGGCCCTGCATTCTAAACCGCCCGCCGCGTATAGTCGGCTGCTCCAGCAGTGCAAAGAAAAATTCAAACGCGCCTGCTCCGGCGGCCAGCATCCAGACCAGCACTTTATTGGGCGTCAACGCATTATCCCGCCGCCAGCCCCCTCTATACCTTCGGCGACTTTGCGTTCCTTGAAGCAGTTCAGATGATGGCTGGCGAGCCCACCCATCACCCCCACTCTCATCTTTTCGCCGATTGGTCCGACAGTACAAACGGCCGATCTGCATCACCTTATCCAACGAATAGATGCGCTTAACATTGGGGCGGGACGATCGAGAAACCGGCCATGCAAGCTCGTGCGCGACGCGCAAATGGTCACGATCCGCCCGAAAAGGTCGGATCGTCTCGCAACCAGAAGATCCTGAGCGCCGCCCGGAACATTTGGTCGGGTCGCCATTCGAAAATGGTCGCCTTTCCCCATGCGCTTTTCCAGTACGAGGCGCACCGACCTATTCGAGGTGCCCGCGCAAGGCCGAAAGATCGAAACCGGCGTCGCCGGCGGCGCTCAGAATAGTGTCGGCAGGCAGGGTCCCGGCCTGCGCCAACGCCCATAGCGCGGTCGAGCGCATCCCGCCGGCGCAATAGGCGAGGACCGGCGCCGATGAGCCGGCCAGCGCCTCTTTCAACGCATCGACCAGCTCCACTTCAAACCGACCATTGACGACAGGGATGTAGAAGGCCTGCATGCCCGCCTCCTCAGCCGCCTTCATCATCGCCTTATGGCTCGGCTGGCCGGGCGCTTCGCCGTCAGGGCGGTTGATCACCAACGTTTTCACGCCCGCTTCAGCGGCCTTGGCGATATCGGCTGGCGCCAACTGGCCAGAGACGAAGTAGGTCGGCGTCACTTGCCGGAACTGCGCCATTGGGTGCTCCAAATCTCGCGGGCGACGCCAATCGTCGACCTTCGCACCCGCAAAAAAACGATCTGGCCGCCGCCTCGTCCACCTTTTTCTCGCCCATCCGCATCTGCACGCCTTCTCACACGCCGCTAACGCTGACGTGACGGATCGTCAGCGCCGCCCCTCCTGCCCCGCGGCGGCGTCCGCGCTACACTACTGGAAATGGAATAGTTGGAGTCGCCGTTTTGGAACTCGTTTTTGCATATGGCGCAGGCCTGTTGACCCTCATTAATCCCTGCGTGCTGCCGATCTTGCCGATTGTTCTGGCGTCAGCGCTGAATGCGGATCGACGCGGGCCGCTCGCGCTCGCGGCGGGTATGGGCGTCACCTTCGTCGCGCTCGGCGTTGGCGTGACGGCTTTTGGCGCGGCGCTGGGGCTGGATGAGGAACTGGTTGTTCAAGCCGCTGCGGTGATGATGATCTTATTCGGCGTCATCCTCCTGACCCCGCGTCTCGGCGAGGCGTTCGCCTCCGCCACCGCCGGCGTCGCGAGCCGTGCGGATATGCAGCTGAACGAAGTGGAGACGCCAGACCTGCGCGGCCAGTTCGTCACTGGCGCGCTGCTCGGAGCGGTTTGGTCCCCTTGCATCGGGCCGACTCTCGGCGGCGCCATCGGCATCGCCAGCGCAGCCGCCGCAAGCGACGGGCTCGCGCTCGCCGATCTCCTCTGGGCGGCGGCCATCATGACGGCCTTCGCCCTAGGCGTCGCCACCCTGATCATCGGCCTCAGCCTCGGCGCCCGCGAGGCGATCCGGGCCCGCGCCAACAAGCTGCGCGGCCTCGCCGAGCGCTCAAAGCCCATCCTCGGCGCGACGCTGCTCACTGTCGGCGTCGTCATGTTGTTCGGCCTCTACCGGCCGATCGAAGCTTGGCTGGTTCAGAACCTCCCCAGCTGGCTCGTTGACCTCAGCGTATCCCTGTAACACCGCCTCCCAGATAGGAGAGAGACCATGATCCGCCGTAGTTTCTTCCGCGCCCTTCTCGCCGCCGCCGGCGCAACCGCGCTTGCGCTTCTGCTGCTTATCCCGTCGCCGGGCAAAGCTGGCGAAACAGTCGACTACAAACCAGGCGTCATTAAAGAGGCGCTCGCCACCGGCAAAGCCGTGCTGGTCGACTACGCCGCCGACTGGTGCTCAACCTGCGCCGCTCAGCATCGCGTTATCGGCGCGCTGCGTGAGGAAAATCCAGCGTACGATAAAAAGATCATCTTCGTCCGCGTGGACTGGGACGATTATCGCCGGCACGAAGTGACCAAATCGCGCCGCATCCCGCGCCGCTCGACCTTGGTGCTGCTGAAGGGAGACGCCGAGCTGGGCCGCCTGATCGCCAGCACGCGCAAAGACACGATCCGCTCTCTGCTGGAGAAGGGCCTCTAATCGGCCTTTGACAGCTCGGTCGATGTCTGCTCCGGCGCGACATCGACCGACACCGCAACGCTATGATCGCCGCCGCCAAGCAGCACGCCTGAAATTGGACTGACATCATCAAAGTCGCGGCCATAGGCGACCGTCACATGATCCGGCGAGTTGATCAGATTATTGGTTGGATCGAAATCGACCCAGCCAATTTCCGGCGCCCACACCGAAAACCAAGCGTGTGACGCGTCCGCCCCCACCAGCCGTTCCTGACCTTCCGGCGGTATCGTACGGATATACCCGCTAACATACCGGGCCGGCAGCCCCAACGCGCGCAATGTTGAAATCGCCACCTGTGCGAAATCCTGGCAGACCCCAGAACGCTGCTCCAACACTTGTTCCACCGGCGTGGAAACACTGGTTGCGCTTGGATCAAAGTTGAAGTCCTCAAAGATCCGCGTCATCACGGATTGCGCCGCCTCCAGGATAGGCGCTCCGGGTTTAATCGTCTCCAATGCGAATTTGCGCGCAGCCAGGCTCGACGGGATAGCGCGGGAGGGGACGGCAAAATCCAGAACACTGCGATCAAAGCCATCAGCGGCGCCCAAACGGCGCTCGGCCAAAAGCTCCCATGCAGGCCCCGCGTCCAACGCCGGAGCCTCATTCGCCCGCACCATCACATCCGAAGTTGCGGTGACCGACATCTCCTGATGCTCAGCCTCCAACATGATTTCAACAACGCGATTGCCGAAATAATCGGTCCAGTCGTTCTTCGCCGCTGGGATGGGCTGAATCAACAGCCCGTGCCGCGCAACATCCTGTGTCGGCGTTTCACGCGGCGCGAGAAACAGAAGGTGGCGCGAATGCACGACCGGGCTGGAATAGGAATATGCGGTTCGATGCGTAATTCGATATGCCGACATAGCGATCAGAGCGTTGTCCTCGGCCGTAGGCGGCGCGGCGCCTCATCAGCGAGGCTGAAATACTGGCGCGAAACCATTTCCGACAATTTAGGCAGACCATTGATAAGCTCGCGTAAAAATGCGCCCAACGCGGCGCGCGCGCCATTTTCATCGACCGTACATAAGGCGTCGATATCAGCGAGCCGCACCTTGGTGAGAAGATCCAGGGCCAAGCGCTGATCCGGCGCCCGCGCCGCATCTTCGTCCGACTTTGGAAACGCCTGAATATGCTCCAAACAAAGGGCGAGTTGATAGGCGAGACTACGCGGATTGCTCTCCTCAATCATAACCAGATCAAGCACGCGCGATATTTCAGGCCCGAATCGATAATGCGCACGATAGGTTAGAGCGCTATCCACCACCGACAACACAAAGGCGAGATCGCCGCGCTCGGTTTCCGGCGCTTCAACCTTTTCGAACAGCGCCAACAGCAACTCACACTGATTATGCGCCCGCTCAATCCGGCGACCAAGATCCAGAAAGCGCCACCCCAGATCGCGCGTCAGGTTTTCATAGGTCAAGCCTGAGAAGGCGGTTAGGTCGCGCAGTCGGGCCTCGCAGGCCTCTATTACTTCAAGCGATGCAACGGGATAAGCGCAGGCGCCCTCCCCAGACGGGCAGCCCGGACAGGACAGGCCATCCACCGTCAGCGAACTCAAGATGCTCCAGCTTTCGCTCGATAGCCGGTCGCGGTTGCGGGCGGCGGCCGAGCGCAGAGAGGCGAAAGTAGAGGCCAAACCATAGCCGCGCCCGTCTCGCCCACACACGGCGCAAACGGCGGCGGCCAACGGCCAATCGGCCACATTGGCGTCCGGCTCGTCCTTTGAGACCAGATAAGCGAGCGCGCGGGATGGACGACCGGAGTCGCGACTGTCCCCAAGATCGGAGCCCGTGTCGGTCAAAGACTCCCGCAAGATGCGCAGTATCGCATCCGCCCGTCCGCAATAGCGCCCGACCCAAAACAGATCATCAGCCACGCGGCTTTGCACTTCGCGCTGAGCGCGGAAGCTGGTCCGCGTCGTCGCGGCGATACGGCTCAAACTCACCGCGGGGTTCGGCGGCGCGTCGCCAATCACCCAGACATCCCTTGAGTAGGCGTTGCGCGCGCTGAGGCCCACCGCGGCGTCCACGTCGATATTTAAGCCAACGCCGCCCGGCATCACGACCGGCGTATCCCCATCCAGCAGCACATAGGCGCGCAGGGCGTAGGGGGCGGGCCGAAGCTCCCGCCCCGTCCAGCTCGGCGCCGTGGCCAGCCCCTGCGGCTGCTCAGCCACATAGGCGGCGCCATCCATTTCAAGCCGCTGGACCAATTCTGCACGTTCTTCGCCGTCCAGAACCGACGCGCGCCGCCCCTCACGCGCTTGCCCAGGCCGCCCGGCGCCCTCAAACGCGTCGTAGACAACATAAGAATCGAGATCCGCCAGCACCGCTTCGCGGATCGCGCGCTGGCCCAGCCATAATCTCGGGGAGTCTGGCGCGACCAACTCCTCCCCCAGCAGACAACCGGCGATGGCGCGCAAAAACGGCGACAGCCCCCGGTTTTCAATGACCGACGCGCCCAAACCGTTCGCAACAAGCCCGGCGTTCGCCTTAACGGCGCGCACCAAGCCCGCAGGGCCGTCAAACCCATCCGGGGCCAGCTCCAACGGATCGGACCTGACGCCTTCAACGCCGCGGAGGATGAGGTCGACCCGCTGCAGCCCGTGGACCGTTTTAAAATACACCCGATCATCCAGCACCCGCAAATCCGCGCCTTCAACCCGTTGATAGCCGAGATACCGCGCGAGATAAGCATGGCCGATAAAGCCGGGCGTGCTGGAGCCGCCGGCAAGCAGCGCGATCCGAGGGTCGTCCGTTTTGGCGCGCGTCGCCAGCACATCGCCCATGCGCTGAAAAAAAGAGCCGATCCGCAGCGCCTGCGAGCTGCGGAACAAATCCCCGGCGATTTCCGCCATCACCATACGGTTGGCGATGACGTAACCATGCCCAGCCGTGGTTTCCGCATGCGCATCGAGCACCCGCCACTCGCCGCTCGGCGAGCGGGCGAAGTCGAGCGCCAGCATTGTCAATCCCACCGCCTCAGGCGCGGCGCCGAACAGCGGGCGCACGTAACGCGGATCCCGCAAGATGACTTCAGGCGGCAACACGCCGCCCGCGAACAGCCGTTGCTCGCCATAAAGATCGGCCAGCAGAGCGGCGTATAAGCGCGCCCGCTGCGTCGCCGCTGCTTCGATTTTTCGCCATTCATCCAGCGAAATCGCCAATGGCGCAATATCGAGCCGCCAGGGGATCGCCCCCGCGCGCGGCTCGCTAAATTGATCGCTTAAGATCTGTTCCGCTCGGGCGGCGTGATGCGCCAGCTCCTCCGGCTGATGCCGATCGAACCACTGCGAAACGGCGCGCCATGAGCCTCGCAGCTCCCCATCAGCGCCGACCATCTCATCAAAGACGCCGCTCCGCGACACGTAGCCATTATGGCCCGCCGAATGCGCGCGAGACGCGTCGCGGTCGAGTTTTGCTGTCATGCTCGTTAAAGACTTTGCATCGCCATCCACAGGGTTTTCTACACCGAATCGCCCAAGAGGGCGCAACAAAAACCGCCAAACAGACATTCTGCGCCCCTTGTGCGACGGCGATGCGCAGTCATTAACTAAATAACCGCAGATCCAACGTGTGCGGATAGTCCGGATTCACATGCGCCGGCGGCGCGGCGAGGGGACCAGGCGAGTGACCGATCGCCTCAAAGCGGGCCAGGCGGCGGCCCTCCGCTTCGTACGCGTTGACCGGCGGCCCGGCGAAGAACTTTCCGCCTGGATGCGAGACGTGATAGCGGCACCCGCCCAGGGCGCGGCCGGACCAGGTGTCAATCACATCAAACACCAGCGGCGTGTGGACCCCGATGGTCGGATGCAGACATGCGGCCGGCTGCCATGCTCGATAGCGCACGCCGGCGACGCCTTCGCCATTCACGCCCGTCGGGGCCAACGGCACCCGTTGACCGCCGCAGACCAGCACATGACGCTCATCCAGCCCCTGCGCGCGAACCTGCAGCCGCTCCAATGAGCTGTCGACATAGCGCGCTGTGCCGCCGATCACGCCTTCCTCTCCCATGACGTGCCATGGCTCCAACGCGCCGCGCAGCTCCAGCTGAATGTCCTCGAACGCCGCCTCGCCATATTTCGGGAAGCGGAATTCGAAGTGCGGCGCAAACCATTCATCTTCAAATGCGAAACCCGCGGCGCGCAAATCATTGAGAACCGACCGGAAGTCGGACCAGATGAAGTGCGGCAGCATGAATTTATCATGCAGCGCCGTGCCCCATCGCGCCAAACGCCCCTTTTGCGGCTCGCGCCAGAACCACGCAATCAGCGCCCGCAGCAGCAGCTGCTGCGCGAGGCTCATCCGCGCATGGGGCGGCATCTCAAAGGACCGGAACTCAACCAATCCGAGCCGACCGGTCGGACCGTCGGGTGAGAACAACTTGTCGATGCAGATCTCGGCCCGGTGCGTATTGCCGGTGACGTCCACCAGCAGGTTCCGCATGATGCGGTCAATCAACCAGTTCGGAACCGACGCGCCGGGCTCCGGAATGTGATTGAGCGCGATCTCCAGCTCATACAGCCCTTCATGCCGCGCCTCGTCCACCCGCGGCGCCTGGCTGGTCGGGCCAATGAACATGCCCGAGAACAGATAGGACAATGACGGATGTCGTTGCCAGTAAGTGACGACGCTCGCCAACAAATCCGGCCGTCGCAAAAACGGGCTGTCATTCGGCGTTGCGCCGCCCAGCACGATATGGTTGCCGCCGCCAGTGCCGCTATGCTTGCCGTCGACCATGAATTTCTCAGTGCCGAGCCAGCACTGATGCGCCTCTTCATACAGCTCTTCAGTAACTTGAACGGCGTCGCGCCAACGCTCGGTCGGATGGATGTTCACCTCGATCACGCCAGGATCCGGCGTGACTTTGATGACGTTCAAGCGTGGATCGAAGGGCGGCTCATAGCCTTCAATATGGATTGGCTGCTTCAGCTTCGCCGCCGCCCCCTCAATCGCGGCGGCCAGGGCGGCGTAGTCTTCCGCGTCATAGAGCGGCGGCATGAAGATGCAGACATGCCCATCCCGCGGCTCCACCGCCAAGGCGGTGCGCACGCTGCCGGAAACCTCGTTCATCGAGGTTGGCGGCGTTGGCGGCGCCTTCAGCGTCGCCGTACGGCGCTGACGCCGCAGCGCTTCGCGATCCGGCAGAGGCGGCAGTTCAATCGACGGATCAACCGGCGTTACGTTTGGATAGTTCGTCTGCGTAATGTAGGGCAAGCCGCCCAAGGGCAGACGGAAGCCAATCGGCGAGTCGCCTGGCGTCAGGAAAAGTTTCTCCCGCCGCGTGCTCCACTGCTCCGTCACCCATCGCCGCCCGGTATCCTGGCTATGCCAGGCCTGGATCGGCAACACATAGCCAGCCGGCTTGCCGAGACCGCGGTTGAACGCCTTGATCACCCGCGCGCGCTCCGCCTCATCTTCGATCTTATTGTCGTCGACGGACAGGTTCATCGGCAGCTTTTGTTCGACCAACGCGAAATGCGCCGCGTCCTCGTAGGCCTCCTGCGCGCTTTCCGCCGGCAGCCCCAGCTCCTCGCAAAGCGCCGCGACAAAACGGCCGGCATCCTCGATCTGCGCCGGTTTTTTCGGCGTTTCGCGATCGATCAGATCGGGCTGCTCCCACAAGGGTTGGCCGTCGGCGCGCCAATAGGCGGCGAACGCCCAACGCGGCAGCTGCTCACCCGGATACCATTTGCCCTGACCGAAATGCATCAACCCGCCCGGAGCGAACCGCCCCGCCAGCCGGCGCACCAAATCCTCAGCATAACGCCGTTTGGTCGGGCCCACCGCCTGGTTGGTCCACTCGCCGCCCTCCATGTCCGTCGCTGAAACGAAGGTCGGCTCGCCGCCCATCGTCAGCCGCACATCCTGCTCCTGCAGCGTTGCGTCGACCCGGTCGCCCAGCTCAAGGATCCGCGACCATTGCGCATCGTCATAGGGCTTCGTTACCCGAGGCGACTCCGCAATCCGCTCGATGCGCATATCGAACTCGAACTCGACCTCCGCCTTTTCATGCGCGCCGGAGATGGGCGAAGCAGAGCTTGGATGCGGCGTCGCCGCCAATGGAATATGCCCTTCGCTGGCGAGCAGCCCCGACGTCGGGTCAAGCCCGACCCAGCCGGCGCCCGGCAGATAGACCTCGGCCCAAGCGTGCAAGTCCGTAAAATCTTCGGCCGCGCCCGCAGGGCCTTCCAGCGGCTTTACGTCCGGCTTCAGCTGAATGAGGTAGCCAGAGACAAAACGCGCCGCCAATCCACAACGGCGCAACAGCTGCACCAACAGCCAGGAACTGTCGCGGCAGGAGCCGGAGCGCTTGGTCAGCGTCTCCTCAGGCGTCTGCACGCCCGGCTCCATGCGGATCAGATAGTCGATGTCATTCTCAAGACTCTGGTTCGCCGCGACGATGAAATCGATTGTGTTTTTGTGCTTCTGCGCCTGCAGCTCCTTCGCATAGCGCTCAACCAGCGGGCCGGCAGGCTCAATCACCCGATAAGGCCGCAGATCCTCGGCGATTTCCGGCTCATAGATAAAGGGCCATTCGCGCGCGTCTTCGTCGATAAAGAAGTCAAACGGGTTGATCGACGCCATCGACGCGACAAGATCCACCGTGACTGAGAACCGCGTCGCCGGCTCCGGCGCGACCATACGCGCGAGATAATTGCCAAACGGATCCTGCTGCCAGTTGAGGAAATGCTCTTCCGGCTCAAGCTTCAACGAATAGCTGACGATATCAGTACGCGTATGCGGGGCGGGGCGGAGCCGAATAAGCTGCGGCCCCATTCGAACACGTCGGTCGTAGCTATACGCCGTCTTGTGCGTCAGCGCGACATGGATGGACATCAGACATTCCTTTCGAGGCGAAGCCCATCGCTTGGCCGCGCCCCTTGATATGAGAGTTTGGGATAAAGACCACCGAGACTGTCAGCGGCTGTTCGTGTTCGAGGCGAGCCCCGGAGGTTGGGCTTGGGTCTGCATCTGCTCCGGCTCGCTGTCCGCCTCCGCCCGCTCAGCCGCCTTGCGCGCCTCCGCCCTGGCGGCGCGCCGCTGATCGGCCGCCGCCGCCGCCGCGCCGCCAAAGTACGTGTCGCCCATCTGCTCGGTCAGTTCGCCCAACCGCCGCTGAAGCCGATCGTTAAATCCGTGCAGCCCATAGAGCAGCTCCGGATCCGTTCGCGCGCTGCGGATAACGCGGGTCAGCGCATTCAACCCGGCCGCCACCTTTTGCGGGGTTGGCGCGTCGCATTCCAGCTCCAACTCGTCAAACAAACGCACCGTCGCCTCCACGCAGTGCGTCAATGAGCGGCCAAAGCCGGCTTCAAACACCAGAAAGCGCGCAACCGTTTCAGGCGTCATCGCGCCGGACACTCTGCGACGGAAAGCGTGATGGCCGCCGCAGGAGCGCAGCAGCACGCTCCAAAATGCGAAGTCTCCCAGCGTTTCGCCCGCATCAGCGTCGCCGGTCTGCAGCTGCGCGAACCGCACATCGAGCAGCCGACTCATCTGGTCAGCGCGCTCCATCTCCACGCCCAGCCGGAAGAAACGCCAGCCCGCATCCCGAAAGAACGTCGCCTCAGCGGCGCCGATCAAGGCGTAGCAATCATTTCGCACCCGGTCGCAGGCGCGCGTCAGGCCGCTGTCGGTCAGCCCGACTTCCTCCCTCAGCTGCTTCGCCTTCTGATGCGCCTGGTTGATCTGGATCCAGAACTCCGTGGAAATCATCGCCCGCAACGTCCGCGCGTTGGCGCGCGCAGCGGCGATCGAGGAGGGGATCGAGCCCAGATGCTCCCGGTCCGTCAGGTAGTAGCTCACCACACCTTCGGCCGTCGGAGCGCCAAAACGCTCCTCATAGGTGCTGATCTCATCATAGAGCGCGAGCACCCAGGACCATCCGGCGCCATCGGCTCGGCCGCGGTTGAAAGCGTTTTGAGTCATCAAAACGCCGCTCAAACTGGCCGCACGCTCGATGTAGCGGCCCATCCAATAGAGGCACTCAGCGTGTCGCGCCAGCAGCATGCGTCGATCCTCTTATGATTGTTCCGTCAGCGGCGGCGCTGGCGGCTCATCGTCATCTTCCAGCACCCAAGTGTCTTTCGCGCCGCCGCCTTGCGACGAGTTAACGACGATCGCGCCCTTGCGCATCGCCACCCGCGTCAAGCCGCCAGGCAGCACCCAAGTGCTTTCTCCGGTCACCGCGAAAGGCCGTAGATCGACATGGCGCGGCCCGACGCCATCCTCGACCAGCGTTGGACAGACAGAAAGCTCAACCATCGGCTGAGCGATAAAGTTCTCCGGCTTCGCCTTAAGCGCCGCCTTCGCCGCCTCCAACTCCGCCGCCGAGGCCCGCGGACCAATGACAATGCCGTAGCCGCCCGACTCTCCGACCGGCTTTAGCACCAACTTTTCCAGGTTATTGAGCACATGGTTCAGCGCGGCCGGCTCGCGGCAAATGAAGGTCTCGACATTCGGCAAGATCGGGTCTTCATCAAGGTAATAGCGAATAACCCGCGGCATAAACGCGTAGATCGCCTTATCATCCGCCACGCCGGTCCCCGGCGCGTTGACGATCGTAACCGTGCCGGCGCGAAGGCACTCCATCAACCCCGGCACGCCGATCATGCTGGCAGGGTTGAACACGTCCGGATCCAAGAACGCGTCGTCGATCCGGCGATAGATGATGTCGACCCGCTGCAGCCCGCCGATCGTAATTGCGTAGACCCGACCATCCTGAACGATCAGATCCTGCCCTTCGACCAACGGCGCCCCCATCTCCCGCGCCAGGAAAATATGCTCATAATACGCGGAGTTGAAGACGCCGGGCGTCAGCAGCACAACCTTGGGATCGTCGCCCGCCGCCGGCGGCGCCACTTCGCGCAGCTTATCGCGCAAGGCGTGGCCGTAATTCGAAACATCGCGCAGTCGGAATCCGCGCAGCACGTCAGGAAAAGCGCGCTGCATCAGATGGCGGTTCTCGACCACGTAGCTAACGCCGGACGGGGTGCGCGCGTTATCCTCAAGCACATAGAACGCGCCATCGCCGCCGCGCACCAAGTCAATGCCGGCAATATGCGCGTAACAGCGCTGCGGCATGTCCACGCCGACCATCTGCTGCAAGTAGCCGGGATTGCTCAGCACCAATTCGGCCGGCACGACGCCGTCCTTCAGGATCTTCTGATCGTGATAGATATCGTGCAGAAATGCGTTGATCGCGGCGACCCGCTGCACCACGCCGCTTTCGATCTGCGCCCACTCAGGCGCCGTCAGCACCCGTGGGATCACGTCGAAAGGCAACGCGCGATCGATTTCATCTTTCTCCGTGTAAACGGTGAAGGTGACGCCGCGTTCACGCAGATCGGTTAGCGCATCATCTGCGCGGGCGGACAGATCGCCCAGCCGAAGCCCTTCAAGCCGACGCCAAAATTCCAGCAATCGCGGCCGCTCCTCGCCGCCATCTCCCATCAATTCACAAAAGAACGGTCCGGGTTCGTAATTTGCGAGTAGCGCGGGCTCAGCAGGATCTCGAAACGCTTTAATCTGGGCCATCCCCATCAACCTCTGCACAATTCACGCGCAACCCTCCACAGCACCAAGCTAATCAAGGTGAAATTCACCCCACTTGACGTCGGTCGCACATTTTTCAGGCACATGATAACGCACGACACGGCGCACACGTCCACACTGATCTTGCATTAGTTATCTGGAGACGTCGCTTTGCCGCCCCCCTTAACAGTTCTTAGTCCGACAGGGTTGACCTGGAGTTAACCATAAGCAAACGCGCCGCTCGGCCGTCGTCGGCCCGTCAAAGGCGCGCTATGATTGGATTGGTTAACGATTGCACTGTGGCAGCCCAAAGCGGCCTAGACAAGTCGGCGTCTAGGCGAGGCAAGTGCGAAACTGCATGTTTATATTCCGCGCGCTGCGGCCCTAATTCGACGACCGAGCTTAGGGTCGAAACCCATTCAGCAGGCGTTGTCAGCGCTTCCTAGCCCGTTCTCGGCTGCGCACCGGGCGCGGAGCGGGCTGATAGCCCGGTCAAGACCGGTAAGCCAAGCTGAGGACGGGCTAGGA